>NZ_JBHFMW010000024.1:0-417833 GCF_041929505.1 Aeromonas sp. MdU4 | reverse complement strand
CTCGCATTGATAACCCGTCGACCTGGTCAGGACCGGAAGGTAGCAGCCAAGGCGGGGGACTCGAGTGCCGGGATGTGGCTGGTAGGGCCACCACTTGTTTCTGCAATTCAATAAGTTACCTTCCAAGCGCCCTTGGTCATCCACTTTATGTGGACGATGAGGAGCTCATTGATGAATCTCTGGCTCAGTCCCCACGGCATCTGGTATTACCGGAAAGTCACTACGCTCCCCTGTGGTCGCCGCAAAGAGATCAAAAAATCCCTGCATACCCGAGACAAGCTGACGGCCCGTGCAGCTGTTGCGACACTGCTTGCCTGTGTGCGTTCCAGACCCAAGCCCATTCAGTTGCCTGCTGCCCCACATGAGCAATCAGTAGCCCAGCCGATGACTCCGGCGACCAAACCGCGTGCTCCGCTCCTGTCGGTCCTGAGTGACCGCTATCAGAAAGAGAAGGCCCTCTCCTGGGCACCCAAAGAGCGAAAGAACCAGAAAAACTATCTCGGTTCCTTTATCGAGGCTATCGGCGACAAGCCAGCGGCAGGCTACAGCAAGGCTGATGTGGTCAAGTTCAAGGAGGGGTTGCTGAACTCTGGCAAGAGCCCGGCCACCATCAACAAGTATCTGCAGAAGCTATCCCTGTTATTTAGTTGGTTAGCTAACCATCAGGAGGGGATCGTCAACCACTTCGCTGGGCTCAAGTTGCAGCGGGTCAAAGAGACAAAGGCCAGAAGTGGTTACACGATGGAGGAGAGGCAGAGGTTCATCCAATGGGCGAAAAGGCAGGAGCCCTATCGCCGCTGGATAGCCCTGTTGGGGCTCTACACGGGGGCTCGAGCCAACGAGATCTGCCAGCTCTATGCCGATGATGTGGTGCTGGTGGATAACATCTGGTGTATCAAAGTGCAGTCTGGTAGACCCGACCAGAAGCTCAAGACAGACAACAGCAAGCGGCTCATTCCAATCCATTCGGCGGTGCTGGAGGCGGGCTTCCTGGCGTTTGTGCAAGGGAGGGTGGGGGGAAGGCTCTTCGTCGAACTGCCCCATCGCCAAGACGGCTATAGCCACCTTTGGGGGCAGTGGTTCAGCCGCAACCGGCCGGTGCCTAAAGATTTCCACAGTTTGAGACATACGGTAGCGACAATTTTGAAAGATAAAGGTATTCCTCTTCAATTTGCTGCCGCGATCTTGGGTCATACCAACGGAGCGATCAGTTATGACCGATATGGTGGTGGGGTAGCAGTCGAGAAGTTACAAGCCGCTATCGAAGCTGCACTATGAACGCGTTACATTGGTGAAGATCTAGTTGGTACTTCAACTCAAATAGCCACTATTAGCTGGATGCTAATGAGCACAAGGAAGAGCTCCGTTGGAACACAATAGGCCTGACACGGCACAATCTGATTTGAATGACTTGAAAGAGCAAATTGCGTTGGAGTACGGACGATGTCTCCTCCAGTTACAGCAGTTTGAATTGATGCTCAAAGCAGCCCTGCCCACTCTGAAGGTGAGCGGATTTTCCGATGAGTTGGTTGCTAACGTAGAGCGAGACCGACAGCTTCTAGGCGGTAAGACTCTGGGTCAATTGGTTGGTCAGTGGAACCAGAGAACGATGTTGGGGGAAGAGCAAGAAATTGATGAAGATGTTCTGAACGGTCGAGCGTACATCAGCATTAGCGTTGGTCTGGAAGACGGGGAATGGATGAGCGAAAAGCTCAAACAGCTGGTCGAGTTGCGAAATGAGCTGGTGCATCATTTCCTGTCACGCTTCGGGTTGAACTCTGAGGCCAGTTGCCAGGAGGCAATCGACTTTCTGGCGACGGTAGCCAACATCATCAAGGACAACAGAGATGCGTTACATTCCTTCCTGACTACTGCCGAAAAAGCCAAGAACGAACTGTACGAGTTTATGAATTCCGCTGAGGGAAAACATTTTGCTCTCTCCGGAATCCTGCCCGGTCAGCCTGTCGATAATTGGGAAAACACCACCATAGTCCAACAGCTTAAATGTGAAGAGCGTTTAATAGGCAACGACGGCTGGGTACCGTTACATGACGCCATCCGCAGTATCGGCCAAAGACGTCCTGGGTTATCCCCCAAGCTGTACGGATGTAGTAGTTGGCGGGAGGTCATTCATTGTTCCCAGCTCTTCGAAGTAGACAAGCGGCTATCTCCCTCAGGTGGAGTGACTTGGTATCGCACACGCCGAACCTAAATTGATACAGCAATGGTGGTTTAGCAACCATCGTCCCATCGATACCGATTTCCACAGCTTATGTTATGACGTTGAAGGATCACGGAGTACCGCTTCAGTATGGGGTAGTGATGTGGTCCATAACCGACAACGAAAAGGGGCCCGCAGGCCCCGAAAATGTTACTGATTTGATGCAAGACGGAGCGCGGGGGATGCACTTGGATAAGCATCAAATGCATCATCCCGTAACACAATCCCAATAATTGCAGCCTTGTTACGGTAGCGTGTTGCTTCGAACCCCTTATCCACAAGTTTTTTCTTGAGGATGATTTTACTCATGGTCCACTCTCCGTTCTGCTGAGCCCAGCGGCTAAAAGCAGCGTAGATTTCGTCCATGGTGCATTTGTAGTTACTGCTTGGCTGAGTGCACTCTTCCAAAAAGCTTCCCACCAGATCGGATTCGGCACGGTAGCTCTCGACATCGGCTTTGATGTTTGCTGGCATCGACCGTTTCAGCCCTTGTGCCAGCCACATCTGGGTGCCTTGGATGGCCCAGTTCAAGATACTTGGCAGTTCATCCTGAAGCTTCTGCATCAAGTACGGGTCTAATTGCTCTCCCGTAAACGCTGCATTGAAGGGGATCATCATCATCCGTCGCCACATGCCGGGACTGGTATCCCGGATCACAGGCTTGTGGTTCCCCACCATGACAAGTGAGAAACGGGGGCGGAACTCCATCTCGCTCTTGGCATAAGGGGCCCGAGCGACAATGATGTCGTCACCCGTCATGGCTTTCACTAGGTTCTCATCCATGCGAGAGCCCTCTGGCAGCTCATTAGCTACTACCAGTCGGGCATCCACCAGCTTTGTCAACGATGGGTTCGGACCGGTACTGGCATTGCGGTTAAACAGCAGGACGTTACTGTTGATCTGCCGACTATAGTCCCCGAGCAGTTGCTGGATGACCGACATGAAAGTGCTCTTTCCATTACAGCCATTACCATAGAGGAAGAACAACAATTGCTCGTCGGTACGGCCTGTTATCCAGTAGCCCACGCAGCGTTGCAGGAAGGTGGCCAGTTCGGTATCTCCGCACGTGATTTCACTGATGAATTGCTCCCAGCGTGGACAAGTAGCCCCCGAGATATAAACAGCAGGGCTGGCACTGGTCAGCAAATGGGCTCGACGAGCAGCAAGGAAACATCCAGAGTTCAGATCGATAACCCCGTTACCGACACCAAGTAGCATGGGGTTGGCGTTGAGCTCGGCGAGTTTTATCTGCAGCATCGGTTTGGCTAACTCCAGCATGTTCTGGATGCTCGCCCGACTGAGGCAACGGGTGCCATAGCTGCGAACCATCTTGCCCCATTCCATGGCCTTCTCGTCATCCTTCTCTTTGGCAGTATCGAGTAGCTGCTTTGCAATCTGGTGGAGTTCTTCTCCTACTTGTTTGGCCATCAACAAAGGGGTTTGGTTGTCTAGTTCCCAGTAGGTCCCATTGAAGCAGAGGAAACTGCCAAACTCGGGCACATACTTGAGGTCATGGCCGCATAGTTCAACAAGCCGTTCAGCGTTTCGGCTGTCGTGGAACTCGACTGCCAAGATGGACTGACGGGGGACAATTGTGACGGATTCTGGTTGCAGATCATCATTTTGTGTACCCGTGGCTTCAACTATAGGTTCTCTCAGAGTAAATGCTGCTACCAGCTCCTGCAGAGGGAGTGGATTGTCGCCGTGCAGATACTCGTCGATGTCCTTCACACTATCTGGCAGCTTGACCTGAGTCAGCTTGAGGCCGAGCCGAGCCACCTTGGTGCGGTAATTGTCACCAGCTTCATCAGTGTCGAAGAAGGTCATGACGTCTCGGTCGGCCAGTTCACGTCCAAGCCACTCCAACTGGGCCTGTGACAGTGTTCCGATGGTTGCTAGTGCGGGACCTGGCCAACCGGCATCGACCAGCGACAGCCGGTCATTCTCTCCCTCTATCAGGGCGACAGGGCCAGGGGCATTCAGACTCTCTTCCCCGTAGAACTGAACGCCGTTAAGCCAGTTGCGGCTCGGTAGTTGGAACTGGTGCTGCTTGTTTGGGTCCTTGAAGGTGAAGCGACTGACTTGTCCGTTGCGGTCGAAGTGCGGGAACACATAGACACCGCTCGGGAAGAAGTCACGAAGTTGGTCAGGTGCATCCTTGCGGGGCTTGACTAGACCGGATGCCAGCCGTTCTTCTTGGGAAAAGCCAGCATCCCGCAACGCTTTGTTCAGGCCACCGGAGAAACCGATGTCCAGCCCTACTAGCACCTCCTCAGAATGGCCACGCAGTTCTACCAGCTCCTCAATGTCCAGACGAGTTTGATAGTGGCGGGCAGCCAGATTGAATAGCTCCTGCAGGCGAGCTGGTGGAGCTGTGTAGACCGGTTGTTCCAAAGGCACGACCTTCGGTGTAGTGGGACTAGCATCCAGTTCTCCCAGTAGCAGCACGCGAGCAGCATCGTAGACATTTGGGGCTTGCTTGTATTTGACGATGAGGTCGAGGACATCACCATTCTCTTCACAGCTAAAACAGTGAAAGCTATTTGTTTCAGGATATAAGGTGAAACAATCGTTATGTCCGCACAGCGGGCAACTGCGATCATCCAGCCGATAGATCTCACCAAGTTGTTCTACGTCTTGCCCTGTAAGGGCTGAAGTGACATCAAGAATAGAGAATTTAGCCTTGATATCGGCAAGTTCGAAGTTGAGCGGATAGCCTGCTTCGGCCAAAGCGAACTCGAGATCGCAATTTGTATGTTGAGACATGATTTCTCTCCAGTTTGACAATCAATTAATAACTCATTGTTTGACTGGCTAGATCTGCCATCTCAAAGGCTGATCGGCGGTCCGTCTACGTTCGAACAAAGGGTTGCCAGATGCTGAGGTAGTGGCCACCAGGAATCCATCATGGGAGCTGGCTTCATGGCCACGGGGACGTAAATTACCCAACACAAGGTCGAAATATACTCAGGGATGGATACACAACAAGAGTGAAAGCATTGCTTTTGCTGCCTTTATACTGTTTTTGAGATCAAACATCCGAAACGGAGGGTTTGCAATTTGAGGTCAGATTTGATAATCCTAGCCTTCTTCGCTCGGCTTCAAAAAAGCTGCATATACAAAAACGAGATGCAGCGTTCTAGTTAGGGTAAAGGTTTAGCCGGAGAAGCCCCTCAACTTACACCTATGAGTCCCTTCTGATTCGACACTTTCCCCGTGCCAAAACGAGATGTAAGCCCTCAGGTTTACTCGCCAGTTTTTTTAGCATATTTCTTAACTTTTTCATGTGGTTAACTAAATGAAAAGTTCTCTAAATTAGCCCAAAAATCGGCAGAGGGTATGTCTTTTAAGGCTGATTTCGCTTTGTTAATGGGGATGTAAGCCAGCACCAAATCGGCGTGTCAGTATGAAAATACGGCAGGGTGTTCGGTTTGGTGGCCAAAGTGGGGAAGAAAGGGTTGAGGATAACGGTTGGGATCACGCCCATAGCCAGTTCCCTGTGGTAAACTGCCCGCATTTCCGTTTGCTCCTGAATATGCTTCGGCAGTTCCCCGTATTTTGAGAATCCCGATGACCACCAATATCTCTTCCCTGGCTAGCCTGATCTGGTCGGTTGCCGATCTGCTTCGCGGTGATTTCAAACAGTCCCAGTATGGCCGCATCATCCTGCCCTTTACCGTACTGCGTCGTCTTGAGTGCGTGCTGGCACCGAGTAAGGCCCAGGTGCTGGCGATGGTGGATACCACCAAAGCCATGCCGGAGCTGGCCAAAGAGAAGCTGCTGCTTAATGCCAGTGGCCACGCCTTCTACAACAGCTCACCGCTGGAACTGGCCAAGCTGGGTGAAACCCATGTCGGTGATAACCTGGATGCCTATGTGCGGGCCTTTTCCAAGGATGCCCGGGAGATCTTCGAGCACTTCAATTTCGATGCCAGCATCAACTTGTTGGAAGATGCCGACTTGCTCTACAAGGTGGTTCGCTCTTTTGCCAACGTGGATCTCTCCCCAGAAGCGGTAGATAACTACCACATGGGTCTGGTGTTTGAAGAGCTGATCCGCCGCTTTGCGGAAAGCTCCAACGAGACAGCCGGTGAACACTTTACCCCTCGCGATATCGTGCGGCTCACCACCTCCCTGGTGTTTGCCGGTGATGACGAGGCACTCGGCAAGCCGGGCATTGTGCGTTCCATCTATGACCCCACTGCGGGGACTGGTGGCTTTCTCTCTTGCGGCATGGAGTATCTGCACGAACTGAATCCCGCCGCACGGCTGGCCACCTTCGGTCAGGAGCTCAACCCCGAGTCCTACGCCATCTGTAAGGCTGACATGCTGATCAAGGGGCAGGAGATCAGCAACATCAAGCTGGGCAATACCCTGTCTGATGACCAGTTGCCCTACAAGACCTTTGATTATTGTCTTTCCAACCCGCCATTCGGGGTGGACTGGAAAAAGGTTGAAAAGCAGGTGCGGGATGAAGCGACCAAGCTGGGCTTTAACGGCCGCTTTGGCCCAGGCTTGCCACGGGTATCTGACGGCTCCTTGCTATTTTTGATGCACCTCATCGCCAAGATGCAGCAACCCTCGGCCGAGTGTGCGGGCTCCAAGATCGGAATTATCCTCAACGGCTCACCGCTCTTTACCGGTGGGGCTGGCAGTGGCGAGAGTGAGATCCGCCGTTATATCCTTGAGCACGACCTGCTGGATGCACTGGTGGCCCTGCCCACCGATATGTTCTACAACACCGGCATCGCCACCTATATCTGGGTGCTCTCCAACCACAAACCGGCCGAGCGTAAGGGCAAGGTGCTGCTGATCAACGCCAGCGATATGCACAGCCCGATGCGTAAATCGTTGGGTTCCAAGCGCAAGCAGCTGAGCGATGAGGCGTTAAGCGAGATTGTCAGCCTCTATAGCCGCTATGAAGAGAGCCCGATTGCCAAGATTTTCCCCGCCAGCGCCTTTGGCTATCGCCGTCTGACCATCGAGCGGCCGCTGAAACTGGCGTTCTATCCGCAGGATGCCGATCGTCTTGCCAGCCTCACTACCGACAAGGGATGGGCCAAGCTCGATGGTACCTTGCAATCCGCCATCCTGACTGCCTTGGGCCAGTTCGCTGAGGCCAAGTTGCTTTCCCGCGACAAGTTTAAAAAGCAGCTGACCAAGTTGCTGGGTGAGGTCAAGCTGCCTGCTCCGACCTTTAAGCTTCTGGTGAACCATCTGGCTGAGCAGGACGACGCCGCCGAGGTGTGTAAAAGCAAAGGCGAGCCGGAAGCCAACCCGGATCTGCGCGATAACGAAAACGTGCCGCTGGGGGAAGACATTCACGAGTATTTGCAGCGTGAGGTGCTGCCCCATGTGCCGGATGCCTGGATCGACACCAGCAAGACCGACCCGCTCGATGGCCAGATTGGCATTGTCGGTTATGAGATCCCCTTTAACCGCCACTTCTACCAGTACCAGCCACCCCGTGATCTGGAGGACATCGATGCCGATCTCGATGCGGTCGCCAAGGAGATCATGCAACTGCTGGCGGAGGTGCATTCATGAACTGCACTAAGGTGTATGAAAGATACGTTGATTCGGGACTTGTTTGGGTTGGTAATTACCCTGAACTCTGGCGATTGACAAAAGTAAAGTATGAGGCATCAGTTAAAGCCCGTGTTGGTTGGCATGGTTTAAAATCAGATGATTTTACTGATGAGGGGCCGTATTTAGTTACTGGAACTGATTTTAAGGGTAAATCCATAAATTGGAGTGATTGTTATCACTGTGATATAGAGCGATATGAACAAGATCCCTATATACAGTTACGCAATGGGGATCTGTTGATCACTAAAGATGGAACAATCGGCAAAGTTGCTCTGGTGGAAAATCTAAAAGTGAATGATAAAGCCACTTTGAATAGTGGAGTTTTTGTTATTCGACCACTAAGCAGAAATTTGGCAACGAAATTTTATTTTTGGCTACTACAGTCAAAAGTATTCAAGGATTTTGTAGATTACTATAAGACTGGTAGTACAATACTCCATCTGTACCAAGACACTTTCGTTAATTTTATATATGCAGCGCCCTCATTTATAGAACAAACTAGAATTGCCGCATTTCTCAACTACGAGACCGCTCGGATCGATGAACTAATTGCCAAACAACTGCGGCTGATTAGTCTGCTCCAAGAGAAGCGGCAGGCGGTGATTTCCCATGCCGTAACCAAAGGCCTGAACCCACACGCCCCTATGAAAGACTCCGGCATTGAGTGGCTCGGCCAAGTGCCAGAGCATTGGATTGTCAAACCGCTGCGGCATCTAGGCTATTGCCAGAATGGTATTAATATCGGGGCTGAGGCATTCGGTTCTGGTTATCCATTTGTGAGCTACGGTGATGCCTACAAAAATAGGGTGTTACCTGAGACAGGGAGTGGGTTGGTACAGTCAACTCCTGAGAATAGAAAAAGGTATTCCCTGTTAGCCGGTGATGTACTTTTCACTCGAACGTCAGAAACGATTGAGGAAATTGGTTTTGCATCGGTGTGTTTGAAAACAATAGAAAATGCTTGCTTTGCGGGTTTCTTGATTAGATTTCGTCCTAATTCAAATGATTTGGATGCCAACTATTCAAAATATTATTTCTCAAACCAGTTACTTCGTGCGTTTTTCATTAAAGAAATGAATTTGATAACTCGGGCATCACTGAGCCAAGACTTACTGAAAACTATGCCAGTTGTGTTGCCACCAAGGGCTGAGCAAAAGGCGATCGTAGAAGTATTAGATGAAAAATCGAAACGATTTGATCGATTACAGCAGCTTGGAGAGGAGCAGATTAAGATTCTCCAAGAACGCCGCACAGCCCTGATCTCCGCCGCCGTCACCGGCAAGATCGATCTGCGGGGCTGGGAGCCACCAGCAGAAGAGGTTGCTGCGTGAGTTCACTACCGCAAACCGGGGCGACTGATGCTATCGCTCCAGCCAGCAATGACGAGCAGTACCGCTGGCTAACCGAGCTGATTTTCGATAGCAAGGAGCTCGATAAGCTGGGAGGCATGGTCTCGGAGTTCAACCTGTTTGAAGCGATGGGGATGGTGCGTCAGGAGATCCGCCACTCCCACTTTCTCGGCACCCTCTTTAATCCCCGCGAGCCCCATGGCTTGGGTTCTCGCTTCTTTGAGTCGCTGCTTTCAAGGTTGCTCTATGACTTGCCGGATCGGCGTAGTGGCGAAGTATCCCTGCTCGATATCGATCTCTGCGATTACGACGACTTGCAGGTATTTCGCGAGCAAGATCGTATCGATCTGCTGCTGGTGAGCGAGCAAAACCGTCAGGTCTTTGTTATCGAGAACAAGATTGATGCCGGTGAGCACGGCAATCAACTGGAACGGTATGAGCAGTCCGTACATCGCCGCTATCCCGAGTATCGTAAGGTCTTTGTCTTCTTGACCCTCGACGGTAGCGAGGCCAGTCGCGATGGTTGGTTAAACCTGAGCTATGCCCAGGTGATTGAATGCCTGAGCGAACTGGTCACCGATTATGGCCACCAGATCCCGCCATCAGCCCGTATCGGCATTGAGCACTACATCACCTTATTCAAGCGATATTTTATGGAAGATACCGAGATTGCGGAGCTTTGCCGCCGCATTTACAAGAAGCACCAAAAAGCCCTGGATCTGATTTTTGAACATACCTCCCAGCAGGCTAACCGTAAGCAGGGGCAGCAACAGTGGCTCAATGATTTGCTAGCCCCTTACTTAGCTGAACATCAATGGGTGGAAGATATCAGTACCTCTACATCAGCTCGTTATGCCTACCTGCCATGGGATCGCCGTGAGCCAGAAATGCAAAGCTCAACCTGGACCAAAAGTGGCCGGGTGCTCTTGTTTGAATTCCACTTTAATTCTGCAGATATAAGACTGACCCTGAAGATTGGTCCCAGCGCGTTGAAACATTTTCGTAAACAACTATTTAACCATGTCATTGATAATGAAAAATGGACACGTATCTATGGCCGAAAATCGAGTCTAACTAATTCGACGACCACCATTTATAGCTGTAAATTATTAAATTTTAACGAGCGCGATAGCATGGATGAAGATCGTTTTTGTGCTGACCTACATAAGCCGATCTCCGATTTTTTCTCACAGGATTGGCCTGTTATCCGGGATGTGCTCTCACCCTTTTTGGTTGAAGCCTCAGAAACTAGCCTTAGTTCGTTATGAAAGCGGTTATAACGCTTACTTGGTCACACATGCTTTAGGAAATGGGTGTATGAGAAACGCTAATCGACGAGAGATTATCTGCAATCTATGTCATGAGGTAGTGTCTAAAAGCCGTCTATTTATGCATCTAGTGAAGCGTCATAACTGGGATATTGTACCGAAAGTAACCGAATCAACATCTGGTATACAAAAGTTAGATTTGACAGATGGTGCACACGTAACGTCCTTGGTAGAAAAAAATCGTAACACACCCGTGGTGAAAAAGCCGAAAGTGGAGCTGGTTACGATGAGAGGCATGAGGGAAACGGGGCTAGCTAAATGCCAGCAGTGCAAAGTGAACCACATGGAGCATTGGGTTTACCGTTTCTCTGATGGCAGCACCAAAAAGCTGTGTCGCTTTTGTAAAGGCCGCTTGCTGGATAAAGTCAAAAGTAGGAAAAGCGATGCAATGGACTATCGTGTCCCCGGTAGCGCGATGAGTGGAAAGAACAATCGGTGATGCAATTCAATCCGTTTTCAGCTGGATATGAATAAAAGCGACAAGAATATGATTTGGAATAACAATGGATAACAAAGCACGGGAAAAGGCGTTTCAAGACCATATCATCGAGCAGCTGGCCGCTTCGGGTTGGCTGGTGGGGTCGTCATCTTATTACGACAAAGAGCGAGCACTCTACCCGGAAGACTTGATCGCCTTTGTGCAAGAGAGCCAGCCTGAGGGGTGGCAGAAATTCTGCAAGACCTATGGCGAGCAGCCGGAACGCCACTTGCTGGACGGTGCGGTACGCCAGCTTAAACGCAGTGAGGGGGGAACCCTGTGGCTGCTGCGTAATCAGATTGAAGATCGCGGCCATCGACTCAAGGTCGCCAGCTTCAAGCCTGATCATGACTTGAATCCCGAGCTTCTGGTTCGTTATCAAGCCAACCGGCTGCGGGTTGTGCCCGAGTTAGTCTATAGCCCCCATGGCTATGATGGCCGTATCGATCTGACCCTCTTTTTGAACGGCATCCCGGTAGCGACACTGGAGCTCAAATCTTGCTTCAAGCAGTCGCTGGAGAATGCCAAGAAACAGTATCGGGAAGATCGTTTGCCCAAGACCAATGGGCGTGATGAACCACTACTGAGTTTTCGCCGCGGGGCGCTGGTGCACTTTGCAGTGAATCAGTTCGAGGTGGCGATGACCACCAAACTGGCGGGCGACTCGACTTTCTTCCTGCCATTTAACCAGGGCACCCGTGAGGGTGGGGCGGGCAATGATCAGCCCTTGCCAGTGAATGGTGAGGAGGGTATTGCTACCGGTTATCTGTGGCAAGAGATCCTGCAACCGGATAACTTCCTGCGGATACTGAGCCGCTATCTGCACCTTGAGGTCAAGGTGGAAGAGGATGAGCTGGGGCGGCAGAATAAGAAAGAGACGATGATTTTTCCTCGCTATCACCAGTGGAAAGTGGTTCAGAATTTGTTGGCCACGGTGGGGCAGGAGGGGGCTGGTCAGAAGTACCTGATCCAGCACTCGGCGGGGTCTGGCAAATCCAACTCTATTGCCTGGCTGACCCATCAGCTGGCCTCGCTCTACCTAGATAAAGGGGAGAAGTTGTTCAATTCGGTGATTGTGATTACCGATAGAACGGTGCTCGACAGCCAGTTGCAAGAGACCATTGCCCAGTTTGACCATGCTGATGGGGTAGTGAGCCGCATCAACCGTGAAGAGGGAGATGGCTCCAAGTCAGCACAGCTTACCGATGCACTGGCCAGTGGCACGCCCATCATCATCGTCACCATTCAAACCTTCCCTCATGTGCTCAAGGCTATTCAGGAGTCGACCACGCTGAAAGGCTCTCGCTTTGCGGTGGTTGCCGATGAGGCGCATTCAAGCCAGACCGGCAGCACGGCGCGTCAGTTGCGTGAGGTATTGATGGCCGAGCAGCTGGATAGGGAAGAGGAGCTCAGTGGCGAAGATGTGATGAACATGACGCTGGCCGCTCGCGGTGGCAGTCAGAACATCAGCTACTTCGCCTTTACGGCAACCCCGAAGGGTAAAACGCTGGAGCTGTTTGGCCGCCCAGCGAACCCGGCGATGCCGCTTGGCCCGGATAACAAGCCCAAGCCATTTCATGTTTACTCCATGCGTCAGGCGATCGAGGAGGGTTTTATCCTCGACGTGCTGAAGAACTACACCAACTATTCGCTTGCCTACAAACTCGCCATGAAGGCAGAGGAGGCAGATAAGGAAGTGGATGCCAAGAAGGCTCGCATCAGGCTATCCAAGTGGGTGCGGCTACACCCGCACAATATCGGCCAGAAAGTGGCGATCATCGTTGAGCATTTCCGCACCAACGTGGCCAATCTTCTGGGAGGGCAGGCCAAGGCGATGGTTGTGACGTCGAGTCGGCTGGAGGCGGTTCGCTACAAGCTGGCGTTCGACAAGTATGTAACAGAGCAGGGCTATGGTGCTATTCGTGCCATGGTGGCGTTCTCTGGCGACATCGAAGAGGAAGGGCAGAGCTTTAACGAGCGGAACATGAACCCCGAGCTTAATGGGCGGGACATGCGTAAGGCATTCGATACCCAGGACTATCAGGTGATGCTGGTGGCCAACAAGTTTCAGACCGGTTTCGATCAGCCCAAGCTGTGTGCCATGTATGTGGACAAGAAGCTGACAGGAGTGGACTGCATCCAGACCCTTTCTCGCCTCAACCGCACCTATCCTGGCAAGGAGAGCACCTTTGTGCTCGATTTCGTGAATGATCCGCAGGATGTGCTGGAGGAGTTCCAAAAATATTTTGAGACAGCCACCCTCGATACCGTCTCCGATCCCAATCTAGTCTATGACCTGTTCCACAAGCTGAAAGCGACGGGCATCTTTACCTGGAGCGAGGTGGAGGCGTTTAGCGATGCCTATTTCGATCCCAAGCGTGGGGCCGAAGCCTTGCCCGGTTATATTAAACCGGCAGTCGAGCGGTTCACCAAACGTTACAAGCTGGCGAGTGAAGCTGTGCGGGAGTGTCGCCAGATGTTCAAACGCATCGAGCGTGAAGGCGGGTCTGCGACTGACAAGGTAAATGCTGAACGGCGGGTCAAAGAAGCGACCGAAGCCAGGGGCGAGCTGGATCTCTTCAAGAAAGATCTCAACAGCTATGTGCGGTTCTATGAGTTTGTCTCCCAGATCACCGCCTTTGATGACGAATCATTGGAGCGGCTTTGCGTGTTCGCCCGCCACCTGCTGCCGATGTTGCGTCAGGAGGTGCTGGAGGAGGACGAGATTGATCTCTCTCAAGTGTTGCTGAGCCATTACAACCTCAAGGCCAAGCGAACTCAGGATCTCAAGCTCAAAGCTGATGCAAGCGGCAATGGTTTGCAGGGCATCTCGGCGCTCGGCAGTGCCAAAGCAAAAGAAGAGAAGAAAGACTTCCTCTCTCACATCTTGGAGCAATTGAACGATCTGTTCGGTACAGAGGTGACTGATGGGGACAAGCTGGATTGGCTGCAGGGGATGGCCAGCAAGATTGCGGAAAACCAGCCCTTGATGGATCAGGTGCGAAATAACCCCCGCGACGCCATCATGCTGGGTGACTATCCCAAGGCGGTTGATGCGGCCGTGATCGAGCGGATGGATATCCAGAACGGCATGTCGCTGGACTACCTCTCTCGGCCCGAGGCGGCCAACCGTATCCAGAGCCTACTCCTGGATATCTTGCTCAAAGGCTTGCAGGGGGGATTGAGCCATCAGAATTAAGTGGGGTTAATTGGCATCATTGTTCCCCAGCCTAATAACAGGAGGGGGAAGAGGTGATTATGGTCAACTGCCGATTTTGAGGCATATCTATGAACTTTTCTTATCATCGGTAGCATAGAGAAGATCGTATTAATGCATAGAAATCGGCAGATTAATTACCTCGCTTGGTGTTGCAATCGGTTGGGTAATCTTAACTGTTGAATGAACAATGGGTCCCGAAGGACCCCTTGTGGTTATAGCAAGCAGCTCAAGTAATTTGGCGTTATCTGACGCAATGATAGATAGTATCTGCAACGCATCTCAATACCGGTAATGGAGCCATATCGGTAGCCATCGTATTCTGGGCAACACCGCCATCAACGCCATAAAAGTCCATGATTTCATGGATTTTGGCAATCTGCTGCGGTGTTACGTTTAATTCACCGAATAGACGGCCCTGAATCGGATTTTCATCACAAGGCACAATCCACAATGCTTGTGTGCCAGCATGGTCACAATCTGAAAAAAGAATATTCAGCTTGTGTTGGCCGAGCAAACTTTGCGCCAGTGTGCGACTCATTAACAAATAGCTGCTGTGTACTTCGTGTTGATAACGCATAGGTGTTTCCTCATGGTTGGTTTCGTTTGGCTTATATCGATTGCCGTAAGTCGAATGTGTTGCCAAACACCATGTGGATTAAACAGAACCCTGTTTTACCTGGAATTATCAACCCAAGTAATTAATAACATTGCTTGAGGTATATTGACAAGAGGGTGCTGGGTGAGTCATCACTTGGCTTATACCTGAATGTCCAGTATTTAATTTATCAATAATGCGGAGTGTTCTTGGCATAAGTAACTCGTGTATCCAAACGACGCGAGGTTACTGTTATGACACACCACTATGATGATCACCCCGGACAGGGCGATCACATCATTAATCAAGCTTTGGCCATTCTGGAGAGCCGACAGCGGCATCTGGGCCATGCCTTCACTCAGCCCAAAGCGGCCGCAGACTTCCTTCGGCTCAAGATGGGTGAATACGAGCGGGAAGTGTTCGCCGTCATGCTGCTCGACAATCAGCATCGGCTACTCGATTACCAAGAGCTGTTCTTCGGCACTATCAATGCTGGCACCGTTCACCCCCGTGAGGTGGTCAAGGCGGCTCTCAACAAAAACGCCGCAGCGGTCATTCTGGCCCATAACCATCCCTCTGGTATGGTCGATCCCTCAGACGCCGACAAGGCTGTCACAGTTCGTCTCAAGGAGCTGCTTGAGATGGTAGACGTGAGAGTGCTTGACCACTTTGTGGTGGGACAGCATGACATCGTCTCGTTTGCCGACAGGGGGCTGCTATGACCCCATCCAAACCGCTACAGGCTCTGTTCGCCAAGTTAATCGACCTCCACCCCGATGCCACCGCCCTGACTCTCAACTTCCGCAGTCCCGATTATTCCGCCGACACGGGTGGTTACCGTCCGGTCGAAATCCGTCTGGAAAAACGGGCTGGTAGCTGGGGGATGGCCTACGTCACCGAGTTCACTTACCTCGGTGGCGAGCTGGTAAAGGATCTCGATTTTGACTTCAACGCCGGGCTGGCCTCCCAGCTCTGGTGTGGAGAACGGCCGTTGGCCATAACCATGGACCTCTACCGGCTCTGGGAGAGGAACTTTCTCACCTATTACCGGATGGAGGTTTACCACTTGGATATTTCCCAAGAGTGACTGTTATGAACGACTTCACGAAAGCCCTGCTGCTCGATGCCTTGAAAGCGGCATTGACGGCATTTGCATCGGTCATCGTCAACGCGATGATGGCTCGCTATATGCCACCACACTTCTACAACATGAATGGAGATGAATACTAATGAAGAAGATGATCCTGAGTTCCTTGGCCTTGGCAGTATTGACCAGTGGCACTCTGTTTATTCACCAGCAACGTAAGGTCAAGAAGGCTGAATTGGCTAAGGTATTGCGGATGCCTGGTAGTACAACACATCATTAAGTCGAACCTGCAACCTACATATGTACTATTCAGATAATTATGAGTCCGTCATGCTGACAGAATGGGGTGGCGTTACCTGCATGGTACATATGTACCATTCAGATCATAACGAGTCCGTTAATTCGTCAGGATGGGGTGACGCTACCTGCATGGTACATATGTACTATTCAGATAAAAACGAGTCCCTTTGTCATTAGGCTCCTCGGCGAGTAGCTCTAACATATGTAGTAAACAGATATCTCGGCCCTTTATGGGCACCTAAAAACCCCTGCGGGCCCTCCATCACGGAGCGGCCCGTTTTCATTTGTATCACTGGCACAGGTCAATAGACCAAGCCCGTGTGACGCGAGCGAAAACAGCACTTTTTGCCGGTCACATGGGTTCCTTTCGGCCTTTTGACCCGCCGCGTCATTGTACCTTGCCCTATTGACCAGGAGGAGACCATGGCACTGGTGGGATATGCACGTGTCAGCACTGTGGGGCAGAGCCTGGATGCCCAGCTTCAGGCTCTGGCCGAGTGCAGCAAGATATTTCAGGAGAAGGTGAGCGGGGCTAAGGATGACCGCCCGCAGCTCTCGTTGATGCTGGATTTTGTTCGTGAGGGAGACGTGGTGATGGTGACCAAGCTGGATCGCTTGGCTCGCAACACTCGCCACCTGTTGGAGATCTCGGAGTACCTGCACGCTAAGCGGGTTGCTCTGAGGATTTTGAATCTGGGTATCGATACCTCGACACCGACCGGAAAACTGATGCTGACCATGATCGGAGCCATCGCCACGTTTGAGCGGGAGCTGATGCTGGAGCGTCAGGCAGAAGGGATTGCTATGGCAAAACAGCGTGGGGTCTACAAAGGTCGCAAGCCGACCGCCATGGCTAAAGGGGAGGAGGTGCTGTCACTCGCTGAACGGGGATTAGCCAAGGCCGAAATCGCACGTCGAACGGGGATCAGCCTCTCTAGCGTGCAGCGGATCTTGCGTGGACTGTCTGGCGAATGAATGATTTTGACAACAAGGAAAACGACATGGAACAAGAGAAGACGAAACAAGAGTCCGGCCGGTTCTTCGAGCAGCGGGAGACGTTTTCGACACAGATGACGAGTAAATGGGCCCGTTATCGTCTGTGGCTGAAGCAGTCGCTGCGTAGAGACCCAGAGCTAGATTCGAGTGAGGTCAACAATAATCCCTACCTGCGGGGAGGCGTATGCAGTTACAACGCTTATCTCTCGGGGATGTTGAAGGCTCACTTGTGGAGGATATGGTTAACTGCAGTGGTAGTCATTGTGTTCTACTTTGGATTGGGAATGGCGGGCTTTCGGTCAAATCGCTTCCCAGGCTTGCTGATCATGCTGTTGGTCGCGGCCTTTTGGTCATTCCACTGGGCCCTGATCAGCTTCATCTGCCTCGAAAAGCGGCTGAGGGCGATAGGGATGGCTCAGAGTAAGCTGCGAGTCGTTGCCCTGGCGCCAGTTGGTATGACAACAGTAGGTATCATGTTCGGATGGTTTATCCGCTTTAAACGTGATGGCATGGCTGGGAACCCCTTGATTGATTTAGCGATGTCACAGTATGAAACTGTGGACCAGATTGGTGCCGGTATGGTCTACCTCGGTTTTGCCATACTCTTCGTTCTGCCTTGCTACCGTAATAGCGATGCGTTAGCAGAAGGAACAAAAGAGATGATGGGGAAGGTGCAGGGTTATCCGACCCAGATCCTGTTGCTATTCCATTTGCTTCTGCTGTTTCCAGCAGTGGCGATTCTGGCCTAAGGCATCGAATTAAAGGAGTTCAAAATGGGCTCCTTTTTTGCTTGAACTCTCACAAGTCGATACTGTTTGCGTGTTTTACTAACACTTGCTCTCTTGATTCAACTACGCTGGCGATTTTTAAACAGGAGGCATGGTGTTGGCCGATCAAGAGTGGCGTTGGGTAGTACAGAAACTGACTCTCTCTATGGGGAGTGATGTCATCACTTTGGGGGATTTCAACTGGTTATGTGATGACTTGCTTAGGCTAGTAGAGGGGGCGGCGCTGTGTGCGGAGGATAGCAGTGCATCACTGCAGTTGTGGGGGGAAAGCCTTTCACTGCTGGGACTAGATTGGTGTGCTCAGTGGCACGTATCTGACCTCGGGCTTACGATCAACTTTCTCCCGCTCAGTGAGGAACCAAATCATGGATCTTTATGGTGGTTGATCCAGCTATGGTATTTGAGTCTTCGGTATTGTTATCCCGATCTTGAGTGGCGCTTACTCTGGCCGAAAGTCCGTGGTATATCCCAAGAACTTCCTTCGTTTCTTCTTTCTTGCCGTTATCACCGAACTCCTACATTACACATTGATACGGTACAGTTTAATAGCATGCCTTCTGGGTCATTAATGGCAATGAAGGGGGCGTTGAGATATATGCTTCATCGTCTGTCACATTTTACGACCTCACCACAGGGAATGTTAGAGCAGGTCAAGAGGCAGCTGCTTCAGTCTCTACCTTATCCTCTTACTCTTGCCGAGTTAGCCAGAGTTCGTCAAACCCCAGTCCGAACGTTGCAACGGCAATTGGGTGACCAAGGCACTACCTATAATCAGTTACTCGAAGAAGTTCGGCGTAGCCAAGCTCAGAGCTTGCTCTCGGACAGGCGACTTACTACGAGCGAAATAAGCCAGCGCTTAGGTTATAAGGATGCCCCCAGTTTTCAACGAGTGTTTCGAAAGTGGCTTGGGGTTACTCCGGGTCACTATCGTCAGCGTTATTATGAGCCGCTCTCCCTAATTCAGGAACAGCATGCCGTTAGCCTTTACTACGCAATCAGTCATGCAGACATGAGAGTACAACACCATAGTCAAGGAAGCAGAGTGTGGATTTGCCTGAAAAACCTTGCCTTTGGAAAGTTGGTAACCATTCACGGGGAGGATAAGGATGGGGTATGGCGGCCCTATGAAGCGACCTTCGAACGAACCTTAGGGGATGGTCTTGAAATATGGTCTACCTCATGCTTGCCAGTACATGATCCTTTTCGTTTCTACATAAGTTATCGGGTCGACGGACAGACGTATGTTGATAACAACGGCGGTAAGGGCTATTGCCTTGATGGTCCAATATTACTCGGTTTGCACCAAGTTGTGTTCCATCAGCTAATTAGTGTTGTGGCTTTGGATGGAGCTGAATGTGTTTTGGTTCGTTTGTTTAGCCGATCAGGTTGGGATCGAGTGAGAGTCGTCGGATTGCCCGCTCAATCTCTAGTTGGTCTAGAACATCCTCATGGTTGGGAATGGCAAGGACTTATCAATTGGCCTGATGGGAATAAACCAATGAGCTTTGAGTTCGAAAGTAGCAATGGCCACCGCCTAATATTCGATAATGCTGGAGTAGGTTTTTTTTCAAAAAGATTGTGATTTTATCTATATCACAAATTTTATGGTTGGCATTACATGCTAGTTTTGTGGCGTGTAATGCTAGCCCCCTTTTTTTGTACTCTGAAATATTTAATGAGTGTCCCAGAGTATATAACTGTGGATGAGTATTTTAATAATGTAACAGAGGGGGGATGATGAAACGAGCAACATTCTTGTCTCTATCGGTTTTATTGACAGGTTGGACTGCATGATGAAATATCTTGGTCTCATCAGCTTTGCTGAGGTTTATATGGCTACTGTAGGAAAATAAAGACGCAGCCCGGCAGATGCCGGGCCTATGCATTGGGAGCGTGAGGTTAGTCACAGAATTGTAACTTGGCGTGGAGAGCTATGATTTTGGCACCAAATGATAATTCTACACAGGGATGAGTTGGTAACAATGCTGACGGTTTTTCACTGAGAACAGAAATAAAATGAATAAGATAAAAAAAGCCCGCCTGGGGCTGCTGGTTACGGCGATTTCTTTCGCCATGACCGGTTGCTTCAGCAGTAACGAAAACAGCGAATCATCTTCATATCGTCATGTATCTTCACCGGATTGGCGTGATCAAATAGTCTATTTTCTAATGATAGACCGTTTTAATGATGGGGATCCCTCTAACAATGACCAAGGAACCGGTGAATTTGATCCCACCAGTGATAAGAAGTTTAGTGGGGGTGATATCAGTGGTGTCCGTGAGAAGTTGGATTACATATCTGAACTGGGGGCCACAGCTGTCTGGATGACACCTCCGGTGGCTAATCAATGGTGGGATCCAGCCCAGAATTACGGGGGTTATCATGGCTATTGGGCTCGTGATATGCAGAAGATCGATGAGCACTTCGGCGATTTGGCGACTTATCAGGCTCTTGCAGAGGATCTTCATAAGCGAGGGATGTATCTCATCCAAGACATAGTAGTCAATCATGTTGGCAACTTTTTCACATACTCAGGAACTTATGATCCATCTAAACCTTGTGAGGGCTTCGAGCTGATACCTGGGGCATTAGCTGCGGGGCAATCGCTACCATCGCCTTTGGCGCTTAATGACTGCAATTCTTCTGAGGCACAGCAGGCTGCCATATATCACTGGACTCCCCAGATCATCGATCACAATGAGCAGGAAC
Source organism: Aeromonas sp. MdU4 (assembly GCF_041929505.1). Lineage (NCBI taxonomy): Bacteria > Pseudomonadati > Pseudomonadota > Gammaproteobacteria > Aeromonadales > Aeromonadaceae > Aeromonas > Aeromonas sp. MdU4. Next base: position 397,172 of record NZ_JBHFMW010000024.1, on the reverse strand, counting down.
AACAGCTGACTTACCAGCTCTCTGACCTTGATGATCTCAATACATCTACCCCTGCAGTTCGTGATTACCTCAAGCAAAGTTATCGCTACTGGATTGACAAGGTAGGGGTAGATGCTTTTCGAGTTGATACTGTCAAATTTGTTGAGCATGATTTTTATCATGATTTTTTTCACGCTCAGGATGGCATCTTGAATCAAGCCAAAGAGACAGGTCGTAATGATTTTCTAAGCTTGGGTGAGATTTTTGAGAGCTCTAGCCCTTACAAGACCGAGGGGGAGGAAAAGTTGATCTCCTATCTTGGTACAAAAGAGAAGCCAGAGCTAGAATCACTGCTCAACTTTCCGTTACAAGCGACCATGACTCAGGTATTTGCTGGTGGTCGTCCTACTGCGGAGCTAGGTTTTCGGCTGCGTAAAATGATGGAAATGTATCCCAACCCCTATCGTCTTGGTAATTTTATCGAGAATCACGATATGGCTCGTTTCCTTGCTCAGGGCAATTTGGATGACCTAAAACAAGCACTATTCACCATGTTAACTCTCCCTGGTATTCCCGTACTTTATCAGGGAACCGAGCAAGCTTTTACTGCTCACCGTGATGCCATGTTTGAGGGGGGATATCGAGAAGATGGCCGTCAAATAGATTCATTCAACCCTGATTCTGACATGTATCGATTTATTCAGACTCTGACAAATCTACGTAAACAGAACAAGGTTTTATCCAGAGGTGACCTAAGCATATTAGTTGAGGAGAAAAGCGGATCGGGTGCATTTGCGTACCGTCGTCATATGGAAGGAAGCGATTTACTCGTTATCCTCAACACTGCTCCCGAGCAGATTCTTCTCAACAAAATGAGCACAGGGCTGCCTGCTGGCACACGTCTACGTATCCTCAGTGCTCTCAATGTGTCCGAACAACATGAAATTGTGATCGCTGAAGATGGAACGTTGACCCAAGCCTTGCCGCCCAAGTCTGCTGTGATGGTCATTGCCGATGGGACAGCCGCAGTTCCTCCTCAGGAGCATGTTATGACATTGACTACACCGCTTGAGGGGAGTGTGCTGAATGCCGATTTATCTTTGAACGGGACAGGTACACCTGGGACTCAACTCCAGCTAGTAATTGATGGGCAGTTAGATACTGCGTCGCGTGTCACAGTTGATGAAGCTGGGCAGTGGCAAGGGCAGCTGAGTGTTCGTCATTTCCAAGTGGGTGAGCAAAGTCACCGTTTGGCGCTTTTTGAGGAGCGAACAGGTAACTCGACCGCCGATATCCATTTCAAGAGCCTTCTCAACTTCCCTTCAGTACCTAGTCAGACTCTGGATGACAGTGGCGATGCCATGGATGGAAACGGTGGTCCGAACGGGGGATATGCTTTGCCTGGTGATGCTAGCTATGACAAAGCCGCACCGCAGATGGCGATCGAGAAGGCGAGTGTTTACCAGGTTGGTAGCAACGTTCGTCTAAGCCTGCAGATGGCTAGTGTGACGGATACCTGGTTGCCTACACTGGGATTCGATCATGTTGGTTTCAGCATTTTCATCCATCTTCCTGGTGTCAAAGATGGCTTGCAGGTTTTACCGAAGCTCAATGCCACCATGCCAGGCGGACAAACCTGGGAGCGACAATTGTTGGTGTTCGGTTGGCAGAATAGTCTCTATAGCAGCAAGGGGGCGAGTGCCACTCGTTATGGTGATGCAGTGACGCCTGCACCGACCATCATGGTTGACAAGGCATCTCGCACTATAAACCTGGATTTTCCCAGTGCTTCGTTGGGGCGTCCTGATTCCCTGGATGGTATTGCGTTCTATGTAACAACGTGGGATTTGGATGGTCTATCAAGTACTTATCGTCCCTTGCAGCCAACCTTTGGTCTTTGGAATTTTTCGGGCGGAACCGAGCAAGACCCTTTGATCTGGGATGAGCTTCCTGTACTTCGTCTGCAAGAGTGACATCTATTTAGAAAACTGAACAGGTGCCAGCAAATGAGCTGGCACCGATTTAACCCTGAGTTTTGACTCCACGGTTTTGGTTGATTAATAGCTAGTTCACTTACGGCGGTTGTCGGTTTCTTTGGCTACCCCTTTGAATGGCTCCCCACCTTGTTTCTGCTCGATAAACTTGCCGCTATCCGTATCGCGTTTCGTCCAGTTCCCATTAACCGGGTTCTGAACTTGGGTACGGTCGTTGACGGAACCTTGTCGATAGCCTTTGCCTGTGTTCGTAGCCATATGTCGCCTCGGGTTTAAGTGAGACCTAAGGCTATCATTGGATCTTATTTTGCTCAATATTGGGTCGATTGTTGAGCTATGGCCGGAGGGCGGGTAGGATTGTCCTGTTTGTTACCCATTTAAGCATGTCCACTTGATGTGGATGACCGTACTTGCGGCGGATTCTCGCTTGTTGAGGTTTCAGAACACTGTGATGGCAATCAGACCATCCCCAAGTGCCTGATTTATTTGGGCTCGCATTGATAACCCGTCGACCTGGTCAGGACCGGAAGGTAGCAGCCAAGGCGGGGGACTCGAGTGCCGGGATGTGGCTGGTAGGGCCACCACTTGTTTCTGCAATTCAATAAGTTACCTTCCAAGCGCCCTTGGTCATCCACTTTATGTGGACGATGAGGAGCTCATTGATGAATCTCTGGCTCAGTCCCCACGGCATCTGGTATTACCGGAAAGTCACTACGCTCCCCTGTGGTCGCCGTAAAGAGATCAACAAATCCCTGCATACCCGATAGAGCTGATAGCCCGTGCTGCTGTTGCGAAACGGTTTGCCAGCTAGGTTAATGGCTGCGTGATGCCTAGTCGGAACAGCGTTGCTTCAGTCGTATCGGTGAGCTCACCGACCCCGATCACACTCCAAAGGTCTTCCTCCAGTTTCTTCGCCTTGTGGATAGCAAATTTAGCTATGGTATCCAGCTCGTTAGCGACGAAGTTGATGTCTGGTCGACCTGTACGGGAGATGCCGACCAGTACTGAATAGAATTCTCCTTGCTGTAATGCCTGCTCGATAAATTGACGCTTTTCTTGTACATGATTGAACGAGTTGGCGAGGCAGCTACTGATTTGGGGCCAACCTGTATTGGTTTGCACGTACGATACGTAGACTTCTTCCTGCTTTGGTTTGTCATCTCGTTCCAGGTGACGAAGTGGGGTCATTAGCACCTCTTTAAGCAAGTCCCCTTGAAACAGTGGGTATAGGTTGCCTTGCTCCGGATGCGAAGTGCAAACAGTGAGTAGTCTGTGTAATGGGCGTGGTTTGAGGGATTTGCCAATAGAGGCTGGCTTTGGGCTCCCATTCAGCTTGTTGATATACAGTGGGGTGTTGAAAAGATGGCAGGTGTAGATATTGCGTAAAGCCCTGGCAAGGCCGCGATAGCGGCGGTGTTCTGGGGCTGCTTTCAGTTTTTTCTGGTTATTTTCGATAAGCAGACTGAAGAACTGTCGGCCAATGTGGCGGGCAGTATCGCCTTCGATGCAAAGATGCAATACCGTACGGGTCATGTTGAGACTGACTAGCCGGTAGGGTAGATGCTGCAAGTCCGTCGTTTTAGCCAGCTCCTGCAGGCGGGGCAGGGCAAGGGTAAGCACATCGTTTTTCTCACCGATAAAGGCTTCCTCCAGCTCAATCTGCATACCGTGGGCGGAGATATCGCGGGTTAAGCCTTGCCAGGATTTGCCGTTGTGGCTGACAGTTACTTGTGTTTTGTGGATGTAACGTTGTTCCTTGCGTAGCTGAACGTATTGCAAGACCTCGATCTCGAAGGGCATGCACTCTTGTTCGTGGCCAAATCGTTGCAGCTCGTTGGGATTGTTTATTGTCCCCCCTTCCTGGCAGAACTCTTCGCGATGCGAGTCTTGGCTGATCTCTTGTAATGAACCGCAATAGCCTATCTGTTTGATGCGTTCCAGTAACTGGATGTCCTGTAATTGAGACCCTTCGAGTCCCATAATCTGGCCAAGGTCCGCTTCTGCAAGTTCACATGCTTCCACTGAAAACTTATAGACGCGCCAGCTGGGGCGATGTGCTCCCACCTGAAAGAACAGTTTGGTCAAACCACTTAGCTGTAACTCTTCTGCTGTGGCCGAGAAGAAGTAGACTTTATTCTGCACGGTATGGGCAAAGCTGTAGATCAGCGTTTCTCTGGTTGTTCCTGGTGTTGGGCAGAGTCGTTTCATTCGCTCGACAGAAAACAGCCCAGCCAGTACGTCACGGTTTTTTTCGTCCCGCCAGTATTCGAGAAGGTGCTGGTTGTTCTCGCTGCGCAGGGCTATCTCCAGCTTGGGGGTTGCACCTGAACTAAAAAAGAGTGGTATGCCAGTCATTCGTGGTAAATAGAACTGCTCGTGCCCTTTAATGATGGCCGCCGACAGCAGGTGATCGACGCTTATCCGATGATGCCCCTTATTGATCTTAATGAACTCTTTTATAAAGGTATCAAAGGTTGGATTATCACCAGTTCGGATCAAGATCAGCCAGAATCGCCCCTCTTTATTCTCTTCACCCAAGATTTGGTACTGCACTGGCTGCTGTAATACTGGATTAGCGTGGTCCTGTTCCAGACCGGTAAAGATAACGTCTACCTGATCACCCGTTTGGTAGGTCGGTAGATAAGGCACCGAGATACGAATGCCCTCATGAGAAAGGTCTGATGTTTTGGCGTGGAGCTTGGTTCCATCCTTGAGCCTGACTTCCACCTCTGAGCTGATATGCATGCGCTCTTGGCGTCGGCCAAAATAACTGGAAAATGCGATCGTCTTGACTTCATATTGTTGGAAAGGATTGAGCGGTGTAGTGCTTTTACCTTTCACTCTGGCTTGTTGCCGCTGTTTCTGCCATTGCTGCAGCATCTCGTAGACGCCCATCGTGTAGGCATCACGGTAAATGTAGCATTGAGTCTGAAACAGGCTGATCGCCTCTGCAGGCATGAAGTGGATCATGCCTTTAAATTCATAGACTTGACACTCATCTGCCAAGGCGTCTCGCATATCGATGACCCTGCGAGAGGCGGCGCATTTGCGCTGTAGCTCCATTTTGAGCAGAAAGCGGCCATTATTGCTCTCGGCCTCAGTGAGCTGTGCGAAAATATCTGCGAAATTCTTTTTTCGCAGCTGGGGAATGAGTTGTTCAATCAGCTTTTGTTGCTGTACTGGATCCATGAATTCCCACCACAAAGGTCATTTTATGAGCATAAGCGCTGGTTCTTTTGCTATAGCCGTCAAGAGCCATCACGTTTGTTAGTATGGCATATCCCAATGACTCCTCACGACTCGCCAAAAGGCCTTAACAGACACAATATCATCGACAACTCATAAACTTTACATTTTGATTTATACATTCGGATACATATCGTCACCAACTACACACGGAAGTTAGCCGAGTCAGGTCGTAGGATGAAGTCATGGAGAGCGACTCCATCACTCAAATAAGGAAAGTGACCATGAAAAAAATCATCCCCTTGGCAGTTGCTGCTGTTTTTGCCCTGACTTCTGGCTTCACCATGGCTGCCATTCCGGTGAATGCTGCGGCTCCGTATGTCACTCAAACCAAAGTAGTGAAAAAGCAGCATCATAAAACCAAGATCCATGCCAATGTCCCGGTGGCAAAGGTTGCCCCAAAAGCGTGATCCGTGCTCGCGCTGGCGCAGATCTGCATTCAATCAATAATGATGGGAGGCTTGGCCTCCCTTTCCTTTGGCATTATCAGGATGCGCGATAAACGATGACGATCATCAACCCCTTCAGGCTGAACCAGCCAAGGTGATGACATTGTTGAGTCGTGACAGGCACCATAGGAGCGTCATCCGCATCATGGATGAATGAGTACCCAACCAGAGTTGGTTAGCTGTATTTCAACGGCAAAAAGGAGGTAACGGTAGCCTCGTTAGGTATGGTCTGCTGTTACGTGTCGCTCAATGAGGTGCTAGCAAGATAGGGGGCAATATCCACCTCGTCGATAAGCTCCGGGTTCATATATTGTTCGGCATAACGCAGGTAGACGCCTGAGCGAAGAAAGAGGGCAAATAGTTCGGGATCAATATGATGATCTTGCTGCATGAACCCCATGATGCGGATTGCCTCCGAGAGAGATTTGGCTTTCTTGTAAGGTCGGTCGCCAGCAGTCAGCGCTTCGAAGATATCTGCAATGGCCATCATACGGGCGGGGATACTCATCTCATCACGCTTTAGACGTTTGGGGTAACCGGTACCGTCCATTTTCTCGTGGTGTCCCCCGGCAATTTCCGGAACCTGTGTCAGGTTGGCGGGGAAGGGCAGCTTGTTGAGCATAATGATGGTCTGGATCATGTGTTCATTGATCTTGTAGCGTTCCTCTTCAGTCAATGTTCCTCTACGGATAGAGAGGTTGTAGAGTTCACCCCGGTTATAGAGGTATTCAGGGGTATTGACTTGAAATCCCCAAGGGTTGTCGGCGGCAAGGCGTTCGCGGTCGCTGCGGGTGAAGAGGTGATCCGGTCGATCCGCCAGTAGCGGCTCGGTCACCGGTAGCGGGGAGTCGTTTTCCTGCTGTTTACGTGCCAGTTCATCTTGAGAAATGCCAAGGCGATCGGACAGGGTTCGTTGCCAGGTCCGGCTAGCAATCTGCTGCAGCCGCGCAATATCCTCTGTTGCCATGAATTCGCCTCCCTCATTGCAGCGAGCAATAAAGGCAAATTCCTCATCCAGTTGTTGCCACTGTTTTTGTAGTTCAGCGTTTAATTCGGGTTCATCACTGCCATGGCAACGAGCTTGCCAGTAGGCGATCTCTGCGTCTCGTTTCAGTACTTCAAAGCGCATGCGGATTTCGTGAATGCGATCGTACAAGGTTTCAAGCTTGGTTGCTTTGTCTACCACAAATTCCGGGGTAGTGACCTTACCGCAGTCGTGCAACCAGGCCGCGATATGGATGGTTTCCCACTGTTTTTCATCAAGCGTGAAGTGCTTGAAAGGGCCATCCTGAGCCTGACACGCGGCCTCTGCCAGCATTTTGGTTAGCTCCGGCACCCGTTGACAGTGGCCGCCGGTATAGGGACTTTTCGCATCAATTGCTCCTGCTATCAGTTGGATAAAAGCCTCCAGCAGATTGCGCTGCTCTTCCAGCAGTCGCTGGGTGGTCAGCGCGACGGCAGCCGTGGACGATATGGCTTTGACAAACGCCATTCGCTGCGGAGTCAGGGCCTTCTTCTGTTCATCAATCAGGAACACCATGGTGCCAAGCAGTTGGCCATCGCGATTTTTCAGGGCTATTGGCCAAAAAGTGAGCGGGGCGTTGGTCTCCTCAAGGTAGGGAAAGAGGGGCTGTAGCTCACTGGTGACCAATGCGACAGGGTCCAGTTCGAACCCTTGCAAGGTCTTGAATAACGGGTGTTTTGGCTGGTTAAGCATGCCAATATTGTGAGTCGGCAGCTGTTCCTGTACTTCGCCATTCCAGCATAATCCTGCCAGTTCCAGCATCTTGTTGTGGTGATCGGAGAGATAGAGCATGCAACCTGTGGCGCCGGTGAGTTGCTGCATTTCAGTGAGTACCCTGGCCAGTAACTGGGGAAAGCTGCTTTCGCTGGAAATGGAGATTGAGAGATGCAAAAAGCGTTGAATGGTCGATTTCATGTTGCCCATGGCATGGGAGAGATCGATGATTTCCGCAATGTAGGTATCGACGTTGATGGGCTCATTGAAATCGAAGTGGGCAATCTTGCTTGCTTCTGCTGTCAGGGTATCAATGGGTCTGGCTGCGGTTCTGGCCAGAAAAATGGCGGCAAAGATGGCAAGGAGCAGGAAGAGCCCTGACAAGAGGAAGGTCTGGTTGCGAATGACAATGGCACTGGCCAGTAGTTCATCGACTGGTGCCGCTATCCACAGTGATAGCCGCGATTGATCAGCCTGTGGAAGTGCAATATGCGTACCTTGCCAATCTCGTGCTGCAGATTGGAAGGTCAACCGATCGACATGCTGCGTTTTACTGGCATCCATCAGGTGCTGGATCATTGGCAAGTGGGCCTCTGTGACCTTGGCCAGGTGATAGCGACCATTCTCATCATTAATGATCATTCCCCCTTTATGGCTGGTGATCAGCTCCCCTTGTTCATTGACAATGGCCAACCGCATATTGGGGGTGAGCATGGCTGATTTGAGCAAACGTTCGATGGAACGCAGGCTCAGGTCAACCCCGACGACACCCGTCCCGTGTGGCATTGGTTTGACAAAGCTGAGATTTATCTCCTGAGTGTCTATTGAAATGTAGGGTGGAGTTTGCACCAGGCGCCCAGCCTGCTGGGCTTGAATAAACCAGGGACGCGTTCTGGCATCCAAGGTTTGCCCCGTTACTTGCTTGTGTTCGATGATGGCGAGTGCATCGGTCAGGGCAAAGATATCCGTGAGGGTACTGTTCCCCTGATGCTGGATACTTTTCACCATCCAGCGTGTATTTGCGGGGGGAGAAAGGTGTTGTACATCGGTATCGGCAGGCCAGCGCAGGAGCCAGAACATGTCACCGTTGGCATAGCCAGCATACACCCCGTTGGCGGAGGGTTGCCCTTTTAGCAGGGTCACCATGTAGGGGAGATTGGCCATGCGTTCGGACAGCGTGCTGGCGTTGGTCAGGTGCTGTTGTGCCAACAGATTAACGCTCAGTGCTGCGGGTCGAAACAGCCCTTCCAGCTCTTGAGAGGTCAGTTGACCAATCAGGCTGAATCGGTCTTCTGCCTCCTTCATCAACATGATTTTGGTTTGCCGATATTGATGGCCAAGTGTTATCAAGGCGAATATCAGCAGCAAACCTAGAAAAAGATGAGCAATATGAATATACAAGGGGATAACGCGGCGAAAAATATTCATGCTATCACCTACATGTGATGGAAGATGAAACAGGACGGCCTGCCAGGTTAACGAGTCGGTTCATGATGTTTGACCTTTTTCTAGGTATTGAAAATACATCATCTATCTTTAATTCGCGGACTTGTCTATTGATGTGAGTAAGTATCACCAATGTGGCATGATGCAAGAGTAGTATTGTAACAAGTTCAATCAGGAATATTGGGTTAAATCCTCTTTTTGGGGAAAGACAATAACGATGCTGAGTAGGTGATTTTCTTCATCTAAGGCGAACGCCATGGTTGCACCATGAGCCTCCAGAATGGCTTTGCCGTGATAGCCATTTTTAGTTGTATTGTCTTGATTGTGAGATAATACATGTTTATCAAACAGAGCCGAAGTCATACTATTTTTAAGTAGGGTTTTACTATTTATCGTTAACGTGATGCTCTCAGGCGTTCTCTGGCAAATAATGTTGACGGTGGTGTTTGACTCGGCGTGTTCGCAGGCGAGGCGCAGCAAGATTTGAAATGATGAGTAGCAGAGGAATTCGTTACCAGAAATAAAGAGCTCATCATATAGATAGTTTTGTGGCTTGTTTAATTTGATGCTGATGTTTTTCCATGAATACACGTTCTGGAACTGGATGGCTAGCCGATTAAAAATATCGAACAGTCTAACTTTTTCTGCCTTCATCACAAAGATGCCAGTTTCAATCTTGTAGAGCTCAGATGCCAGTCGTGTGAGATCCAGTGCATCTACCACTGACTTTTTGGCAATCGATAGATGTGTTTTCTGAGTCATATTCAGCGTTGGGTCAGTCATCAACTCTTGCAGCTGGTGGGCAGCATTTAGCAATGGCTCTTTGATTTCATAGCGAATATTGAATTCCAGGCTCTCTTTGAGCGTATTGAGCTCCAGCATCTGATCAAACTCTTTTTGCAGATTTCGCCTGGCATCAACCAGTCGCATCAGATTGGCAATACGAAAGCGCAACATCTCGATATCTATTGGTTTGGTAATAAAATCAACCGCACCCAGTTTCATTGCCCGTTTACGTGAATAGCTGTCATCTAGTGCGGTCATAAATACGATTGGAATGTGCTCAGAGTGTGGATGTTCACGCAGGATCCTGGCGACATCAAATCCATTCAGATTTGGCATCATGATATCGAGCAAGACCAGGTCTGGTGGCGAGTCTGATTGACAAATTCTGATCGCTTTATCTCCATCTTTAACCAATTTAAGGTGAAATTCTTTACGAAAAACCGAAGTGATGAGCATCAAATTATCAGGAACATCATCCACCACCAAGATCGTCGGACTATCTTGGTTGCTAGCGACCAGATCTGAGTCGGAAAAACGATGCAAGCGATTAACATCAAATCGGCCATAGTGTGGATGGACAGGGTCTTTTGCTGTGATAAGGCGTAGAATTCTACTTTTTAATATGTCAGCGGTGAATGGCGTCAAGATAATATCTGATACCTTAGCCTGAATAAACTTTTCAATAAGCAGGCGATCAGTACCTGAAGTTAAAGTTAGAAATGGGCAGGATTTATTACTGGATGTACGAATATGTTTTAACACGGTGAGCAATTTTTCTGACCATGGTTCAATATTACAAATGATCATGGCGATATTCTCATCGGCAAGAGCTGCTTCGAGTTGCTCAATATTTTCGAGTGCTTGAATATTGGTAATACCGATAGTGTGCAATTGATTGCAGAGTGTTTCGCGATATAACGAGTCGTGCGCCAACACAATTGTTGGGCCTGTGACTATTTTAGGGAGGTCCGTATGACTATCTATCAAGCCCATTTTCTGCTGCATCCTGCCAGCTCATTTATCAACATGATCATATAGAGAGTATAGACATGGTCAACTGATGACATGGACATGTCAGGTGCCGTCGCCTGCTCCGATCGAGTGTTGTTCTATCGACCAAGGTTTGGCCTAAAAGGGTAATGGTCAGACCGTGATGGTTTGTGGGTGAGAAACGTTGTAGCGGCACATTTTCCATTCGTGAATGTGACTGGTTTCTGCCCTTTGCGTTGCAAATTCGATCAGCTTGTCTTTGCTGGCTGTAGGGTGATCCGTTATCGTGAAGGGAGGTGTAGTCTGATATTCAGATGGTCATCGCCTTTCATAACCTCAGGGAGAATAACGAGAGATGGAACATCTTGCCCTTGACTCTACCCGCCCTGTGGTGCTGGTGGTGGATGATGATCCCGGTACACTCAATTTGATGAATGCGCTGCTCACCGGGCGTTACCGCATAAAACTGGCAACCAATGGCCGCAAGGCGCTCGAAATAGCCCGTGCAGAGCTTCCCCCCGACCTTGTTCTCCTCGATATCATGATGCCGGATCTGGATGGACATGAAGTGTGTCGTCTGTTGAAAGCTGATTCTCATACGTGTGAAATACCAGTGATTTTCCTGACGGCGCGAGCCGAGTCGGAGGATGAGCGACAGGGTTTTGCCTTGGGTGCAGCCGATTACATCACCAAGCCGATTAGCCCTCCCATTCTGCTGGCGCGCATTGAAACACACCTGATGTTAAAGCGAGCTGCGGATCAACTGCGGGAAGCCCGCTTATGTGCTGATGTCGCAACCCGGCACAACCATGCAGCAAACCAGCTTCTCAGCCAGGGGATGGCTTTGTTAATGGCTGCGGTGATTGAGCGGCGTACTCCTGATGAATTTCATTATGCTCTACGTACTCAAGCCTATTTGCGTGCGCTGGTGAACCAGATGCTGACTCATCCGAATTATCGGAATGAGTTGATTGAACTGGATCTTGAGTTGTTTTGTCAGGCGGCTCTCTTGCGGGATGTCGGAATGTTGAGTGTGCCGGAGTCTGTTCAGTGCAAGCCATCGAATTTGACGGCCGCGGAGCTGGCGCAGGTTGCCCGTCACCCTGTGTGGGGGGAGGAGGCGATAACCCGGTTGGAAAGTACCTTTGGTGAGCAAAACGCCGGTTTTGCGCTTGCCAGAGTGCTTGCTCGTCATCACCACGAAAAGTGGGATGGTTCCGGTTATCCGGATAGATTGGTGGGTGCGGCCATCCCGCTTGCGGCACGTTTGATGGCGATTGTGGATGTGTATGGGGCCTTGACCAGTCCGCGACCCTACCGTCCGCCGTTCACGCAAGAGCAGGCTCTGGAGATGATGAGAGCCGTTCGTGGTAGTCATTTTGAGCCAGCGTTGCTGGATGGATTCTTGCTGTTGGCGCCAACACTGCAACCTGTTGCCAAGAGTGATCTCGGGGCTGGTAGCTAGCCATGCGGCCACCTCTTGGGCGTGTGGTTCTTGTATTGCTGGTTTCCCTGATGGTTGCCGCTGTTATCGATGGTACTTATCTCCAACTGGAGCGGCAGGCTTATCAGCAATCGCTTGATATGCGTATTCAGCGGGAAGCCGATAACTTGTTGCAGCTAACCCTTACCAGTAAAGGAATGGGGGCAGTACAGCTTGCCGGGCGACTTAATCGTGAGATACAGCTCTCTTCGCTGTTGACACAAGGTAATTTGACGCCGAGTGAGGAGCTGCAAGTGCTGGCCCAAGGTGTGGGGGCAAACCATGCTTTTGTGACCAATGCAGCCGGGATCATTGTCCGCGATTGGGATTCGCTCGGCCAGCATGTTGTTGGGCAGGATATTTCGTTTCGTTCCTACTTCAAGCAAGCAATACAGGGGCGGGAAACTGTTGATGCCGGCGTCAGTCTCAGTACGGGCAAACGGATGTTCTATGTTGCCGCCCCGGTATCACGCGATCGTTCTCAAGATAGTGAGGTTACGGGGGTTGTTGTTGTCCGTTTTGACATGTCGAAACTTGATACGTTTTTAGCCGGGTGGGGGGATTCTATCGGCTTGCTGGTTTCCCCTGATGGAGTCGTGATGGCTAGCAACAAGAGTGAATGGCAGATGGGAGTCGTGGGGCCATTTTCTCCAGCCAGAAAACAGAAGCTCTTTTTGTCCCGCCAATATGGTCACTATTTCGCCCCTGACAACCGGCCCGTTATCCTGCCAGTGAACGATGCAAGCAGGGTGAGCATCGGGCCGGACAGTTATCTGGTGAGCCGTATGCAGATTGACTTGCACGGTGGAAAAGGTCAGTGGACGTTGCTGGTGCTCGGCAATGAAGAGAATGCCGTAACAGCCTGGCGTCGAGGTGCACTTTTTGCCACGGTCATGCTGTTTTGTCTGATCTCGGCGTTATTGTGGCAGGGGCGGGTATTGCGCCAGCGGAGCCTTCGTGAACGCGATGAGCAGTTTGCCTTTCAACAAGCCCTGATCGATACCTTGCCTCATCCGCTGTTTTATACCGACACGGAAGCCCGGTTGCTTGGGGTAAACCGGGCGTTTATCGATGCATTCGGGGTCGCACTGCCTGTGGAGGGGAAAAGGGTAGACGAGTTGCCGCAACTGGCAGATTTGATGGGAGTAGACAATATATCCAGACCGGATAGGGTGGCTGGTCGTCAGGTCAGGGAGCAACATGAGGTGCAGCTTGCGCTGCACAATGGCGAGTGTCGGGACATGCTCTATTTTCTCTCCGGCATTGCCCTTACTAACAGTGAGCGTGGCGGGGCGGTTGGTAGTCTGGTCGATATCACCCCAATTCGTGCTGCCGAGCAAGCTATGAGAGAGGCACACGATCGTATTGCGGCCGATCGCCAGCGGTTGCATGAGAGTGAACAGCGGATCCAGTCCATGGTGCGCAACGTGCCGGGCATGGTCTATCGCTGTCTGCCTCATCACCCCTGGACCATGTTGTTCGTCAGCGAAGAAGCCGAGAAGCTGACAGGTTATCCCGCCAATGATTTTGTTGGAGATGAAAGTCGTCGGGATTTTGGTGACTTGATCCATCCTGACGATCTTGACATGAGCAACCGCAAGACCACGGAGGCCATTGTCGAGCATCGACAATATATAAACGAGTACCGTATTTTTGATCGTTGGGGCCAGATCCGCTGGGTCTACTCTATCGGGCTGGCGACCTATGATGTACACGGCCGCGCCGAGTATCTGGACGGGATCATTTTTGATTTCAGCGATCGTAAAGCGGCGGAAGCAGTCATGCTGGAGGCAAAGCAGCTTGCCGAGGACGCGACCCGCACCAAGAGCGAATTTTTGGCCAATATGAGCCATGAGATCCGAACCCCAATGAACGCCATCATCGGCATGGCCCACCTGGCACTACAAACCCCGCTTTCCCCCCAGCAGCACAACTATGTGAGCAAGATAGACAGAGCCGCTAATAACTTGCTCGGGATCCTGAACGACATCCTCGATTTTTCCAAGATGGAAGCAGGGAAATTGCAATTGGAACAGGTGGAATTCGGACTCCATGAGGTGTTCGAATGGCTGGCCGATCTGACAGCGTTTCGAGCGCGTGAAAAGGGGTTGTCTCTGCTGTTTGATATCGCCGGAGATCTGCCTGCCCGTTTGCGTGGTGATCCCCTGCGGCTGGGTCAAATCCTGCTTAACCTCACCAGCAATGCAATCAAGTTTACCGAGCGAGGGGCGGTGATTGTTCGGTTGGCCCGAGGTGAAGAGACGAGTGGTGCAATCCGGTTACAGGGCTGTGTGCAGGATAGTGGTATTGGTATGACGGCCGAACAGTGTCGGCGCCTCTTTACTTCGTTTGAGCAGGCGGACAGTTCGACCACCCGAAAATATGGGGGCACCGGACTCGGACTTGCGATTAGCCATAATTTGGTTCGACAGATGCGAGGCGATATCCGGGTGGAGAGCGTGCCTGGAGAGGGGAGTGCGTTTTACTTCCAGATCCAGCTTGCTTTGGCAAAGGATGGGGCAAGCTTGAGCGATGAGGAAATGCTCGCTCCACATCGTGTTTTGCTGCTGGAAAATCATGCCGTATCAAGAGCTGTGATTAGCCATCAACTGGCTGCGTTCTCGCTACCAATCACCTATGCAGACTCTCTTTCCGAGGTGCGTGATGCACTGTGCCAGGGGATAGCAGCCGGTGAGCCGTATGATCTCCTCATCCTGGGGTGGCAAGCTGGCGATGAGTGGTTTGCTTCGCTCCTGAACGAGGTCACTCGCAGAGCCAACCCTCCAGCCATATTGGTGATCACGCAGGGAGATCCCGAGCTGTTTGAGGCATACCGTCGCGAGCAAGCGTTACCCGCCACGGCACTGTTGGCTCACCCTTTTACGCCCCTGTCATTGAAAAATGCAATCCGGGGAGAGGGGGATAAACGAGCGGATCTTGCCTTGCTGCGCCAGGTCGCGCTGCCTGGTCATTCGTTGGCAGGGGCCCGTTTGTTGCTGGTTGATGACAATGACATGAATCGCGAGGTGGCGCAGGCCCTGCTTGGCAAGGAACAGATCACTCTGGTGTGTGCCTGTCACGGGGAGGAAGCGCTGGCCATTCTGGCTAAGGATAAGGCGTTTGACGGTATTTTGATGGATTGCCAGATGCCTGTGATGGATGGGTACACCGCCACCCGTCTGATCCGTGCCGATCCTGCCCTGGCCGGGCTCCCCATCATTGCCATGACAGCCAGTTCCATGGCTGGGGACAAGGAGAAGGCCCTGGCCGCAGGTATGGACGATCACATCGTCAAGCCACTGAATATGCAGCTGATGCTGACCACCTTGTCTCACTGGATCAAACCTGTTGGCAATTTGAGCGTCATGTCGCATCCAGTGCCAGTGGGAGAGGGGACTCTCTGGGCGGCCGCTCCCGGGCTCGATGTGCGCAGGGGAATGGCGGTAATGGCAGGTGACAGCGTGCTCTATCGCAACATGTTGCAGCGTTTCAGGCAAAGTCAGCAGGGGTTCGCAGCACAATTTCAGGCTGCCTGGGAAGAGGACGACAAGACCACTGCCCGTCGTCTTGCTCATACCCTTAAAGGAAGCGCAGGTACCATAGGGGCAACCGGGGTGGAGACCTGTGCAGCAGTACTTGAGTCGGCGTGCGAGCTACGCGATGCAGTGAGGGTTGATGAGGCGTTATCTCACGTCATGTCGGTATTGACGCCACTGCTGGCGGGCTTGGAGGGGGTTGAAGAAGAGCCATCCCCAGCGGTCTCCATGGTTCAAGCGATTGATGAAGAGGCTTTGACTGTACAGTTGCAGCGTTTAAGTAGTCTGCTTGGCCAGAGTGACGCACAGGCGCTGGAGCTGAGCCAGCAAATCCAAGCCATACTGTCCGGTTCCTCATCATCGTTGCGAGAGCCGTTTTCAGCGATTAGCAGAGCGGTTAATGAGTTCGATTTTGATCATGCGTTGCAACTGCTTCAACCACTGCTGCGTTAATAACCTGTACATTTTTATGTTGACAGACATGTTAGTAAAAATAGTGTTATTCGCAATCAAATAAGAATAATTATCATCGCAATGTCTGGTGTTTACGCGTTGGTTAATTAGTCAGGTGACGTATGGGTAAATATCATCCGGATTGGCGGTAACATTTGCAACAGAGTGTGCAGATAATACTCTGAAAAATATAATTATCAGGTTACTGGCCGTAACGGGATTGAACTTAATTCTCGGTGTGAATTTGAATGGTGATTCGCGGTTGTGCGTAAACATACCTTGGTAAAGGGTGTTTTCTTGGTACAAGACAGGTGCGCGGTAAGTTGTGTTTTCGATACTGCTGATATGCATGTTGAAGAGAGTGACAGCAAGGTGATGGAATATGTGGTAAGCCATATGGTAGCTGGCGAGGGCTCTCTTGCAACCAGTGGTGGCGTTGTTGGCCTGGTAACAGGCGGCCTTGAAAATCGATGGTGTGTATGCAAACCGGCTGGGTAAAGATATATTTTAAGGTGATTTTATGAGGTGAATTGAATGTGAAATAACTGGTCGTCTCCTGACTTTTATTGAGAAGTACATGAAAGATTGCAACACTTCACCGAGTCTAGTTTGTATTGTTTGATTAATTATATTATAACCATTTAAGTTCATTAAATTTATTATGAAGCTTAATATCCCTTTAGGGGTAAATTATGTGGTTTGTGATATAGCTCCCCTTGCAAATATACTTAAGCCTAGTGAAATTGATGAAGATCAATACTACTGAATAGGTGAGTCCTTAGCATTCCCGCTATTAAGCATTTATCAGACAAGTGCTCACTACGGGAATAAGTAGAATG
Organism: Aeromonas sp. MdU4; assembly: GCF_041929505.1. Classification (NCBI taxonomy): domain Bacteria; kingdom Pseudomonadati; phylum Pseudomonadota; class Gammaproteobacteria; order Aeromonadales; family Aeromonadaceae; genus Aeromonas; species Aeromonas sp. MdU4. Next base: position 380,233 of record NZ_JBHFMW010000024.1, on the reverse strand, counting down.
GTCGAGGATAATTTTTTATCGGCTCATGGGATTAATCGCCGTGATTTTATGAAATTGTGTGCCGGGATGGCCGCAACCCTGGGATTAAGTCAGAATGCCGTCGCCAAGATGGCCACCGCGCTCACCAGCCCTGAACGGCCGCCGGTGATCTGGATTGGGGCGCAGGAGTGTACCGGTTGCACCGAATCGCTGCTGCGCGCCACGCACCCCACCATCGAAAACCTGATCCTCAATACCATTTCGCTGGAGTACCACGAGGTGCTCTCGGCGGCTTTTGGTCATCAGGCAGAAGAGAACAAGCACAACGCCATCAAGCGTTATAAAGGCAAGTACGTGTTGGTGGTGGATGGCTCCATTCCGCTCAAGGATGGTGGCGTCTACTGCATGGTGGCCGGTGAGCCCATTGTTGACCATATTCGTCGTGCTGCCGCCGATGCGGCTGCGGTCATCGCCATCGGCTCCTGCGCTGCCTGGGGTGGCGTGCCTGCCAGCGGTGGCAATCCGACCGGGGCCGTCAGCTTGGAAGAGGCCCTTGGCAATATCGGCACCCCGATCATCAATATCCCAGGTTGCCCACCCAATCCCCACAACTTCCTTACCACAGTCGCTTACTACATTACCTACGGCAAGCTGCCGGCGCTGGATAGCAAGAAGCGTCCGCTGTTTGCCTATGAGCGCCTTATCCATGAGAACTGCGAGCGCCGTCCGCACTTCGACGCGGGTCGTTTCGCCAAGGAGTTCGGTGACGAAGGCCACCGTCAGGGTTGGTGCCTCTACCATCTGGGCTGCAAGGGGCCGGAGACCTACGGTAACTGCTCGACCCTGGAGTTTTGCGATGTGGGCGGCGGTATTTGGCCGGTCGGCATTGGTCACCCTTGCTATGGCTGCAACGAGCAGGGGGTCGGTTTTAGCAAGGGGATCTTCCAGCTTGCCAAGGTAGAGAACCCGACTCCGCGGGTGGATAAACCCGACGTGAAGATCCAGGAGGGGGGCTATACCTCGCCCACCGCGACCGGCCTTATCGGTGGTGCCCTCGGGGTGCTGGTGGGGGTGAGTCTGATGACGGTGCGTGAACTTGGTCGCCAGCAGAAACGCCACGAAGCCGGGCAGCACCCATCACGGGAGGAGTAACCGTGAACAGACGTAACTTCCTTAAATTCGCCTCCGCCAGTGCGTTGGCGGCTGGGGCCGCTGTGCCTGGCACTGCCATGGCGGAGGTCAAGAACAAGCCGCCTATTCCAGGGGCGCTCGGCATGTTGTATGACTCCACCCTCTGCGTCGGTTGTCAGGCCTGTGTGGCGGAGTGTCAGCGCCTCAATGGCAACCCGGCCAATCCGGAGGGAGCACATACCTGGTCCACCAACGACAAACTGACGCCCTACACCAACAACATCATTCAGGTGTGGAAGAGCGGTAGCGGCGAGCACAAGGATCAACTGGTGGATGGCTACGCCTACATCAAGAAGCAGTGCATGCACTGCGTCGATCCCAATTGCGTCTCGGTCTGTCCGGTGCAAGCTCTCACGAAGGATCCCAAAACCGGCATTGTTCATTACGATCCGGACGTCTGTACCGGCTGCCGTTACTGCATGGTGGGCTGCCCGTTCGATGTGCCCAAATATGACTACGACAACCCGCTTGGAGCGATCCACAAGTGTGAGCTCTGCAACCAGAAGGGGCTTGAGCGGATCGATCAGGGCAAGTTACCTGGCTGTGTACAGGTCTGCCCGACCGGCGCGGTGATTTTCGGTACCCGCGAAGAGCTGATGGCCGAGGCCAAGCGCCGCCTGCTGGCGACTCCGGGCAGCGAATACGCCTACCCGCGTCAGACCTTCAGCGCCAACGATCCCTATCTGCACGAGGTGCCCAACTACCAGCCTTACGTCTATGGCGAGAAGGAGGGGGGCGGCACCCAGGTGCTGGTGCTGGCCGGTGTGCCCTACACCAACCTCGACATGCCTGACCTGCCGGAGCTCTCCTCCGGTGCTCGCTCCGAGCATATCCAGCACACCCTCTACAAGGGAATGGTGCTGCCGTTGGTAGTGCTGACCGGGCTGTCGGTGCTCATTCGTCGCAATACCAAGCATGACCATGATGATCACCACGATGATGGTCATGATCAGAGTAAAGATCAGGGCTCTGTCAAGGGAGGCAAGGATCATGAGTAATCACAAAGCATCCCCGCTTGGCGGCAAGCTGGTCAGTTGGCCGGTGCTGGTGCTGGCTCCGCTGATCGTGCTCTGCGGCATCCTGATTTTGAAACGTCTCTTCTTTGGGTTGGGCTCGGTTACCGACTTGAACGGGGGGTATCCCTGGGGGTTGTGGATCTCTTTTGACCTGCTGATCGGTACCGGTTTCGCCTGTGGCGGTTGGGCGCTGGCCTGGGCGGTCTACGTATTCAACCGGGGTGAGTATCACCCGCTGGTACGGCCTGCTCTGCTGGCGAGTCTGTTCGGCTACTCGCTGGGCGGTCTCTCCATCACCATCGACGTCGGCCGTTACTGGAACCTGCCCTACTTCTACATTCCGGGCTTCTTCAACACCTCTTCGGTGCTGTTCGAGACGGCGGTCTGCATGACCATCTATATCGGAGTGATGGCGCTGGAGTTTGCCCCCGTGCTGTTGGAAAAACTCGGTTGGAAGACATCTCTCATCCGCCTCAACAACATCATGTTCTTGGTGCTGGCGCTGGGGGCTCTGTTGCCCACCATGCACCAATCCTCGATGGGCTCCCTGATGATCGTGGCGGGGGAGAAGATCCATCCGCTCTGGCAAAGCTATGAGCTGCTGCCGGTCTTCTCTTTGCTCACTGCCTTTATCATGGGTTTCTCCATTGTGGTGTTTGAAGGTTCTCTGGTACAGGCCGGTCTGGCGGGGCGGGGCCCCAACGAGAAGCCGCTGTTCTACAAGCTGACTCAGGTGATCGATATCTTCCTGATCCTGTTTGTGGCGCTGCGCTTTGGCGAAATCGTGTTTCACGACAAGGTGGAATATCTAGCGCACATCAGCCGTTACTCCATCATGTTCTGGAGCGAGATCGCGCTGATGATCTTCCCGCTGCTGGTGTTCCACTGGGACAAGAGCCGCCGCGATTCGCGCATGTTGTTCCTGGGGGCCCTCAGCATGCTGCTGGGTGCAGCCCTCTGGCGACTGGATTACTCCCTGCTCGCCTTCAACCCCGGCAATGGCTACCACTACTTCCCCTCCGCGGAGGAGGTGCTGATCTCCCTTGGCTTCGTCGCCATCGAGGTGTGTGCCTATTTGCTGTTGATCCGGCTGTTGCCGGTACTGCCATCACTTGAACGTGTTCACCAAGATTATCAGGCCCGAGGGAAAGCCAACGTATGAGCCAACGTATCACCATAGACCCCATCACCCGCATTGAGGGGCACCTGCGTATTGACTGCGAAATCGAAGGCGGCAAAGTGACCAAAGCCTGGTCATCCGGCACCATGTGGCGCGGGATGGAGGAGATCGTCAAGGGCAACGACCCGCGCGATGCCTGGATGATAGTGCAGCGCATCTGCGGGGTATGTACTTCCATTCACGCCATCGCCTCGGTGCGGGCAGTGGAAAACGCCATCGGTGCCAAGGTGCCGGTCAATGCCCAGTTCATCCGTAACCTCATCATCGCGGCCCACAACATCCACGATCATATCGTCCACTTCTACCAGCTCTCGGCGCTGGACTGGGTGGACATCACGGCGGCGCTGCAGGCCAATCCGCAGAAGGCGGCGGATATCCTCAAGGGGGTCTCTACCTGGTCCCTTAACAGCGCTGACGAGTTGACCAAGGTGCAGGATAAAATTCGCGCGTTGGTGGCGAGTGGCCAGCTCGGTATTTTTGCCAACGGCTACTGGGGCCACAAGGAGATGAAGCTGAGCCCGGAGGTGAACCTGATCGCCGTGGCCCACTACCTGCAGGCGCTGGAGTGCCAGCGCGATGCCAACCGCATTGTCGCCATCCTCGGTGGCAAGACGCCGCACATTCAAAACCTGGCGGTGGGCGGGGTGGCCAACCCCATCAATCTGGATGCGCCGAGTGTGCTCAACCTCGAGCGGCTGCTCTATGTGAAGAGCTTTATCGATCGGCTCGGCGAGTTTATCGAGCAGGTCTATAAGGTGGATGCCGCCATCATAGCCGCTCACTATCCCGAGTGGCTGAGCCTGGGGCAGGGGGCCAAGCACTACCTGAGCGTGCCGGAACTGCCCACCGACGCCAATGGCGGCAGCTTCCTGATGCCCGGTGGCTATATCGAGAATGGCAATCTGGCGGGGTATCGCGCCATCGAGAGCCATCAGGATGCCTGGCTGATGGATGGCATCGCCGAGAGCAACAAGCACGCCTGGTACAAGGATGACGAGCCTCTTAGACCTTGGGAGGGCAAGACCGAGCCCAACTACACCGGCTGGCAGGATGACGGCAAGTACTCCTGGGTCAAATCCCCCACCTTCTACGGCAAGGTGGTAGAGGTGGGGCCGCTCGCAGACCTCTTGGTGAAACTGGCCGCCAAACATCCGGAGACGGTTGCTCATTTTGATCAGCTTAACGGTCTCTACAAGGCACTGACTGGCTCCGCCATCAAGACTGAACAGCTGCACTCCACCATGGGCCGCATCATCGGTCGTGCGGTGCGTTGCTGCGTGCTGAAAGATACCTTGGCGCATCAGTGGAAGGCGCTGGTCGACAACATCGGCAAGGGTGATACCACTGCCTACATCAAGACCGAGATCCCGGCGGATAAAGAGTTTCGCGGGGTGGGCTTTGAAGAGGCGCCACGCGGCATGCTTTCCCACTGGATCGTCATCAAGGGCGGCAAGATCGAGAACTATCAGGCGGTGGTACCATCGACCTGGAACTCGGGGCCACGCAATTTCAACGACGAGCCCGGCCCCTACGAGCAATCGCTGGTAGGCACCCCGGTGGCCGATCCGGCCAAGCCGCTGGAGGTGGTTCGCACCATCCATTCGTTCGACCCTTGCATGTCCTGCGCGGTCCATGTGGTGGATACCCAGAGTGGTGAAACGACTCAGGTGAAGGTGCTGTGATGAACACCCTGATCCTGGGCGTGGGCAACCTGCTCTTGAGCGATGAGGCGATCGGAGTGCGTATTGTCGAGGCGCTGGAGCGTGAGTACCGTTTCGCCACCGGTATCGAGTTGCTCGATGGCGGTACTGCCGGTATGGAACTGCTCGAAGCGATGGCCGATCGTGACCACATCATTCTGGCGGATGCGGTGCGCAGCGGTAACCCGCCGGGTACCGTGGTGACCCTGAAGGATGAAGAGATCCCGACCCTGTTTGGCCGCAAGATCTCCCCGCACCAGCTGGGGCTGGCGGATGTGCTCTCGGCGCTGCACATGACAGGGGAGTCGCCCAAGCGGCTCACCCTGATCGGGGTGGAACCCGAATCCCTTGAACCCCGCATCGGCCTCACCCCTGTGGTGGCAGCAGCGATGGGGGAGGCGACGGATCGGATTTTGACCCTGCTGGCCGCTGTTGGCGCGCCCGCCATTGCGCTCTCCGAGCAGGAAAAGGCAGCGCGAGAGCGGGAGGGCACATGGCGCAATCCATTGTGAACGAGGTTGAGAGAGTGCCGGAAATAGTACCGGAGACGGCGCAGGAATTTGCCGGTTTTGCCACCAATCCAGCCCCTTTGCTGGTGGCCCAGTACGAGCGGATCGCCAAACAAGAGATGCAGGCGCTGCCCTTCTACCACGCCACCATGCCCATCGTGGCGGAGTGCGTGCTGTTTGAAGGTCAGTGGCTCGGCTGCGTGCTCACCCCCTGGATGCTGAGCGTGGTGCTGCTGCCGGGGCCGGATCAGCTTTGGCCGGTGCGCAGCAGCGGCGATCGGCTCGCTCTGCAGATCCCCTGCGGCAACATGACTTTTATGGTTGGCGAACTACCCGACAGCGGTCAGTTGCTGGCCTGCTCCCTGATGTCGCCGCTCGATCCCCATCTCGGGGCCGACGAGGGGCGCTCGCTGGTGAGCAGCACCCTCAAGATGTTGCTCTCCTTACCGGTGCAGCAGGGCGCAAGCGCCGGGGTTGATCTGGGTCGTAGACGGTTGTTTGGTGCGGCAAGAAAGGCAGCTGTAGTGTCCGACTGATACTATGTTTCATGCGAAATCAAGTTTAGAATAAGGGGCCATTTTTGGCCCCTCACTTGCATTTACACGCAGGCATTCGAACTCTTCTTTCAGAGATAAAGAGTGAGTGGAACAATAAAAAGGATCCCCATGACGATTCCACGCAATAGCCTTCGCAGTCGCGTAGCCATGATGTTGGCCCTGCTACTGGGAACCGGCTCTCATGCCGTGCTGGCCGCTGGCCAACCGGTTCCCGCCGAACTCAAGCTTGCCATCGGTAGCGAACCTACCGAAGGGTTTGACCCGCTGCTCGGCTGGAGCCACGGTAGCTACTTGCTGCTGCACAGTCCGCTGCTCAAGCAGAACGCCGATCTCAGCTGGCACAATGTGCTCACCCAGGCGGTGACTCCGAGCAAGGATGGCAAGGGGTGGCTCATCACCCTCAAGCCCGACCTGAAATTCTCCAACGGTGCACCGCTCACCGCCGAGGATGTGGCCTTTACCTACAACAGCGCAGCCAAGGGCGGCGGCAAGATCGACATGGGCAACTTTGTCGCGGCCAAAGTGCTCTCGCCTACCGAGGTAGCCATTACCCTGAGCGCCCCCCAGAGCACGTTCGTCAACGTATTGGGGTCACTCGGTATCGTGTCGGCCCATGACTATGATGCCAAGCGCTATGCCCAGCAACCTGTCGGCGCTGGCCCCTACCGGCTGGTGAGCTTCCTGCCCGGTCAGCAGCTGGTGGTGGAGGCGAACCCTTATTACGCCGGTGGCAACAATGACTTTAAACGGCTGGTGTTTGTCTTTATTGATGAAGAGAGCGCCTATGCCGCCGCCCAGAGCAACCAGCTCGATCTGGTGCGTATTCCCCCCTCGCTGGCGCCGACTGTGCCTGCCTCACTCAAACTCTGGGTACGCCCGAGTGTAGAGAACCGTGGCATTGTCTTCCCTATTCCTCCCGCCGGTCAAAAGGATGCCAAGGGTTATCCCATCGGCAACGACGTGACTGCCGATGTGGCTGTGCGCCGCGCCATCAACTACGCCATCGATCGCAAGCTTTTGGCCGATCAACTGCTGGAAGGACACGCTATCCCCGCTTACAGTGCGGTAGAAGGGTTGCCCTGGCTGAACAAGGCCACGGCCTTCAAGGATGGCGATGTCGCCCATGCCAATACCTTGCTCGACAAGGCGGGCTGGAAGATGGGCAGTGACGGCATTCGTCACAAGGGCACCCTGCGCGCCGCCTTTACCCTCTGGTATACCAGCGGTGACAGCACCCGTCGCGATCTGGCGGAAGCGGTGCGGGCCATGCTCAAGCCCATTGGTCTTGAGGTGAGCCTCAAGTCCGGTAGCTGGGAGCAGGTTGAGCGTGAGATGCACGCCAATCCGGTACTGATGGGGTGGGGGAGTCTGGATCCCATGGAGCTCTATCACCACTACCAGAGCGGTTCGGGTGGCGTGGAGTTCTACAACCCGGGCTACTACAGCAACCCGGTAGTGGATGGTCACCTCAAGCAGGCGCTGGATGCTCCCGATTGGCAGACGGCCGTGCCGTTCTGGCAGCAGGTGGAGTGGGATGGCAAGAGCGGCGCCGGGGTGCAGGGGGACGCTGCCTGGGCCTGGCTGCTCAACGTGCAGCACACCTATCTGGCCAATAGTTGCATCGATCTTGGCAAGGGGGCGCCAGAGATCCACGGTAGCTGGTCTCTGCTCAACAACCTGCAGGATTGGCGGTGGACGTGCCGCTAAGTTCGTCCACGTTGATGAGCACAAGTCTGAAAGCCCTGCTGCGTTTGGCAGGGCTTTTATGCTTGGTGTCGGTCGCGACCTTCGTGTTGCTCAGCTACTCCCCCATCGATCCCATCAAGGCCTATATCGGCAACGATCTGCTCCATGTGCCGCCCGAGCAGTATGCTCGCATTGCTGCTCGCTGGGGGCTGGATCAGCCGCTCTGGCTGCGCTACTGGCACTGGTTTACCCAGGTGCTGCAGGGAGATCTGGGTTACTCCATGCTCTACAATGCGCCGGTAGCCCAAGTGATCGGTAGCCGCTTTGCTGCCTCCTTCCTGCTGCTGGCGGGGGCCTGGCTGCTCTCCGGCTTGTTCGGCATCCTGCTTGGACTCTGCGCCGGTCGCTATCTCAACCGCTGGCCTGATCGTCTTATCTGTCGCTTTGCCTATCTGCTTGCTTCCTTGCCTACCTTCTGGGTTGGTCTGTTGCTGCTCGCCCTGTTTGCGGTGCACTGGCCACTGTTGCCGGTCTGTTGTGCCTGGACGCCGGGCCTCGCTGCCGATGAGGTGGATTGGGCGATGAGGGCTCGTCATTTGCTGTTGCCGGTGACTACCCTGGCGCTGCTCGGAGTCGGCAACATTGCCCTGCATACCCGGGGACGGGTGGCCGAGGTGCTGGAGAGCGACTTTATCCGCTATGCCCGTGCCCAAGGCGATGGCGGTTGGCCCATGCTGCGTTTTCATGTGCTGCGCCACGCCCTGACCCCGGCCATCTGTCTGCAGTTTGCGTCGCTGGGGGAGTTGATTGGCGGATCCCTGCTGGCGGAGAAGGTTTTCTCCTATCCGGGTCTCGGTCAGGCGACCGTGGATGCGGGGCTGCGGGGGGATATCCCTTTGCTGATGGGTATTGTGCTCTTCTGCACCCTGCTGGTCTTTTTGGGCAACACGGCGGCACGGGCGCTGCTGGCCCGTATCAATCGGGGCTGGGAGGGTGGACATGCTGTTTAATCCGCTTCCGGCTCTGCTGCGTCTGGGCTTTGCCCTGATCTGCCTGACGCTACTGGCCTGTTACGGCTGGAGCTTGTCGGCGCAGGATGTGCCGATGGATCTGCTGGCCCGCCAGCAGCCACCCTCGCTGGTGCACTGGTTCGGTACCGATCAGATGGGGCGGGATCTCTGGCTGCGTGCCTTTCAGGGCACCCTCACCAGTCTGGAGCTCGGGCTAGGCACGGCGCTCTGTAGTGGCCTGCTGGCCATGGTGGCGGCCAGCCTCTCGCTGGTTCATCCCAGATGTGACATGGCGGTGCGGCTGGTGATCGACGCCATGCTGGCGTTGCCCCATATGTTGCTGCTGATCCTTATCTGTTTTACCGTGGGCGGCGGCATGCGCGGGGTGATCCTGGCGGTGGCGCTGACTCACTGGCCCAAGCTGGCGCTCATTCTCTGCGCCGAGGCGCGGCGGATCGCCAGCAGCGACTATGTGGTGCTGGCGCGCTGTCAGGGGATGGGGGCACTGCGTCGCTGGCGCACCCATCAGCTGCCGGGGCTGTTGCCCCAGTGGTTTATCGGCACCCTGCTGATGTTTCCCCATGCAGTGCTGCATAGCGCAGCGCTCAGTTTTCTGGGATTCGGTCTGGCGGCCCACGAGGCCTCGCTGGGTCTGCTGCTGGCCGATGCGCTGCGTTATCTGGCCGGTGGCGGCTGGTGGCTGGCCCTCTTCCCCGGCCTGATGCTACTGACGTTGGTTTTACTGTTTGATCAGGCTACTCGCGCCCTGCAACAACTCTGGTTTGGGAGTGAACAATGCTGAGCTTCGACCATGTGACCATTGAGGCGGCCCACTACTCCTGGTTGGGACGACGGCGATGGCAGCCCCTGCTGACCGATATCAGCCTGCAATTGGCGCCGGGGGAGATCGTCGCGCTGGTGGGGGGGAGTGGTGAGGGCAAGAGCCTGCTGCTGCAAAGTGCCCTGACCCTGCTGCCGGACAACCTGCGCATGCGCGGCACTATTTCGCTCGATGGTACCCCCCTGTGCGACGCCAGTCGTGCCCGTTTGCGCGGCCATACCCTCTGTTATGTACCGCAGGGGGTGAGCGCCCTTAACCCGCTGCTGACTGTCGCTCGCCAGCTGGGCCGCGCGGCTTGTCTCTGTGGTCAGAGCGGCTCCCGTGAGCGACTCGGCCAGCAGTTGCAGCGCTACCAACTGCCTGCCGCCACGCTGGATTGTTATCCGCGCCAGCTCTCTGGCGGCATGGCCAAACGCATTCTGGCCTGTACCGCGGCACTTGGCGGTGCCCGCTATATTCTGGCGGACGAGATCACCGCCTGGCTTGATGAGGGGCTGGCCTGCCAGCTGCTCACCCAGTTGCGCGAGATTGCAGAGCAAGGCAGCGGTATCCTCTGGGTCACCCACGATCTGGCACTGGCGGCCCGTTTTGCCGATCGCATCGTGGCGCTGCATCAGGGCCAAGTGAGCGACACCTTGAGCAGCCACCACCTGCGCCAGGGGCAGGGGAGCGAGATGCTCCGCGCCCACTGGCAGGCGCTGCCGGAGTTCAATTCGCTCTTCTCTGTACCGGAGGTCGCTGATGTTTGAGGTCCGGGATCTCACCATTGCCCAGGGGGAACGCCCCCTCTGGCAGGGACTTATCCTGACGGTCAAGGCGGGCAAACGGCTAGGGATATCTGCGCCTAGTGGCCATGGCAAAACCACGCTGGGGCGGGTATTAGCGGGTTGGCAACCGATTGGAGCTGGCGGGAAGATCCTGCTGGATGGGCAGCCGGTGCCTGAACAGGTAAAAGGCTATAACCCCATCCAGCTGGTGCCCCAGCACCCCGAACTCACCTTCAATCCCTATCGCACCACCGGGCAGGCGCTGTGGGATGTGTGGCGCCCCGATGACGCCATGCTGGCCCGTTTTATGGTCAAGCCCGAGTGGCTCGCTCGTAAACCCGGTCAGCTCTCTGGTGGCGAGCTGGCACGCATCGCGCTGCTGCGCGCCCTCGATCCCCGCACCCGTCTGCTGATTGCCGACGAGGTGACCGCCCAGCTGGATCCGCAAATTCAGCGTCATATCTGGCGGGAGCTGATGATTGAGTGCGAGCAGCGCGGTCTCGCCATGGTGATTTTTAGCCATCAGCAGGCGTTGCTGCGCCAGATCTGTCATCGGGTGCTGCGTTTTGGCGAGGAGACGGCTGAGCAGGAATTGATGGTCTGCAATGTAGCCTGAGGGCTGGCGTTTCCCTTCAGCATCACGGCAGGTACTCACTCTATTCTTGCATCCTTTGCAAATGTTTTGGTCTGATTGGCATAATGACTGTGCGCCCTATCAGGGGGGCAATAAACATTTTGCGGGGAAGTCATCATATGGCAGAGCCCACCATTTTGGACGCTATTCACTATGAGTTGTATGGAATTTAAACTGTTCAGTGATGTGGGTGTGGGCGATTTTCTGTCCGTGGTCAACGATCAGACAGTGAGAAAGCATCTGATTGATCATCCCCCCTTCGATGCGGCCAGTGTACGCACCTGGATGGATGACAAGATGCGAATAGACAGGTTACCCGGTTGCCGGGTGCGTGCCGTGCTCATTGACGGTGTTCTGGTTGGATGGTGCGGGATACAACCCGACGACGATGGCGTCGAGATTGCCGTTGTGATCGCTAAAGCGGGTTGGGGGACGGGGATTGCCATCTTCAAGGAGATGATGGGATGGGCAAGGCAGATGGGGCATAAGGAGGTCATGTTCCATCTGCTGAGCACTCGCCCAGAATATCGGGCGCTCACCAAGCGATCCACCAGGGTGCAGAAGACGACGCTCTCGGGGCGTGATTTCACCACCTATTACATCAGCGTGGAAAAGTGGTTTGCGGGTTAATGACAACGCGATTCTTGTTACAACCCAAGAGGGAGGCTGATGCCTCCCTCTTTTTCATCAACATGTACAGCACATTAGTGGTGCAGATGTGGTGTCGATTAGCGCAGCGTAATCGGACGTTCGAGATCAGGCCGTGGCCAGCCAGTTCAGCCAGGCATCCATCCCTTCACCTGTGGTGGCACTGACCTGGATCACCTGAATATAGGGGTTGACCCGTTTCGCATTCTCGATGCAGCGGGCCACGTCAAAACTGACGTAGGGCAGCAGATCGATCTTGTTGATCACCATCAGTTGGGCGGCGGCAAACATGTCCGGATATTTGAGGGGCTTCTCTTCCCCCTCGGTGACGGACAAGATCGCGACCTTGTACTTCTCGCCGAGATCGAAGCTGGCGGGACAGACCAGATTGCCCACGTTCTCGATAAAGAGGATACCCCCTTCATTGGCAGGCAACTGGTGGCAGGCATCGTGGACCATTTTTGCGTCCAGATGGCAGCCCTTGCCGGTGTTGATCTGCACGGCCGGTACACCCGTGGCACGAATACGATCCGCATCGGCGCTGGTCTGCTGATCTCCTTCGATCACCGCGCAGGGGCGTTTGTCGGCCAGTTGGCGCAGGGTTTCGCAGAGCAGGGAGGTCTTGCCTGAACCCGGGCTCGACACCAGATTGAGTACCAGCTGGGCCGCTTCGTCGAAGTGCTCACGGTTGTGGGCGGCCAGCGCGTTGTTCTTGGCCAGCACGTCCATCTCGATGGCGATCAGCTGGCGCTGCCCCATGCCGGGCACCGACAATCCCGCTTCCCCTTTGCCGTAGTGCAGATCCCCCTGCTGATGGTCATGGTCATGGTCATGGCTGTGATCATGGGGATGCGCGTGGGAATGGCCGTGGTCATGAGAGTGGCCATGTTCATGATGATGGTCGTGGGGGTGATCATGGTGGTGATCGTTTGGGTGATCATGCCCTTCATGGCTCAGGGGAGCCCGCACCCCGTGGTAGTGGTGATGGACATCCCCCTGATGGTGGTAGTGGTGGTGAATGATCAGGGTGCGCGGTGCACTCTGCTCGTGGTCATGATGGTGATGGGCGTCATGAGCATGTTCGTGATGATGCTCATGATCGTGCTCATGATCGTGCTCATGGCCGGCGATCCGCGCCTGGCCGCATCCGCATACGCTACACATATCAACTTACCTCGATGTCGGTGATGCGCAGGCTATCGCCCTGCGCGACTCGTAATTTGTATCCGCCACACCCGGGACAGGCCTGCCCGCGCTCGGTGAGGGTGACCGTCTGGTTGCAGTCGTAACACCAAGCCTCTGCCGCCTGGTGCTGAAAGTGAAGCTGGGCCCCTTCGACGGCGGTGCCCTTGGCGGCCGCCTCGAAGCAGAAGGCAATGGTGTCCGGGTCGACGCAGGAGAAGCTGCCGACCTCGAGCCAGAGGGCGGTCACCTTGTTAAAGCCCCGCTGGGTGGCCTGTTCAGCCGCCAGATCGATGGCAGCCATGGCCAGAGACATTTCGTGCATGGTGGCTCCTTAACCGATATGGGGAAGAGCTGTGACTCCTCCCCCTAATTGGGAAAACGGCATATGGGTTAACGTCATGGCCGATCAGCAGATCCGCGGGAGCAGTTCCCCTTGCGGTAGCTCCAGATAACGACGGCTGCCCCAGGGGTTGTTGAGGATCACCTTGTGGCGATCGCTCGCCTGCACCACGCCGATCTGGCTGGCGGCGGTGTTGAATTGCCGCAAGATGCCCAGTGCGTCATGCGCCTGTTCGGCAGGCAGGGCCAGCACCATGGTCCCCTCGTTGGCGAGATCATGGGGCTCGAAACCGTAGAGTTCGCACAGGCCGCGTACCGGATCGCACACCGGAATGGCGGACTCCTCCAGCTCGATGGCAACGCCGGAGGCGCTGCTCCACTCGTTGAGCACGGCCGCAAGGCCACCGCGGGTGGCGTCGCGCAGGGCGTGCGGGGTAATACCAGCTTTTAGCAGCGCTTCTACCTGCGGCCAGAGGGTGGTGCAGTCGCTTTTCAGATCAGAGCCCAGTTGCAGGGCGTCGCGGGCCATCAGGATGCAGGCGCCGTGGCTGCCGATATCCCGCGACACCAGAATGGCGTCACCGGCCTTGAGGTTGCGCACCGAGATGCCCCGGCTCTGTTCGGGCAGCGGGAAAGTGCCGACCCCGCTGGTGTTGATAAAGATCTTGTCGGCCGCCCCCTTGGGCACCACCTTGGTGTCGCCGCAGACGATGCGGGCACCGCTGTTGGCAAGTTCGGCGGCCATCGACTCGACGATGCGGGCCAGATCGGCGTAGGGGAAGCCCTCCTCGATGATAAAGCTGCAGCTCAGATACTCGGGCTTGGCCCCCATCATGGCCAGATCGTTGACCGTACCGGCGATGGCCAGCTTGCCGATATCGCCCCCCTCGAAGAACAGCGGCGAGACGGTAAAGCTGTCGGTGGTGAAGGCGACGGGACCGTTCACCGGCAGCAGGGCGGCATCTTCACCGCGCAGCAGGATCTCGTTGCCAAAGTGGCGAAAGAAGAGCTGGTTGATCAGCTGATTCATCTCGACGCCGCCGCCGCCGTGGCTTAACTGAATTTCTCTCATTGGATCCCCATATATCGGTAGTAGGCATTGCAGGCCCCTTCGGAGCTGACCATGCAGCTGCCCATGGGCTGGGTCGGGGTGCAGCCCCGGCCAAAGACTTTGCACTGGTTCGGTTTGGCCAAGCCGCGCAGGATATCGGCGCACTGGCACGCCTTATGGTCATCGATGGGAGTCTGATTGAGTGCAAAGTGACGCTCCGCATCGCGCTTGGCGAAGGCATCGCGCAGGCGCAGGGCGGAGGCGTTGATATCTCCCAGACCTCGCCAGCGAAAGTGCTCGCGGGTCTCGAAAAAGCGCTCGACCAGCCGCTGGGCGGCTTTATTGCCGCTGGCAGTGACGGCGCGGCTGTACTGCACCTCCAGCGCGTAGCGACCCTCCACTTTCTGGCGCACCATCATCAAGAGCGCCTCCATCACATCCACCGGCTCGAAGCCGCTCACCACCACCGGCACCTGATAGCGATCGACGATGGGCAGGTAGATATCGGCGCCGGTGATGACGCTGACGTGAGAGGGGCCGATAAAGGCATTCACCTTGGCCACCCCGTCGGCCATCACCGCATGAATGGCGGGCGGCACCAGCACATGGTTGATATGAAACAGCAGGTTCTCGACCCCTTGATCTTCAGCGGCAGCCAGCAGCGCCGCGGTCATGGGGGTGGAGGTCTCGAAACCGATGGCGAAGAAGACCACGGTTTTGTCCGGGTTCTCCTTGGCGATGCGCAGGGCATCGAGGGGGTCATAGACAGGGCGGATATCGCTCCCCTTGGCCCGCTGCTGGGCCAGCGTGCCCTTGGAGCCCGGCACCCGGATCATGTCCCCCAGGGTGACCAGAATGACGCTGGGCTGGTTCGCCAGCTCGATGGCCTGATCGATGCGCTCTTTGGGCATGATGCAGACCGGGCAGCCGGGGCCGTGAACGAACTCAATGCTGGCCGGCAACAGCTGGTGCAGGCCGTACTTCATGATGGTGTGGGTATGGCCGCCGCACACTTCCATCACCCGCAGCGGTTCGGGCAGATCTGTTGCGAGTTCATTAATTTGCGCGGCGAGGGCGCGGATCACCTCAGGCTGGCGAAAGCCCTGAAACAGGTCATTCAAGGTCAGCATGGCAAGATATCCTGTTTGGGCATCAGGGCCACCATCTGGCGGAAGCTCTCGAGGCTGGCCTGCGCCTCCTCTTCGTCAATCTTGCTCATCACAAAGCCGATATGGAGCAGCACATAGTCGCCCACCTGGAGAGGCTCTTCGAGCAGCATGCAGCTGACGCGCCGCTGCACTCCCAGGGTATCGACGGTGACGCAGTTATCTTCGGGGTGCAGCTGCACCACCTGAGAGGGAATGGATAGACACATGGATTTCAGGACTCCGACAAGGTGGCACAACCGGTTGTGACAGGCTGGTGCGTGGCAAGATGGTGGATGGCAAACCAGAGCTGACCGGCGGCGATGCCACCGTCATTGAGCGGCAGGGTTTCGCTGGTCAATACCTGCCGGCCGGCCGCTTCGAGAGCGGGCACAAGCTGGTCCATCAGCACCCGGTTTTGAAAGACGCCGCCCCCGAGCGCCACCGGATAGCCGGGGAAGCGCTCGGCCAGGGCAACCACCAGATTGCTGATGGCGCGGATAAAACCGGCGGCCAGGCTGGCGGTAGGGGTGCCTTGGCGCCGCTCGCTGACAAGGGTATGGATCAGCTCGGCCCACTCGATCTGCAGTGGTCCCTCCGCTGATTGGCTCAGGCCAAAGGCGAGGGGGAAGGGCTGTTCATCGGGGGCCAGCTGCAAGGCGGCTGCCTCCAGCAAGAGTCCCGCTTCGCCCTCGTAATCCGGGGTATCGATCACCCCCAACAGCGCCGCGACCGCATCGAACAGACGGCCGATGGAGCTGGTATGGGGGGCGTTGCGACCGAGATGCCAGAGCTGGTACAGGTTGCGGATCCGCTCAGGCGGCAACGTGTTGATCAGCGGAATATCGAGGGCGCAGATCTCATCCACGCCATAGGATTCAAACAGCATCCCCAGTAGCTGGCGTACCGGCTCGCAAATGGCCGCCTCGCCGCCGATCAGCTTGAAGGGTTTGAGGTGGGCAACCCGTGAAAAGCCCTTCACATCGGCCAGCAGCAGCTCGCCACCCCAGAGGGTGCCGTCATCGCCAAGGCCGGTACCATCGAAGGCAACACCCAGCACCGGGCCCGTGATGTCGTGCTCCGCCATCACCCCGAGTAGGTGGGCGTGATGGTGCTGTACCTCGAGGTGGGTGGCATTTTGATCGTGGCAATAGTCCCTGGCCCACTGGTGGCTGAGGTAGCCGGGGTGGCGATCCGAGACCAGCAGTTGGGGCTTGAGATCGTAGAGATTGCGAAAGGTCGCCAGGGTCTGCTCGAAGTGGCCCTGCATTGGCAAACTGTGCAGATCGCCGATATAGGGGCTGTAGATGCGCTGGCGGCCGAAGGCGAGCGCCAGCTGGTTCTTCTGCTGCGCGCCGACTGCCAGCACGGGGGCGTTGATCGCTGTTTTCAGGCTGGGAGTACAGGGGGCGTAACCGCGGGCCAGCCGCAACGTCTGGCGCCGCCCGCCCGCCCACTGCACCAGACTGTCGTCGCAGGGGTGCAGGATGGGGCGGTTGTGATCCAGAATGCCGTCAATCTCGCCCCCGAGTTCCCTGACCACCGCCTCGCACTCGATAAGGATCGGGCTGCCGCGACCATTGGCGCTGGTGGCTACCAGCGGCATGGCGCAGGCATCCAGCAGCAGCTGGTGGAGCGGGGTATAGGGGAGCATGACGCCGAGGTAGGGGATGCCGGGGGCGATCCCCTCGGCCAGCGGCACGGCTGGTTGTCCAGTTTCTGAGAGCCGATCATCGTTAATGCGCTTGCGCAGCAAGGTGATGGGTCTGGCCTGAGAGGCGAGCAGCTTCCATTCGTCTTCGCTGCCGGTGACATGAAGTTTGGCCTCGGCAAGGGAGCCCATCATCACCGCCAGCGGCTTGCGCGCGCGCCGCTTGAGTGTTCGCAATCTGGCAACACTCTGTTCATTGCGGGCATCACATATCAGGTGATAACCCCCCATCCCCTTGACCGCAATCAGCGCCCCCGCTTGCAGGGCGCTGGCGGCGGCGTGCAGGGCATCCTCTCGCTCGGCCAGGGCATCGCCGTGGCCGCTGCGCCAGCTGAGATGGGGCCCGCACTCGGGGCAGCTCACCGGCTGAGCGTGGTAGCGTCTGTCCAGCGGGTTTTCATAAGCCGCCGCGCAGCGAGGGCACATGGCAAAGTCGGCCATGGCGGTGTGGGGGCGGTCGTAGGGGAGGCGGCGGATGATGGTGTAGCGCGGGCCGCAGTGGGTGCAGTTGGTAAAGGGGTAGTGGTGGTGGCGATCTGTTGGATTGGCCACATCGTTGGCGCACGCCTCGCACATCCCCTGATCTGGCGAGATGGCCACCGTAGCGGCGCTCTGCTGCTGGCTGGCTTTAATTCGAAACTGGCCATGAAATTGGCCATCAAAGTCGGGATCATGAGCGAGGGGCAGTTCCCGCTCGCTGAAATGATCGATGCGGCTAAGTGGCGGCGCCAGTTCCCGCAGTTCGCGGGCAAAGCTGGCCAGCTGCTCGGGCGATCCTTCGGCGCCGATGGTGACACCGTTGGCGTCGTTCAAGACATAACCGGCAAGGCCGTAGCGCAGTGCCAGCCCATAGACGAAGGGGCGAAAGCCGACCCCCTGGACGATACCGTCGATATGAAATTCGCGGCGCAGCCGGTTGGCCACAGGATTGGAAGAGCCAGAGGGGGCGGTGGCAGCGCTCATGCCGGCTCCATTTCATCTTGAGTGGCTGGCAAACGCAGCACCCGACGCTCGTTCTCCTCGCGCCGCACCCAGCCATCCATCTCCATGCGCAGGCAGAACGGAATGGCGTATTTGCGCGACAAACCGGTGATCTCCTTGAAGGATGCCATGTCGATCAGATCTCCCACCTGCTGGCCCGCCAGCACGGCGGCGACCATCTGGTTGTAAAGCTCGGCGTCGTAGTAGATGGGGCCATCGAGCTGCACCAGATACTTGAGTCGCGCCAGATTGCGCAGCTGCTTTTGCAACGCGCCTTTTTGTTGCAAGCCCTGCTGCAGGGCCGCGGGCAGCTTGCGGGTGATAAAGGGATCCAGCGCCACACCGCCGGGGCCCAGTTTACCGGGCTCGTACCCCTCCTTGCCTTGATCTCGCACCACCTTGAGCACCAGCTGCGCCTCTTCCCCCAAATCATCTTCCGACTCGCCGTTGCCCGGTTGCCACTTGTCATGGTGCAGGCGAATGAGCTGCTCGCTCTTGAGCTGCTGGAGCAGGGCGTGAGTGACCGGCAGGGCGATGCCAAAGCGGGTCGCCAGTTCCGCAGCGCTGAGCGGTTCGCTGGCCAGGGTGGTGAGCAGTTGATCGCGACTTTGGGCCAGCCAGTGGTTGTTCAGCAGCCACTCACCGAGGGGGGTGACCTGCTCGGGCTGCTGGTCAAAGCGGCTGGCCAGCACATAGCCATTGAGCCCCAGCTGCAGGGTGGCCGGGTTGTAGTGCTCGAGCTCATCTGGCAGCTCGCCCAGCAGGGCGTGCAGGGTCTTGCGTCTGGCGGGGTGGATGTCGCCGCACCAGACGATGCGAGCGCCGTGCAGCAGTTCGCTGCTGCCGTGGCGAATGATGGCGAGTGGCTGGCCGAAGAAGCAGGGGATGGGTCTGGTAAAGATCAGCCGTGCCAGCCGGGTGTCCTTGATGGGGACAAAACGGGCCCGGCCATGCCAGCTGCCGAGGGCCACCTCTACTTCGCGGTTGCGCTGCTCCCGGATGCTGCCGCCGATCTCATTTAGCCGCACGATCAGATGAGTCGCTGCCTCGCACTGGCCAGCGGCGCTGGTGAAGCAGTGACCGCGGGCCACCTCCTTGTGGGGCACTTTTTTCAGGCCCACCGCCACTCGACAGACGGCGCCAATTTCATCGACGCTCTGGTGATAGGCCTGCAGGGAGCGCACCTGCACTTCCCGGTCGGCGGGGTAGAGGCGCAGCTTGTCCCCCACCCTGAGGCTGCCCTGCTGCAAGGTGCCGGTGAGCACGGTACCGGTGCCGTTGGCGGTAAAGACTCTGTCTACATACAGTCGCGGGGCGCTCTGCTCGCGGGCAGCGTGCGATGCTGGCAGATCGGCAAGCTGGCGCACGATGGCGGTGTGCAGGGCGGCCATATTGGCACCGGTTTTGGCGCTGACGCTGACGATGTCGGGCACCATGCCGCTCTCGTCCATCACCCGCTCCAGCAGGCTCTCCTCAAGGAGTGCCAGCTCATCGGGCGTTACCAGATCGCACTTGTTGATGCAGACCAAGAGGCGCGGCACTCCCATCGCGTTGAGCAGGCGCAGGTGATCGCCGGTCATCGGCATCCACCCCTCGTCGGCGGCAATCACCAGCAGCACCAGATCCAGACTCCAAAGCCCCGCCACCATGTTGCGGATATAGCGCTCGTGACCGGGCACATCGATGACGCCTATGGTGTTGCCCTGACCGTCGTCGAAGTGGGCAAAGCCGAGATCCTGGGTCATGCCGATGGCCTGCTCGTGGGCGCGGGCGGTGGTGATGCCGGTGAGGGCCTTGATAAGCAAGGTCTTGCCGTGATCCACGTGGCCGGCAAGACCGATAACGGCGCGATAGGGGGTCATGGGATCAGGGCTCCTCGCTCGCAGTGATCGGGGTGGGTAGCAGCAACGCCTTGAGTTGGGCGATCAACAGCTCCATCTCGGTCGGTAGCAGGGTGGCCATATTGAGCAGCACCTTCTGCTGGCGCACGGTGGCAATCACCGGCACCGGCAGTTCGCGCAAATCATCGAGCAGCTGCTGGGCGGGGCGCGGGTCGGTGCACTCCAGCGCAGGTGCCGGATAGAACTCGTCCGGCAATGTGCCGCCGCCCACCACCAGCTGGGAGGGGACCGGCACAAAGCAGCCGGGCAGGGCTGCCATCAGCTGGGAGGCTCTAGCCTGCATGGCGGCCGGATTGCTCAGGGTGCGCTGGGCGATACCCTCGCCGACGGGAGATTTGTTGAGCTTGTGGATGAGCAGGCGTTCCAGCAGGGAGTAGACGATGCGGCTCGGGCGGAAGGTGCGCATCATGGGGTGCTTTTCCAGCCGCTTGATGAGATCGCTGCGGCCGCTGATGATGCCCGCTTGCGGGCCCCCCAAGAGCTTGTCGCCGGAGTAGCAGACCAGATCCGCCCCCGCCTTGATGTACTGGCGTACCGAGGTTTCGTCTGGCGCAAACTCTTCGGTGGTCAAGCCCGACCCCTGATCCACCGCCAGCACCACGTGCTCGGGCAGGGCGCGGGCCACCTCGCCAATATCGGGGGATTCGGTAAAGCCGCGAATGGCAAAATTGGATCTGTGTACCATCAGCACCAGCGCGGTCTGCTCTGTAATGGCATCGAGGTAATCTTTGGCGGTAGTGATATTGGTAGTGCCCACCTCTACCAGTTTGGCGCCGGAGAGCGCCAGAATGTCGGGAATGCGAAAACCGCCGCCAATCTGGATCTGCTCGCCGCGCGAGACGATCACCTCGCGCCCCTTGGCCACCTCCTGCAGCAGCAAAAAGAGCGAAGCGGCGTTGTTGTTGACCACCAGCGAATCTTCGGCCTGGGTGAGGCAGCCGAGCAGGGGGGCGATCAGCCCCTTGCGCCCGCCGCGCTTGCCGGTGGCGAGATCCAGCTCCAGATTGTTGTAGCCGGTGTTGAGGTCTCGCACCTCGTCCCACAGCTCATGACTTAATGGCGAGCGCCCCAGATTGGTATGCACTAGGGTGCCGGTAGCGTTGATCACCCGGGTCTGACGCTGGCGCAACTGCTGTTGGCAACGCTTGGCAATCAGCACCTCGATCTGCTCGGGGGCAACTCCATGCTGGCGAAATGCCTCGCTCTGGCGCAGTTCACTCAGGGTCTCGCGCACCGCCTGGGTCACCAGCGGGCGGCTTAGCGCATCGATAAACCCAGCGAGAAAGGGTTGCTGCAGCAGCTGTTCCACTTGTGGCAAGCGACGCGTGTGTTGCTGGCTGGACTGTTGCTGTGAATCTGGCCGTGAATCGTCGGCAGCCGGACCTGATGTGGGCTGGCGGTGGGGGATGGCTGGCGCGTGAGACGAGTTCGGCATGGGATTACCAGTGCAGTGCGTGGGTTCGGGATGCGCACCGGTTTGCCGATAGAGAGGCCGAGCTGACGGGTTATGGCACTGCTGGCGATTTGCGTATGACTGCAAATTGGGTGCATAAATGAGCGGGTATAAATTAATGCTGCATCGATGCTGATAAATTAATTTTTGGCCAGCGAGATAACCTGACTTCGGATTATATTGGCAAGCGGCAAGCGCCTTTTTTTAAGGTATTGTTTCAAACATATTGAACAAGAGATGAAAATAACATTCAGGCTGATAAACTCAGCGGGAGAGTATTTGTTCAATAGATAAATTTGGCGGAAGAGGCAGGAATCGAACCTGCCAAAGCCTTCTCGGCTCACATCGGTTTTGAAGACCGAGGAGGCCACCAGACCCCATCAACTTCCGCAACGGCCGCCATTTTGTGGCAAATTTCTGTGACTGGCAACGCTTTTTTTGTCATAAAAAAGTGAGAGTTAGCGATTTTTTGAAAAATCGGCAGAACCTTGTTTTATATCAAATTCAGAACGATTAGCCCGATGTTTTTAATTTAACATCGGGCTTTGCACACATTGTCAAAATCGTCGTTCAATAACGGTCGTTAACAACTCGATAAATAATTATCGCTCGGCATTGGCAATATTCCACTGCGCCAGATGTTTTATTAACAAATTGCTATCTTTGGCATCCTCCAGATGGCCATAGAGATAATCCATGGCCCCGCTCACCATCTCGGTCATCGGGAAGGAGAAGGCGACGATGGCCGGTTGCACCCCGACAAAGATCACCTCGGGAACAAAGGTCTTGAGCTCATCGATCAGGAAATTGAGCGGCATATTGTGGGTCGAGAAGATAAACATCTCGGCGATGGTCTCGGGGGGGATCACCTGCAGGGTCCCCGCCTTTTCGCCGATCTCGGCGGCATCCACCAGCACCACCCGCTCCGGTTGCAGCTCCCGCACCTTGTAGACCACATTTTCCGGCGCGATGCCGCCGTCGATATGGATCCAGCCGGGCAGGGGGGCGGCTTGCAGTTTTTCCGCCAGATAGGGGCCGGCACCGTCGTCCCCCATCATGGCATTGCCCACGGTCAACACGAGATTGCAGCCCATCAGCGGCTCCTTACCATCAGGTACATATGGGGGTCGTTATAGAGGGCGGTGAGCTGATCCATAAAAATGTTGGTCCAGCCCAGCTCCTGCTCATCGAGCACATTGTCGGCTTTGCGCAGCCGGTCGAAGGCACAGGCCAGCATATGGCAGTGCTCGCGATAGATGGTGATCTCGCCAAAAGTGAGAAACCCCTCCATCTTGCGGCGCGCTTCACTCCCCTCTGGCAGCTTTGCTACCCAGTCGCGATAACCCGTCAGCGAGCAGACCAGATCTGCCCGCAGGCAATCGACGATGCCGAGGTGGTGGCCGATGGCGAGGCTGTAGTACATCACCTCTTTGGCCTCTTCCGGCACGTCGAACTGCTCGTCGACGAACTTGCGCGACAGGCGATAGAAGAAAACCTCGTCAGCCATGTACCGCCTCTCCCTTGCCTGCCGCTCGGTTGAGGCAGGCGTTGGCCAGGTTGTTGACGATCTCCGCCAGGCGCGGATCGTCGTGCTGATCGAGGTAGCTCTGGATACGCAGATCCACATCCTGCTGGGTCGCCCCTTCGAGCAGGGCCATGAATTCGTCGGCGATGATCCGCCCCTGCCGGTAACCGGCCATGCGGCGCGCTTCGCGTTCGATCATCACCCGGATTTCATTGGGGATGCCGGTGTGGCGCAGTTCGACCCGCTCACCCGGTTGCACCTCGTGGCTGGTGGCTTTGAGTTTCTGTTCCAGCAGACCGAGCGCCACGGCAAAGCCGTAGATGGTGGCTGCCGGAGTGGGGGGGCAACCCGGGATATAGACATCTACCGGCACGATTTTGTCGGTGCCGCCCCAGACGCAGTAGAGGTCGTGGAAGATGCCACCGTCACAGCCGCAGGCGCCGTAGGCGATGCAGATCTTGGGATCGGGCGCCGCCTCGTAGGCGCGCAGGGCCGGCACCCGCATCGCCCGAGTCACCGCGCCGGTAAAGAGCAGGATGTCGGCGTGACGGGGGGAGGCGACCACCTTGATGCCGAAACGCTCGGCATCGAACAGCGGGGTGATGGTGGCGAAGATCTCGATTTCGCAGGCGTTGCAGCCGCCGCAATCGACCCGGTAGACATAGGCCGAGCGGCGAATGTCCTTGAGCAGGGTCTTCTTGAGTTTGGTGATCTCGGGATCCTGTGCCAGCGGCACGGCGCGGGTATGGGCATGGCCGACAACCGGTTCTATGCCTTTGATCTTGCTCATCACATCCACTCCTGTTGTGTGGCTATCGGTGTGATCAGGGCCGAGTCAGGCTGGCTCAGCATGCTCTGTTTTCGTTTGCAGTCGGGGCAGTGGTGCAGTCGCTCCGGGGTAGTGAGCAGCGTGCCTGCTTGTTTGAGGGTGTCCTCCACCAGTGCCACCAGCTTGCTCGGGGCAAAGTAGGTGCCGCACAGGGTGCAGGGGGCCAGCGCGAAGCGGGCCTCCTCATAGAGATCCGCCTTGTTGGTCACCGCCAGCTCGAACTCGGGGGAGAGGGCGATGGCGCGGGTCGGGCAGACCTCTTCGCAGCGGCCGCAGAAGATGCAGCGCGCCATGGAGATCTCCCAGCGCCGTTCGCCGGTCTCCATGTCCACTTCCATCACCAGCGCGTTGGCCGGGCAGGCTTTGGTGCAGGCCGCGCAGGCGATGCACTGATCCGCCTGATATTTCGGTTTGCCGCGAAAATCCCGGTTCACCTCGTAAGGGGCGAAGGGGTATTTGGCGGTCGGGGTGCCAGCCTTGAGGATGGTCTTGAACAGCTTGATCATGATGACCCCTTATTTCAGCGGAGAGTTTTTGCGATCGATGCCGTAGCGCTCGATCTCCTTGTAGGAGACCACGGTGGATTTGCCCTTCTTGGGGTCGACCAGGGTGACCCGGTCGGTACAGGAGTAGCAGGGATCCAGACTGCCGATAATCAGCGGCGCATCAGCGACGGTATTGCCACGCAGCATGTAACGCAGAGCAGGCCAGTTGGCGTAGGTGGCGGCGCGGCAGCGCCAGCGGAACAGCTTCTGGTTGTCCCCGGTCATGCTCCAGTGGACGTTCTCGCCGCGCGGCGCTTCGGTAAAGCCCAGTGCAAACTTGCCCGGCTGGTAGGTAAAGCCTTCGGTCAGCAGCGGCCCCTCCGGCAGGTGTTCAAGGCCGAACTCAATCATGTCGAGGGAGTCGTAGAGCTCGTGGATGCGTACCAGCACCCGGGATTGCACGTCGCAACCCGCCTTGGTCTGGATCTCCATCGGCAGCTCGCGGTAGCCGGCAAAGTCGTGGACCCGGCGCACGTCGCGCTTGAAGCCGCTCGCCCGCACCATGGGGCCGACGCAGCTGAAATCGCGGGCAATTTGCGGGTCGAGCTTGCCGATCCCGATGAGGCGGGAGGAGATGTTGGCGGTATCCAGCAGCATGGCCACCAGCGGTTTCAACTCATCACGCAGCTCGCGTACCAGCTGGGCACCCTTGATGCGATCTTCCTTGAAGATGTCGCGGCGTACCCCGCCAATCAGGTTGAGGCCGTAGGTCTTGCGGGCACCGGTCAGCAACTCGGCCAGGGTCATGGATTTTTCCCGCACCCGGAAGAACTGCATAAAGCCGGTGTCGAAACCGGTGAAGTGGCTCGACAGGCCGATGTTGAGGATATGGCTGTGCAGGCGCTCCACCTCCAGCAGCACGGCGCGGATCATCTTGGCCCGCTCCGGCACCGGAATACCCATGGCGTTCTCCACCGAGGTGGTGTAGGCGACGCTGTGAGTAAAACCGCAGATGCCGCAGACCCGGTCGGTCAGAAACGCCACTTCGTTGTAGCCCATGCGGGTTTCCGCCAGTTTTTCCATGCCGCGATGGACATAGAAGAGGCGATAGTCGGCATCGATGATGTCTTCGCCATCGACGAACAGGCGGAAGTGTCCCGGCTCGTCCGAGGTGATGTGCAGCGGGCCGACCGGCACGATGCGGTTGGCATCACTACCCAGTTCGTTGACGAAGGGGTAGGTCTCGGTATCTGTGGTGGGCATCGGGCGCTGGCGATAATCCATGGCGTCCTTGCGCAGCGGGTGGATATCCTCCGGCCAGTCGTCAGGCAGCACCAGACGACGTTCGTCCGGCAGACCGATGGCGCGCAGGCCGTACATGTCGCGGATCTCCCGCTCGCCCCACACCGCCGCCGGAATGGTCGGGGTGATGGAGGGGTACTCCTGGGTATCGGCATCCACCAGCACTTTGACGGTGATCCAGCACTTGGTGTCGCCCTCCATGGAGAAGACGTGGTAGACCGCGAAGTGGCCGTTGAGGCTGCGCTCGTCATTGGCAAAGGAGAGCGGAAGCCAGCCCCCCAGCTGGTGGAAGAGCAGACTGGCCGTCTCAACCAGACTGGTGGGTTTGACGGTGATGGTGGCCTGATCGGCAGTTTGCCACTCTTCGTCGATGATGGCGTGGGGCAGTTGGGCTCGCACCTGCTGGATGTAGTCGCAGCCGATGCGATCCGAAATGGCGATGGTCATGCAGTTCTCACTTTATGTTCGGGATTGAGCATTCACAAAAGGTGAAATCGGAAAAAGTTGCTGTGCTGGCGGGCATGGCTCAGATCCCGACCAGATAGGCGAGCAGCGCCAGCAGGGCCAGCCCCAAGCCATAGCGAGTGAGCTTGTGGGTGCGCACGAACTGGGTACGGGCCATGGCGTTTTCGATGATGCCAGCCAGTAAAAAGGCCACCAGCAGCTTGCAGGCGAGGATCAGCGCCGCGCCGATCAGCGCGGGCAGACTCCAGTTGGCCGCCTTGCCGAAGGGGAGGAAAATCACCAGAAAGAGCTGCACCACCACCAGTTGCTTGAGGCCGATGGATAGCTTGAGCAGGGCAAGACCCGCACCGGAATACTCGGTGAGCGGCCCTTCCTGCAGCTCTTGCTCGGCTTCGGCGCAGTCAAAGGGCAGCTTGCCCATCTCGACAAACACCGCAAAGGCACAGGCGGCGCCAGCCAGCAGGGTAGCGACCGGCGCGGCCAGCGGCTGGGTCGCGACATAGCTGCTGATGTTGCCCAGATCCGAGCTGCCCACCATCATCGCCATGATGAAGCAGGCGAGCACCAGAATGGGCTCCACCAGAATGCCGAGGGTCAGCTCGCGGCGGGCCCCGATCCCTGCAAACATGCTGCCGCTATCCAGACCCGCCAAAGAGAAGAAGAAGCGGAAGATGGCGAACAGATAGATGTCGGTGATGAGATCCCCGGCGATGGGGAAGGGGGATTCCCGAGTCAGGGTTGGCAGCGCCATCGCTACCAGCAGCAGGGCGGCGATCAGCAGCGCAGGCATCAGGTTGAAGATGATGCCGGCAGGCTCGGGGGTCACCTCCTGACGGCGCAGGAGCTTGGCGATATCCCGGTAATCCTGCAGCAGGCCCGGCCCCTGACGGGAGTGCATCTTGGCCCGCAGCACCCTGTTGAATCCGGTGGCGAGCGGCGCCAGCGCCAGCATGGCGATGGCCTGGGTCAGGGCGAGGGCAACCATGCCCCAGCTTGGCATTTCAAGAACAGGCATATCAGACTCCTACAGCCATCAGGATAAAGAGCGCCAGCACCACGCCGTGCAGTAGCCAGCCGGTTGTCCCGCTGGTATCGCTCACCCCGTGCAGGGCGGTGGCCAGATCGAGCTGCGGCTGCTTGCGATAAAGCGGCGCGCAGAGTTGGCGCAAGGTGTGGGTGACACCACCGGAGGTGAGGCTCATGCGCTCCTCATAGGCGTAACCACAGGCCCACGGGGTGCCAGCGTGACGACGACCCAGCTTGGGCCCCTTGAAGATGGCCAAGATCAGCAGCGGAATGAGGAACAGACCCAGCAAGGTGATGGCAATAACGGGCGGGGAGAGGATCGCCTGGCTGCTATCGAGCGGCAGCAGGGTCGCGCCGGTGGCCACGTTCATTTGGCCGCTTACCAAGGCTTGGCCATAGCTGGCGATATGGGGGGCAATCCAGGGGGCGCCCAGACCCAGCACCAGACAGACGGCGGCCAGCAGCAGGGTGCCTGCTACCATGGCGCCCGGCACTTCTCGGGCGTGGCTCGCCTTCTCGCTGCGCGGTGCGCCGCAGAAGCAGATGCCGTACACCTTGACGAAACACATCACCGCCATGGCGCCGGTCACCGCCAGCATCACCACCGCGAGCGGCGCGACGACGGAGGTGCCGAGTTTGGTCATGGAGAGCAGGGATTGATAGATAAACCACTCGCTGACAAAGCCGTTGAGCGGCGGCAGCGCCGAGATGGCCATGGCACCGATGAGGAACGCCAGCGCGGTCCAGGGCATCAGCTTGGCGAGGCCACCCATCTCGTCCATGTCACGGGTGTGCAGGCGGAACATCACCGAGCCGGTGCCCATAAAGAGCAGGCTCTTGAAGATGGCGTGGTTGAGCAGGTGATAGAGGGCACCGAGCAGCCCCAGCACCACCAGCGCCGGTTGCTGGTTGGCGATGCCGATCATGCCGATCCCCATCCCCATCAGGATGATGCCGATGTTCTCCACCGTGTGGTAGGCGAGCAGTCGCTTGAGATCGTGCTCGGCCAGCGCAAACAGCACCCCGAGCACTGCCGAGCAGGCACCGAAGATCAGCACCACATAGCCCCACCAGAGCTGGCTGGCGCCGAGAAAATCGATGCTGACCCGCAAGATGCCAAAGAGACCCAGCTTCACCATCACGCCGGACATCAGCGCCGAGATATGGGACGGAGCAACAGGCTCGGCCACCGGCAGCCAGCCGTGCAGCGGCACGAAACCGGCGCGCAGGCCAAAGCCGCAGAAGCTGAGCAGGAACACCAGGGAGGCCAGGGCGCCCGCCAGATGGTGCTCGCGCAGCGCGGCGAACTCCAGCGAGCCGCTTTCGCGGCAGAGCAGCCAGAAGGCGACCAATACCAGCGCCATGCCGATATGGTTCATCACCAAGTAGAGACGGCTCTGTTTGGCGGCATCCGGGTTGGTCTTGACCAGCCAGTAGGTGGTGAGGGTCACCAGCTCGTAGCAGAGCAAGAAACCGAGTGCGTTGTCGGCCAGCACCATGCCCACCATGGCGAACAGGAAGAGGTTCATAAGTGCGCCGATGGCCACATCGCCCTTGCCCTGATATTCGCGGATATAGGCAAAGGAGTAGAGGGCGACGGCGACGCCGACCGTGCTAATCACCAGCAGCATCAGCGCGGCCAGCATATCGAGGTGCACCGAGCCGAGCAGCCAGAGCTGGCCATCGACGGGCGCGCCTTGGGCAAAGATCTGGATGGCGGCGACCAGACCCGCGAGCGAGCCCAGCAGGGCAAAGCCACTGTTGAGGCGGTTGGCCAGAGCCGGCTGCTTTTGCAGCAACAGACCGGCGGCAGCGCCCAGCAAAAAGAGCAAGAGCGTAGCCATTACAAGGGGGGACAACATCAGCGGGCTCCCTCTGTGGTAGATAAATCGGATGCAGGGATCGCCGTGGCGGGCGCCGAGAAGGCGGAGGCCCCTTGCGGGTTGGTGTCGGCCGCTTGCTGGCGACGGATACGGGCGGCGCGTTCGGTGTCGCCGTCATTGACCAGCTTCAGCGCCTGGGAGGGACAGGCATCGACACAGGCCGGGCCGTCGGCGCGAAATTCGCACAGGTCGCACTTGACCGCGATGCTGCGCACGCCCGGCTCCCAGCTCAGCAGATCCTCGCCAAAGCAGCGCAGGCCGGCAGAGGTGGAGGGGTTGCTGGAGCGGATGGAGCAGGGGATATAGGTGTCGTAACTGGTGGCCACGGCCACCGGACGGCTGCCGCCGCTCTGGATGGCGCCGAACGGGCAGGCCACGGCGCAGAGGTTGCAGCCGATGCAGAGCGACTCGTTGAGTTGCACGCAATCGCCGGTCTGGCGAATTGCCTCGACCGGGCACACCTTGCTGCAGGGGGCATCGTCACAGTGACGGCACTGAACTGGCATGGTCGCCTGCTCGTGTCGCATAACGGTTAAACGGGGGGCTTGTTGCAAACCTTGCGCCTTGTGTACCTCGCTGCAGGCAGCCATACAGGTGCCACAGCCGATACAAAGCTTGGGGTCAGCGATAACGAAGCGGTTCATAGCCTACCTTGTCGTGTCGCGAACGGAGAAAGTAGGAGCTGGTTGGCAAAATACGGGCCAGATTGTTCGTTAGTGTGAAATTGATTTTAACTTACTGTTTTTAAATGATTTTAAATTCTTTGTCGCGAGGTGGCGCCGAGACTGTGCGGTGTCGAAGTGTGACGTTCGTCACTTGTGACGAACCATGACACTGATGCCACGAATAGTGATGTGGAATGAGAGGCGGGATTGGCAGCATTCTCAGACTATTAGTGATTTTTATATTAACTTGATGTTTTATAAGGAATTTTTAGAAAAATGCAGAGCTTCATCACAAACTGAGTCGATCAGATATTAACTTAACCGGTTAACCTGTTAAGCTATGTTCATAGTGAAGAGACAGACTGACAGCATGACGATATGGCACCGATAGTTTTACCCGGTTCAACGCTGAGATTGTGAGCTCATTAGCACTTATGGTGTTTTTCGTATCCAGCGGATGTTTTGAGCACAGCACGTCGGGTATCGAGACTTTTCTTTGCCTAACCAGATAGTTTAAAATTATTAAATATGAGAAGTCACTTTGTATGAGGTCAGTAAATGTCTAGCAGTTTAAAGTATTTGACTATCAAGAATGACTTGATACAAGAAATTAATGAAGGGAAATATACTCCCGGACAAAAATTTTATAGCGAAGCAGAATTAAAATTAAAATATGGTGTCAGTTCAGCAACAGTGATAAAAGCCATCCATGAACTGGTCAATGAGGGTTTTTTATTTAGACAGCAAGGAAAAGGTACTTTTATTTCCAAGTCTAAAAGAAACAAGCATGTGTTGGTTTCAGAGAGTGATCTGAGTGTCAAGTTGAACAAATCACAAGTAACATTGATTGATGTTGCGAAAGAGGCTTCTGAGTCGATTAACAAAATATTGAATAGAGTATTCGATTCTTATTTTTATAAGATTGTAAGATTGAAGTCAGATAATGATGTTCCCTATGCAGTACAGACATCGTACATACCAGAAAACTATTTAGACCCAAAGAAACTGGCTGAAAAAAGTGGGTATTTATCATTGTACGAGCATCTGGCAGAGTTTAATAAAATTGACATGTACTCGATGCCATTCACTGAAGAGGTGACGGTAGTTAGTAACGTTGATGTTCATATAGCTAAAGCTCTGTCCATTCCAGAGGGAAGTGCCGTAGTTAAAATATTAAGAACTACCTATAAAACATCTGGTGAAATTATCGAGTATATCGAGACATTTAAAAGAGTTGAGTCATTCTATTTAAAATTTGAATCGGTAAGAGGAGCAGGAAGTGGAAATACTGTTGATATCTCATGATGGTATCGCGAGTGGAGCAAAAAAGTCAGCTGAACTCATTCTAGGTCCGCAAGAAAATCTACATGTTATTGAGTTAACCGCAGTTGGTGGTGTTGGTGGATTTGCTACTGAACTAATTCAATACCTCTCTAGCAAAACAACAGAAAGTCAGAACGTAATTATCATTTCAGATTTGAAAAATGGGTCGCCATACAATACTGCTGTATCATATATCATTAATAATGATCTGGCTGATAAAGTCTCATTGCTCACAGGCATGAATCTAAATATGGTATTGGAAACCATTATGCTGGATGGTAATAGCGTGACTGGTATTGAACTGAATAGCGTTATTGGTACGGCCATAGATGGAATTTCTATGATGCAACCAAGCGATTATAATACAGCAATCTCTACAGGTGATGAATAACATGCTTGAACATATAGAAATGTGGCAAATATTGCTATTGACTGCATATTCTGCCCTGGCTATTTATGATGGAAATAACACAACCTTTGGTCTTGTTAAACCGACCATGGCTGGATTTTTTGCCGGCGTCATTATGGGCGATATTCAAACAGGTTTGATGGTAGGTGGTACATTGAACCTGCTGGTACTGGGTGTCGGTAACTTTGGTGGAGCATCAATACCTGATTATATGACTGGCGCACTGCTTGGCACCGCATTTGCTGTGATGAGCGGTAAAGGCGCTGAGTTTGGTGCCACCATTGCAATCCCGATCGGCCTGCTAATGGTGCAATTAGATGTCTTGGCTCGCTTTACCAATACCTTTATTCAGAATAAAGCCGAGCGGCTTATTGCAAATGGCGAGCCATGTAAAGCGGCGAAAATGAATTTACTAGGGATCATTCCCACATCGCTGTCCCGTATGATTCCTGTTTTCTTGGCTTTGTCGTTAGGATCGGTGTTTGTTAATGATATCGTCTCCTACATCCCTGAGGCGATTATGAATGGCCTGAAAGTAGCCGGTGGAATGTTGCCTGCGTTAGGTATTGCCATTCTGTTAAGATATTTGCCAATTAAAAAGAACATGTCTTTTTTGATCATTGGTTTCTTTTTGTCTGCTTATTTGTCTGTGCCTGTATTAGGGGTTGCATTAGTTGGTGTGGCTATCGCCATAGCATATTTCAACAGCAATGATGATGTTGTTCAAGCAACCACTAATGTACAAAATGAGGTTATGGGTGATGAATAAAATAATAAATAAAGTGTTTTGGCGTTGGTTCTTTTTTGGTCAGGCTGGTTGGAACTATAAAACAATGCAAGGCTTGGGGTACCTCTATAGCATTATCCCATTTCTAAAACATAAGTATAAATCCGAAAAAGAACTGGTTTCTGCTGCTGATAATCATGTCCAGTTTTTTAATTGTAATAACACGATGGCAGCATCAATTTTGGGTGTTAATATCGCGCTGGAAAATGATATTGGCACTGAAGGAAAAGATGCAATTACATCGACCAAGATGGGTTTGATGGGACCGCTGGCCGGGATTGGAGATACCCTCTTTTTTGTTATCCCGACGACAATTTGTGGTTCCATTGCATCATATCTGGCACTACAAGGTAATCCTCTGGGATTGTTGCTGTGGCCAGCCTTTGGTTTGATTCGTTTAATGTTCATGCGCTATAGCCTCAAAGTCGGTTATAACGAAGGGGTTAAACTGGTAGGGCAACTTAGCACCAAACTAAATAAAATCACAAAATCAGCAAATATATTGGGATTAACTGTCGTTGGTGCTCTTATTCCGACGGTGGTGAAAGCCAAGTTGAGCTTTGAGTTTAGTTATGGCGATGTTTCACTGAAACTGCAAAATATTGCTGATCAACTGATGCCCGGCTTGATGCCCTTGTTTGTTGTACTGCTGACCTATTGGCTATTAGGCCTGAAAGGCATGAACTCAACCAAAGTGATTTTCATTCTGATGTTCTTTGGTATCGTTACTTATAATCTTGGCATTTTTTAATCTCAAACAGGTAATAATATGAAAGGCATCGCACATATCCGCATTGATGACAGATTGATTCATGGTCAAGTTGCTACACGCTGGGTCAGCTATTATTCTGCCAACAGAATCATGGTGATCGATGATCAGGTAGCAAGCAATGATGTTGAAAAAAACATATTAAGAATGGCCGCACCTGCTGGGGTTAATACATCCATCATTTCTACCCAGACAGCCATAGAGAATATTTCCGCAGGTAAATATGCTGGTCAGCAAGTGCTGGTATTGGTTAAGCATCCAGGCGTAATAAAAAAGCTAGTAGATGCTGGCCTTGACATTAAAGAGTTTAATATTGGGAACATGTCCAACCGTCCCGATACCACGCAAGTGAAGCGTTCCATTAGTGTCACCCATGCTGAAAAAC
Organism: Aeromonas sp. MdU4; assembly: GCF_041929505.1. NCBI lineage: Bacteria > Pseudomonadati > Pseudomonadota > Gammaproteobacteria > Aeromonadales > Aeromonadaceae > Aeromonas > Aeromonas sp. MdU4. The sequence goes on along the minus strand of NZ_JBHFMW010000024.1, from coordinate 346,896 downwards.
TCGACATACTGGAGTTGATTAATCGAGGCATCAAGATCACTGCCAGAATGGTTCCTGATGATGGTGAAGAACTTATTACATCATTTACTAGTAATTTCTGGACTGCATCATGAGCCATCTTGTTGAGTTTAAGAATAATATTTTTAGCATCATTGACAAGATTAGTGAGACCCAAACTGAGCAAATTGAATGTGCTGCTGAAATTTTCAAAAACACGGTCAAGAATAAAGGTATTATTTATGCTATCGGTAGCGGCCACTCATTTGCAGGTGCTATAGAGTTTGCTGGTCGAGCTGGGGGATTTGTAAATACCAGGGCATTGGATAACTTTTATGGCCATAGTGGCTGGTTTGAAAATGTTGAGGGGGTGGGAGATGTTTTTGCCTCTCTCCTTGATCTTCAACAACACGATGCCTTTGTCATAATTTCTAACTCTGGCAATAAAGCATTGCAGGTTGAATTGGCACAAAAACTAAAAAGCGCAGGCATCAAGATAATTGCCATTGTTAACAGGAAAGATGCTGATAAGTCCATTGCAAAGCACTCAAGTGGTCTGAAGCTTGCTGATCTTGCAGATGTAGTTATCGACAACTGCTGTTTTAAAGGTGATTGCTCAATTGAAATTCCGGAATCTGAATTAAAAATTGGGCCTACTTCATCGCTCGCTGTCGCATATATAGCAAACTGTATATCAATTCGAGCTACAGAATTGGTTTGTGCAGCTGGTATTTCTGTTCCAATTTTACGGTCTATTAATCAACCTGGTGGCAATGAGTATAATTTAGAACTATTGAGTGAATACAGAAGTCGAGTGTTTACTATCTAGAGACTTTCAAAATGAAAAAGCTAAATAGTGCTCAGTTTGATGCCTTGACTCCAATTACTGATGTGGAAGTCAAAGATGAGTTGAGATGGGCTTGTCATAAGATTAAAACCCTTGCAATAAAGATGGGTGACAAGTTTCCATCAGCTTGTGCTGTTAATAACAGGTATTTGCTAAAAGATAACAACGATTGGACCAATGGATTTTGGACCGGCATGTTGCTCATCGCATATGAGTTTACTGGTGATGTGTTTTTTAAAAACAAGCTGCAAGAAATAATCGATAGCTTTGTGTCCAGATTGACGAATCATGTCGTATTGGATCACCATGATATCGGCTTTCTTTACAGCCTGTCATTGCTTGCAGCCAAGCAGGTCTTTAAAACTGAAGAGTTCGACTCCGCCATTGTATTGGCAGCCGACAAGTTAATTGCCAGATATCACTCTGATGCTAAATTTATTCAAGCTTGGGGAGATATGGATAATGATCAAGAATATCGACTCATCATCGATTCATTGATTAACTTGCCATTGTTATATCGGGCTCACGAAATATCAGGTGATGATAATTACGCTAGCGTAGCAGTGAATCACTTCAAGCGAGTGACTGAAAATATCTTCAGAGAAGATAATTCAAGTTATCATACCTATTTTTTTGACCGAGTCAGTAAGTTGCCACTGAAAGGTGAAACATTTCAGGGGTATAGTGACTCATCATGCTGGGCCCGTGGTCAGGCATGGGCTCTGCTAGGGTTGCCATTAACTTATAAGTATCATCCAGAACTGGCTGATAGTGAAAAATATACGGCAGTATGTGAGTACTTTTTCTCACATTTGCCTGAAGATGGCATTCCATATTGGGATCTCCATTTTAAGGCTGAAGATAAGCAACCCAGAGACAGTTCAGCATTGTCAATTGCCATCTGTGGGCTACTTGAAGCGAGCAAGATATTTGAGCATGCAGATTACCAGCATATATCTCGAAAATTACTAAAAAGCCTCAGTGACCACATGACATCGAGAGGTGATGAGGATTGTGACGGGTTATTGAAACATGGTGTCTATGCCTTTGCGCTCGGCAAAGGCATAGATGAATGCAACATATGGGGGGACTACTATTATATGGAAGCCCTGTATAGAGTTTATTCAAATCAATGGCGAACTTATTGGTAATGAAAATGCAAGATACATTTTTTAATTGCGTGATGACGAGCTTGTCAACTATTCATGAATCGCAGCGTCAGATTATTGCTGATATTGCTAAAAAACTGTCAGATAAAGTTTGTGATAATGGCATAATTTATATCTTTGGCTGTGGCCATTCACATATCTTTGCTGAGGATGTTTTTTATCGGGCTGGCGGGATTGCCTGTGTGCGGCCAATTTTTATTGAGCCGTTGATGTTGCATGAAGGTGCCGCAAGATCGTCATACTTGGAAAAGCAAGAAGGGTATATCACAGAGCAATTATCGGCATATAATATTACTGATAAAGATGCGCTGATTGTTATATCTACTTCTGGTATTAATCCTGCTCCAGTGGAAGCGATTAGCTGGGCAAAATCGTATGGTGCATTGACGATAGGAATTACCAGCTATCAGTATTGCGATACGCAATCATCTCGACACTCTTCCGGGAAAAACCTAAGAGATGTTGCTAGCATCACGATTGATAATAATGTGCCTATTGGTGATGCAATTTTGAATCACGGTGATTGTACATCGTTCACACCAATATCATCGATTAATGGTATATATATCATTCAGTCATTGTTTTCTGAATTAATAAAAGAGATGGCTGATGCTGGTATAAATCCTCCAGTATTTAAAAGTGGCAACATTTCAGGTTCGTCCGAGCATAATGAATTACTTCTGAAGCGGTATAAAGACAAAGTTCCAGAGTTAACCGCTAATAATTAAAATATCCTCTAAAGGTGACAAGCTATGAAAGGAAATGTTTTTACTCCAACCTTGATTATGTTGGGGCTGATGTCCGTATATGGAAATGCTAACGCCAGTGCTGTCAGTGATGATTTTCAAAAGGCATTTATTAATGACTCAAGACTAAGTCTCAATAGTGCTTTGTATTTTAGACATCGTGATGTTAAGGATGCTAATACTGGCTCATATTCAGCTGATGGCTCTCAGGGCGGCATTAAGAACCAGACTGCCAATATCGCGCTTGATTTTAATGGTGGCTATTATAAAGACATTATTGGTTTGGACTTTATGGCTGCCAGCAATATCAAGTTGGGATCGTCGGTAGGTCAGTCTGAAATCCTGCTTTATGATTACGATTGCAAAGGTGATGGTACATTAAATCCTTGTGAGAGCAGTTATGCTGCCATCCCCATTGCTGCGTTAAAGGCAAAGTATGGTGATGACAATGTTTTGTTTAAAATTTCAGGCGGATATACAACGATAAACTCAGGTACTATCAAGAATAGCTGGGGCCTAAACCCTCATGCCTATCGTGGTATTGATAGCTCACTGGCATTGTATAACTGGAAGTTGACATATGCGTGGGCAGATCAATTCAGAAATGATTGGACAGATTCTTTCCATGATATGACGAATACCTGGCACCAGAATGAAGCATCAAATCTGAGTGGTGTTAAACCAGGAAAGATTATTGACTATATTCACTCGGCGGGCATTTCATATAATACTGGTGACACCTTGTATGACCTGGCATATGGTGAAGGTGAAGGTTACCGGAAGAACTGGCATCTGTTGGTGACTGATAATCATAAGTTTGATAATGGTGCGGTTCTGACTTCCACTGGCTATTACCAGGGCGGTAAATATCTTGAGGAAAAATCCAACGTTAAAGATCCATCACTGGAGTACTATGTCGGTGCTGGTTTCTCACTTGCCAAAGATAACGTGACATATTTTACTGGCTATAGCCAAAATAAATCAGAATCAACTAAGGATTACAATTTTAGATTGACACCATGGGCTAACTCTGACAAACGAGATTTCCAGCAAACATTATCCTCATTAGAAGATTATAATGTGGCAGGAGCGAAAGCTGTTAAGGTTGGCATCAAATATAACATGCTCGATTTTGGCCTCCCGAATCTAACACTTGGTACGTCCGCAAACTATGCATGGCATGTGGTATCTGATGTGTCGAAAGTAAAAGAGCAAAGAACTTATGATGGCACCATGCAGTCATTGGATTTTTTGATCACCTATAAATTTAATGCGGGTGCAGTGAAGGATATCAATATGACGGTACTGCCGGCACTGTTCAGGTCTAAAGACACCAACGCCAAGCAAGACAGAAATGATATCAGAGTTATTTTCACTCACTCTTTGAGTCTGTTGAACTAATGCATTCTATATGAGAGTTGATAGCTGATGGCGCTACATGATGAATGTACACCTACATGACTGATAGCCCATCGGCTATATCATCACTCTTTACTATCTACCTGATACAAGAGATAAATCATGGATATTCGTGAAAGTATTCATAGCGAACATGCAAAGCAACTTGATACCGAAGGCTTGCGTAACGAATTTTTAGTTGAGGATATTTTTGCGGCCGATCGGGTCAGTATGACCTATAGCCATATTGATCGCATCGTTTTTGGCGGAATAATGCCTGTTACATCAGAGTTGGGTTTCGCCAATGATCTTGGCAAGGCATTTGGTGTGACCTATTTTTTGGAGCGTCGTGAGCTGGGGCTTATTAATATCGGTGGCCCGGGGATTGTCATGGTTGATGGTGCTACCTACGAAATTGGTAGTGCCGAGGCATTATATGTTGGCAAGGGTGCCCGTGAACTGAGTTTTGCCAGTGTTAGCAGCGATAAACCTGCAAAATTCTATTACAATAGCGCCCCGGCACATACTGCTTTCCCGACTCGAAAGATCACTCAGGATGAAGCTGCTCCGACAACCTTGGGTGATGCTGCTACCAGCAACCGCCGTACTATTTACAAGTATCTGGTTCCTGATGTATTGCCAACCTGTCAGCTGCTGATGGGGATGACCCAACTTGAGGATGGTAGTTTGTGGAACACTATGCCGTGCCATACTCATGAGCGCCGCATGGAAGTCTATTTCTATTTCAATATGCAGGACGATGCTGCCGTATTCCATATGATGGGTAAGCCAGCTGAAACTCGCCATATTGTTGTGCAAAATGAGCAAGCAGTCATTTCTCCCAGTTGGTCCATCCATTCTGGTGTGGGTACACAGGCGTATACGTTCATCTGGGGTATGGTCGGTGAAAACCAGGTATTTGGTGACATGGATCATGTTGCTATCAAGGACCTGCGCTAAAACATCGTATATCTATATTGCCGGTCGATTCGCTTCGACCGGCATCTTACTTTAAATCTGGTGCACGTAATCTCGCGCCATAGGAAATAGCATGATTCTTAACGCATTCGATCTGAAAGGTAAAGTCGCTGTCGTAACCGGTTGTGATACCGGCCTTGGACAAGGAATGGCATTGGGCTTGGCACAAGCTGGTTGTGATATTGTTGGTATCAATATTGTTGAACCAACGGACACAATGATCAAAGTTGAAGCGATTGGCCAAAAGTTTTTGAGTCTCAAGGCTGATGTCAGTAAAGTTAGCGAGCTGCCACTGTTGATTGAGCAGGCCGTATCGCATTTTGGTCACATTGATGTATTGGTTAACAATGCCGGTATTATTCGCCGTGATGATGCGATCAATTTCAGTGAAAAAGACTGGGATGAGGTGATGGACATCAATATCAAGAGCCTCTTCTTTATGTCGCAAGCGGTTGCCAAGCAGTTTATGGCACAGGGAAATGGTGGCAAAATCATCAATATCGCATCCATGCTTTCATATCAAGGCGGGATCCGCGTTCCCTCTTATACGGCTTCAAAAAGTGGAGTAATGGGACTGACCCGTTTGCTGGCCAATGAATGGGCCAGTCATGGGATTAATGTGAATGCTATTGCTCCCGGTTATATGGCAACCAATAACACCGCTGCACTGCGTGCTGATGATGAGCGTAATGCTGCCATCCTGGAGCGTATTCCTGCTGGTCGATGGGGTATTCCGGATGACATGATGGGGCCAGTGGTATTTTTAGCATCATCAGCTTCAGATTATATTAATGGCTATACCCTGGCCGTGGATGGTGGCTGGCTGGCTCGTTAATGATCAAGCATTGCTGCATTACCACCTGATAGGCGTTTTTCTGGAATACTGTATGACTAATTATGTTGAGATTTTAGCGCAATTGATCGGATTGCTGGCTTGTATGATTGGTGCGTTGGCATTTATACAACGGCAAGATATGAAACTGCGATCACTGCTTTGCCTCAATGGTGCGCTTTTATCGATACATTTTTTAATGCTGGGCGCGGTAGCTGCTGCAATTAGTTGTCTGTTATGTGCGGTGAGAACGTGGGTGTCAGGTTATTACCGTACCCAAGCAGTCATGTTGATATTCATGATTGCATCATGTGGTCTTGTAATTCCATATCTGGAACATCCCATGCAGTTTCTGACGGTGTTGGGAACAACGCTCAGCACTTACGCTTTGTTTCGGCTGGATGGTGGGCCCCTGCGGTTATGTATGCTGGCCAGCACTGTCGTTTGGTTGATCCACAATATCTGGGCGGGATCATGGGGGGGAATTTTATTGGAAGGGGGTTTTTTCCTCATCAACAGTTACACGATTTTAACGGTTTATGGGATCCGGATAAACAAGGAGAAAATCGATTATGTTGAGTAAGATTGCCCTGCTCGGGGAGTGCATGATTGAACTCAATGGCACGCCTTTTGGCGACATGCAGCAGGCATTTGGGGGCGATACCCTCAATACCGCCATCTATCTCGCGCGTGCCTCCCAATCCACCGATATTCAGGTGAGCTATCTGACCGCCATGGGCCAAGACCCTCTCAGCCAGCAAATCATCGCGCGCTGGCAACAGGCCGGGATCGACACCAGCGCGGTGCTCATCGATCAACAGCACCATCCAGGCCTCTATCTTATCCAGCTTGATGAACACGGCGAACGCACCTTCCTCTACTGGCGCAACGATTCGGCTGCCCGTTACCTGATGCAGCACCCGCAGTTGTCACAGCTCAAGCAGGCCGTCAGCGACGTGGATGCGCTCTATCTCAGCGGCATTTCACTGGCGATCCTGCCCGCCGCAGATCGGCAGGCGCTGCTGCAGTGGCTGGCTGAACTGCACCGGGCGGGCGTAGCGATCATCTTTGACAGCAACTATCGCCCCGCCCTGTGGCAGAGTCCGGCCGACGCCCGGGCCTGTTACCAGCAACTGCTGGCCATCACTACGCTGGCCCTGGTCACCGACGACGATGAACAAGCTCTGTGGGGGGACGAGGATGTGGCCCAGACCCTGCAGCGCCTCAAGGCGGCCGGAGTGCAGCAGGCGGTGGTCAAACAGGGGGCGGCTGGTTGCTGTTACCAGGCCCTGCAAACCGGGGAACCCGCCATCACTATCCCTACCCAAGCGGTCAGCAAGGTGGTGGATACCACCTCGGCCGGTGACTCCTTCAATGCCGGTTTTCTGGCTGGCTACCTGCAAGGACGGGCGATCGACGAGTGCGCCCGCATGGGCCACCGATTGGCGGGGATCATCATTCAGCACAAGGGGGCAATTATTCCGGAAAGTGCCACCCGCAGTGTCACCGACAGCTTCATCAAACCGGCATCACACTAAACGAGGTCAACCGAATGTCATCCATTACTGAACAACTGCAAGCCCTGAAAGTGATCCCGGTGATCGCCATCGAGCAGGCTGAAGACATCATTCCACTGGGGGCGGCGCTGGCCAATAACGGCCTGCCGGTTGCCGAGATCACCTTCCGCTCCGCTGCCGCGGCCGAGGCGATCCGGCTGCTGCGCCAGAGCCAGCCAGAGATGCTGATTGGCGCGGGCACCGTGCTTAACCGCGAGCAGGTGATCGCAGCCAAAGAGGCGGGCGCCACCTTTATCGTCTCCCCCGGTTTTAACCCCAATACGGTCAAGGCCTGTCAGGAGCTCGACATCCCCATCATCCCGGGGGTCAATAACCCCAGCACCATTGAAGCGGCGCTGGAGATGGGGCTGACGACCCTGAAGTTCTTCCCGGCCGAAGCATCGGGTGGTAGTGCGATGATCAAGGCGCTGCTGGCACCTTATACCCAGATCACGCTGATGCCCACCGGCGGGATCTCGACTCACAATATCGCTGAATACCTGGCGATCCCGCGGGTCATTGCGTGTGGTGGCTCCTGGATGGTCGACAAGAAACTGATCGCAGAGAAACAGTGGGAAGAGATCGGCCGACTCACTCGTGACGCAATAGATATGTTGGATGGTGAACTATCTAAATAGAACGATAGACACAATATAGCTAGCTTAAAATAACGCGAGACTAACGACTCGTTGTTAAATACCACCCGTATTTTTTTGATGGGTTAGGTTTTAGTTTCAATAATAAAGTTTGATGTGTGTTCATTTATATGGCCATCATCTGATGGCCATTTCTATAGTTATTATTTTAATTAAAATAAGGATGGCTGTTAGATGACCAGCAGTTTAAGTAAATATTCTGTTTTGGCATTGATGTTAGGTGTTACCTCTTTGGCCGGTTGTACTAATGATGATGGCAGCACTAATTCAGAACAAAACATCATAACAGGTAATAATAAAAGTGCTGTGGATATGGCAACCAGTACTGAAAGTGAACCACTTCAGCCAAGTGATAGAGAAATTATTGACGGAATTGCCAGGCAGATTGCAGACCGGCTTGATGAAGTTCAGCCAGATTTTATAGATGCTATCAATGTCAAACCTTGGGTCACATCGGTATCAGATGGGGGGACATTCGATATAGAAAAAGGGCAGTGGACGGACTTGAGTTACATTGCAACCAATAATGCGATATTCCCGCCCAAGGATCATATCGATCGGTTACTTATGCTGGCCCGTTGCTATCAACAAAAAACTGGTTGTAGCGAAAGCTCAAATAAATCACTGCTTGCGGTTATGTCTGCAGGGATGAGTCATTTCGCTTCAGCTAATTATTCTAGTAAAAATTGGTGGTTTAATTACATCGGTTTACCGCAGAGTGTAGGTGAGTTATTAATTTATATTAAGGCCCGTACTATACCTGTTAACCCAGAGGCATACCAGGAGTTGGTCGCAGCACCATACTTGAATGAACGGTTCTATTTAGCGTATGGACGAGGTGCCAATGCAATAGATATCTCCTTCTCGAATTTATATAGTGGTATTGTACGTGATGACCCCGTTCGTCTAAAAAACTATACTCATTGGGCGCAAAGCGAGATTGCCCGTGAAGATGTGGGCATTAGTGCAGATAAATCATTTTTAGCACATGGTAACATGCTAAATACGAACTCTTATGGAACTGTATTGGTTAATCGAACTCTACAAGTAGAGAAGATTACCCGTGGGTATTTGCCCATGTCGGCAAGTAGCCAGCAGGCTCTTGAGAGTTTTATGGATCAAGGAATGTATCCAACATATAGAGGAAAATATAAAGACCATCTGACAACAGGAAGGGGTGGTCTCTCCAGAGAGAACGAATTGGGGCGGGGCTTTTTTACCGATACTCTGGAAAAGTTAAATCCTGAGAAGGCCGAGCATTATAAGTTAGTCAATCTGGTGACTAGCGGGCAGGCTAAGCCTGAGGAGATGCCATATCGGGAAGTTAAAGGTTACTGGAATGCAGACTATCTTTTGAAAAATGAAAAATATTTTCAGTATTCAGCCCTGACTCATTCCAGCCGGACGTTGCCAATTGAAGTCATCAATGAAGAGAACTTGCGAGGGGCATTAATTTCGATGGGCTCTCGGTCAGTCCGTCTATCTGGAGATGAGTATTATAATATTTTCCCGCTTTGGGACTGGTATAAAGTACCTGGCGCGACAGGTAGGGAAGGGCAAAGTTTACGTCCAGGTAGCAAGGTGGGTGATGCTTTTGCAGGGACAATGTCTGCTGACAATAATGCGATACTGGTCCACAGCCAGTCGAAAGATGGTTTGATTGTACACAAGTCTGATTTTGTATTCCGCGATGCTATTATTTCAATGGCATCAAATATTACTGCTGATAAATCAGGTCAGGTCACCTCTTCGATTGATCAGAGTTGGTATCGGGGAGCGATCGATATTGGATTGCAAAATGGCCAAAGTTTAAAAATTGATGCTGGTGACCACCAGTTCAATGGCCATGATCTGAGGTACGTACTACATAATCGTATTGCTTATATTCCGTTAGATGGCAGTAAGTATCACATTAGTGCTGATGAGCGGACCGGGAAATGGTCTGATGTGAACGTTTCTCAAAGTAATAAAGAGGTCTCTGGTCGCATATTCACGGCATGGATTGAGCATGGTGAATATCCAGCACAAGATACCTTTGCTTATGCTATCTATCCTAATGTAACAAAAGAGTCTATCGAGAAAATAGATCTGCAGCGTTTCCAAACTTATAATAAAGATGGTGTGCTAGCTGTTTATGATCATAAGGATGATGTGCTTCAGCTTGTACTGCGTGATGCTCATCAGTGGAGCGGAATGAGCTTTACCTTGGAGAGTGATAAGGCCGGTATGTATGTTGTGACTCAAGCTAGTACAAATCATCCGGTTATTCATTTTGCTGATCCGACGCAGAAGTTCGTAGAAGCTAATATCAGCTTCTATAACTCGAATGGCGGTGGGGCTGGAACAATCAAAGCGCCAAACTATCAGCTGACCAATGTGGTGTCATTAACACTGTAACTAGAGGTCTGTCTATTGAGCCCTGATAGCCTGCTATCGGGGCTTTTTATGAATAAATCAATTGGCGCATCATGCCGACAATAATTTATTTTTAGCACGGGATCTCAGCATGAAATATTGGTTGTGGTAGGTGCATCTATATAGTAACCCCGTAATCTGCTGCCATGCTTAATGTTGGTGAGCCTGCAAGTCATATTAATTATCTGTACTTGTCAGTTTCGCTAGTTATTTGCAGGACTAAAAGAGAATGAGAGAGGGAGGCCAATGCCTCCCTCTCTCTTGCTGGCATGCTTTATATCATCAGATATCCACTTGCGAGCCCAGTTCGACTACCCGATTGGGCGGGATTTCGAACTGATCCGGGGCGCGCAGGGCGTTGCGCTGCAGCAGCATAAAGAGCTTGCCGCGCAGGTAGAGGTACCAGGGGCGCTCCTTCATGATCAGCGACTCGTGGGCCATAAAGAACGAGGTCTCCATCATCCGGCAACTCAGTCCCTCGGTATTGCAGCGGTGGAAGATCTCCTCCACGTTGGGGGTCTCGCGCCAGCCGTAGCTCGCCACTACCCGCCAGAAGGTGGGGGAGAGCTGCTCGATGCAGACCCGGCGCACATTGTGGACGTAAGGCACATCTTCCACCCGCAGGGTGAGCAGGATGATCCGCTCGTGCAGCACCTTGTTGTGCTTGAGGTTGTGCAGGAGCGCATGAGGGATCACGTTGACCACCCGCGACATATAGACCGCAGTGCCGGCTACCCGGGTCGGCGGGGATTTTTCCAGTGACGCGATCATCGGCTCCAGCGAGTTGCCGTGCTCGTTCAGGCGGCGAATAAGCTGAAAACGCTCGCTCTTCCAGCTGGTCATCACGGTGAACATCACCGCACCCAGGGTGAGCGGCAGCCAGCCGCCGGACCAGATCTTGGCGAGGTTGGCCCCAAACAGTGGCACATCGACCGCCAGCAGCAGGGCGAACAGGGCGGCCACCAGATACTTGTTCCAGTGCCAGCTGTTCTTGGCTACCGAGCAGGAGAGGATCGAGGTGAGCACCATGGTGCCGGTGACGGCGATACCGTACGCCGCCGCCAGATTGCTGGAGTGCTCGAAACTCATGATCACAATCACCACCGAGAGATAGAGCATCCAGTTGATGACCGGAATATAGATCTGGCCGGACTCCTGCTCGGAGGTGTGGACGATGCGAATGGGTGAGAGATAACCGAGCCGCACCGCCTGCCGGGTGAGGGAGAAGACCCCGGAGATCACCGCCTGCGAGGCGATCACCGTCGCCATGGTTGCCAGCAACAGCAGCGGCAGCAGCGCCCATTTCGGCGCGAGCAGGAAGAAGGGGTTGGCAATGGCCGCCGGATTGTCGAGCAGCAGCGCCCCCTGGCCGAAGTAGTTGAGTACCAGGGAGGGCAGCACCACGATAAACCAGGCGAGGCGGATCGGGTTTTTGCCAAAGTGACCCATATCGGCGTAAAGCGCCTCCACCCCGGTGATGGCCAGCACCACGGCACCGAGGGCAAAGAAGGAGGCGCTCTGGTAGGTCATAAAGAAACGCACCGCCCAGATGGGGTTGAGCGCCCCCAGCACTTCGGGATTGTGGAGGATGCTGCGCAGCCCCAGCACCGCCAAGGTCAGAAACCAGGTCAGCATGATGGGGGCAAACAGCTTGCCCACCATGGCGGTGCCATGTTTCTGAATGGCAAACAGCAGGGTCAGCACCAGCACCGAGAGCGGCACGATATAAGGGTCCAGGGTCGGGGTCACCAGGCGCAACCCCTCGATAGCCGACATCACCGACATCGCCGGGGTGATCACCACCTCACCATAGAAGAAGCTGCCACCAATCAGGCCGAGGATGATCAGCAGCGGCGTCCAGCGGGTGGAGGCGTTACGGGTCGCCAGCGACATCAGGGTGAGAATGCCCCCTTCACCGGCGTTATCGGCCCGCATCACAAAGGAGAGGTACTTGACCGATACCACCAGCACCAGCAGCCAGAAGATCAGCGAGAGGAAACCGAGAATGGAGGCGGGTTCAACCCCGAACCCGAATTGACCTGACAGGCACTCGCGCAAGGTATAGAGCGGGCTGGTGCCGATATCGCCATAGACTACGCCAATCGCCGCCAGCATAACGCCGGACATGGCTTGTTGTTTATCACAGTTCATGAGTTCATCTTGTCAGTTTGATGTTTACACGTTTGCCAACGCACAGGTGCCCGACCTATCAGGAAAGTCGTGATATTTAATCGGGAGAGAATTAATGGATTGCGATGGGAAAGGGAGCTAACCGAATAGTGATCTGCTTGTCATGGAACACAGTCTGTTCATCTGTCATTAAGCTTATAATGACACACACTCTGTGGGATCATGCTCAGGTATAAATAATCAAAAGGACCTTTTTAGTAAGATTATTAATTATCCGGCGATTGAAATTAGCCGGTGCGATGTAGGCAACCATCTGTTTTCGCTGAGGTTCTCTATTGGTCACTATTTTTTATCGAAACGGCTGAAAAATAGACGATAAAATGCTGACCAATAAATGGATGCGCAGTGGGTAAAAAGGGATGAATAGGGGAGCGATAGAGTCTTTATTTGATGTGTGAGAGGGAAGGGAGTGTAAAGTGGCCGTCATAACAGCAGTCACTATCAAGTAAAAAAGAGAGGATATAAACACAGGGTGTAATGAACAATGTGCATTGCACCACTAATTAAATGCGCAAGAGCAGAGGTGCAATGCGCTGTGCTTATTGCACCCTACGGACTACGATTGCAGCAGGTTAACCATGCTAAGGTACGAAATCTGCTTGCCATGAGTATATTTTGAGCCTGCCCCTGTCACGTCGAAACCCAAGCGCTGATAACATGCAATCGCTCTCTCATTCTCTATTCTCACATTGAGTTTAATGAGACCCGCCCATTTGATGGTTTGCAACTCGTCGATGACGAGTTTGATCGCAGCCTGACCAATGCCCTTGCCGAACTGAGTCGGGGAAAATAACATTATGCCCAAGACAACCTCATTAATTGTTTCCGTTTTGTCCAGCCAGATCACCCCTGTGGCACTGTTCTCGACCAGGATGATTTTCCAGACCAAGGCATTGGTTACCATCTGTTCATAATTGTCACCATATGGCAAATAGCGAGACATAAATTGCTCGCTATGAATAGCTTGTGCGAAGTGATGGATGTCATCCAGATCGCGTCGCATGACGTTTCTGAGTGAGATCATGGTATCAACCTCATGTTAATTAAAGGATGACGGCGTTTCATTTTGCACATTGCCAAGTTTGATACGCGGCCACTCTGCTCAATGCAGCGGTATGTTCAGGGTATTGCTGCTGCAAGAAACAAAGGGCGTCTGCCAAGGTAATCTGGTGCAGATTAAAGTGGCTGTCAAAAACCAACGATCGTATTTGTTCAATAAATGCATCAGGGTCATGAGTGGTGGCGCACAGGCCCCACAATTGCAAATCCAGTTTATCCTCGGGATCTTCAGGGGGCGTGTTGGCTTGTACATTGAGATTACCCAACATGGCTTCATATTGCGCATCAGATAATGACGTTTTGCAGCGTACTATCCAGGCCAGGGTGATCAGGTTATGGCCAAAAAAGCCGGGCTGCTGCAAGCAGGCGTGCAATAGATCTTCCAGCATCACCGGGTGTGCGGTGGTGCTGGCCTCGCCACGTTCTCTGTCTTCTTCATTGGGGAAGGTCGCGGTGACAAACTCGGTGACCCGATTTAAAAAAGCAGGCTGCCACTCGGGGGGAAGGGTTGGGTAGAGTGTATTAAGCGCAAGCAAGATGGTGACATTATGGGATAGATATTCAGGCTTTCTGGCCGCCTTGGCGATATAGAATGCAAAGATATCGTTAAAGCCGCACTCGGCATGCCACTGGGAAAGCGCCTGATAGGCTGCGGGATAGATACCGCGCGCCAGAATCCGATGTCTGCGCACATTGGAAAAAGTGACATGCTGCACCTTATCGGTGAGTACCGTTGAAACCTGCAATCCATCCTTGGCAATCAATTTACCGGTTTGTTGCCACAAGGCTTCCGGTTGCCCAAGGTGCTTCGCAAGAAATTGAGCTGATAAATAGGCTTTCAGTGCATGTGGCTGATGAATAACCGCGCTGCTATGTACTGCTTGCTCCAGTAGTTCCCTAGATGTCATTGATCCTCCATGAATTTAGCGTTCTCCTTAAGGGGCTGGCAACGCATAACCAGCAAACACAACCATCGTAGGGTGCAATGAACGAAGTGAATTGCACCACTAACTTAATGCGTAAGAGCAGAGGTGCAATGCGCTGCGCTTATTGCACCCTACGGTATTGCACTGTAAAAGATCATGTTTTCTCCAAGGCTGTATTATCATTAATATTATTAATTTCTGCAGACTTAATGGTTGATGATATCAGCTGCTCAAAAATATCTAGCTGCCCTGCTGGTATTAACGGATTTTGAATCATCTTTCGCTTTTCAACATCGAATAGTCGCTCTGCGAGCCAACCTATTAAATACATCAACGAAAGGCAACCACCTGCAGTAGCGATATTGCCATTTACGACTAGAGGTAAATCTTGCACATCCCCCCCGAGCGCTTGTAAAGCAGTTTTTGCATCAGGGTGGGTAGTTAATTTTTTGTTTTTAAGTAACCCCAACTCATGAAGAATGAATGAGCCTGAACATATTGAGCCTATGAGCTGTTTGTTGGGGTCCAGTATTAACGAGGACATAAAGTCATGATTCTTGAGCGCTGCAGGAATGCCACGTTTACCGCTGGTGATAAGTATGGCATCTTGTTCACTAACCTCAGAAATATCACCATCAGTTTTTACTGAAATGCCAAGATTAGATTGGTGAAAGGGTTTTGTTCCTAAAATTTTTACTGTCCAGCTATCTGTTGTTCTACCAAGCAGATCGTACATCAAAAAGAAGTCTACATCGGTAAAATCATCAAATAGAATAATTCCAATTTTATACATGCATCACCTCAGAGTTGGTTGCGAGTAATGATTTATTGGCATTTGGTAGCGTGCTACATCGAAGCCAAACATTTCTTGTCTATCAAGGATCTCAAAACCGAACTGCTCATAGAAGTTTCTTAAACGTAATCTGCCTCCATGGCAGTCGCACCTTAACCACGTACATCCCCGATTTTTCCCAAGTGCCAATATTTTAGCTAGGGCCAATGTACCTAATCCTTTTGAGTTATGGTCATTACCCATGGCTAATTTATGAAAAAATAAACTACCTTGAGTAGACATCTCTTGCCAAAAGACATCGTGGTCGAAACTAATAAATACACAGCCTACAAAATCATTCTGATGTTGTAAGAGATAGAGACTTTCGAATGAGTATGAACTTTTCAGAGAGGATATATTTACTTGCTCATGTGTCCACAATGGGACTCCATTCTTTTGGCATCGTTCTACTGTCTGAGTCAGTAAGCTAGAGGCTACTTCCCAGTGTAGATCCTTTGACGCTTTAACCAATTCCATTTGTTCTCCAAAGAATACTAAAAAAATCCTATACGCCTATGCGATGAAAAATTCATTATTCGGCTATAAATTGACGCGCCTCGGTAGATACACATAGTTAAGCGTTGCATTTTATAGTCAATATTTCGTCCTGCACTCGTATCCTGAATGCCAGTTTGCTACCTGTCACCTGCCTCTTTGAGCGAAATGCGTTATGAAAACATCCCAACGGAGCTGGTTGCCAAGTGAGCCATAGTAACCGGAGGGATAAAAAACAGAAGGGGTAGGGGCTGAAAACCGGCTCTGGCTCAATAAATTGGTCAATATAGGGCGTATTTTTGTTCTGTTTTCCTTAATGATGTCTGGAAGACTCGATAGTAAAACCAAACAAAGGCCACTCTCAGAATCCCTCCGGTGGCTATGTTCGCACTCGGTATTGGCCCTTGCAGGGCACATTTGCACAGATTTTTTCCCTCCGAACGCGGGTTTACTCGCGGGTAAAGCACACCCGATCTGGCGCCGTTTATCCTACCGATAATCCGCTTGGGCAGGGGCGTGACAGCCGGTGTCGAGCTCGTCACTTTTGTCGTGTCGATCACAGTTCTGCGGGGCGAACGTCATCGTCACTGGCTCGAAAACTCCAGTTGTAAATTCAGATTACCCTTTTATTTTCAGTGCTTTGTGAACTTTATTTCGAACACTTCTGTTTTTGGTCTGATAAATGCTTTGTGGCTGTGCCGGCTGCATTGTCGGTGTGTGCGGGTGCGGTCCCTCGGGGTGATGGCACTCGGGCACGCCGGGCGATGCCAGTGCGGCAGTAACGAACCATTTAGGATCCCTCTCTATGAACAGCTTCGTGATTGCAGATCCCAGTCTTTGTATTGGGTGCCGTACCTGTGAGGTGGCCTGCGCCGTTTCACACCAGTCAACGTCCTGCACGGGTACCGTTGAGCGGGAGGGCGGCCTGCATCTTGCCATCGAGGATGGACATCTGGTCTCCAAGGACAGCTATTTCCAGCCGCGCCTGAAGGTGATCGTGGGCAGCAAGGTGACTACGCCGGTGCTCTGCCGCCAGTGTGAAGACAAGCCGTGCGCCATGGCCTGCCCCAACAATGCCATCGTCAGTGAGGATGGTTGCGTCAAGGTGCATCAGGAGCGCTGCATTGGCTGCAAATCCTGCGTGGTGGCCTGTCCTTACGGCGCCATGGCGGTGGTGGTGAAAGAGGTGGCCCCTGCGGCTGATTCGCTGTTCAAGCGGCCACAGACCAAGGCGCAAGCCTTGAAGTGCGATCTCTGCCGTCACCGTGAGGCGGGCCCGGCCTGTGTCGAGGTCTGCCCGACCCAGGCGCTGCGTTTGGTGACCCCTGAGTCGCTCGGCGATCTGAATCGCCAGAAGCAGCTGGCCAGTGCCGAGGCGATGGCGGTCTGCCAGCGCCAGCCGGTCTCTGCATAAGGCCATGGGGATGGCGTGCGCCGGACGGCCCTTGTTGGCCCGGGGCGCTGTCTCTCTGCGGTGTCTTGTGCAAGATTTTTTACCGTTAACTGCGTTTTTCCGTTAACAAACAAGAGTGTGAGTCATGAAAAAAGTCATTACCGTCTGCCCCTATTGCGGCACCGGTTGCAAAATCAACCTGCTGGTTGAAAACGACAAGGTGGTGGGTGCCGAAGGCGCCAACGGCCGGACCAACGAGGGGCAGCTCTGCCTCAAGGGCTATTACGGTTGGGATTTCCTCAACGACACCAACTTGCTGACCCCCCGTCTCAAGAGCCCGATGATCCGCCGCGAGCGCGGTGGCAAGCTCGAGTCTGTCTCCTGGGATGAGGCGATCGATTTTGCCAGCAGCCGTCTGGCTGCCATCAAGGCGAAATACGGTGCCGACGCTATCATGACCACCGGCTCGGCCCGTGGCCCGGGTAACGAAGCCAACTATGTGATGCAGAAATTTGCCCGCGCAGTGCTGGGGACGAACAACGTCGACCACTGCGCGAGGGTGTGACACGCACCCTCAGTCTCCGGTCTGGAGACAACTGTAGGCAACGGCGCCATGAGCAACGCCATTCCCGAAATTCAAGAGACCAAGTGCCTGCTGGTGTTTGGTTACAATGCTGCTGACTCTCACCCCATCGTCGCCCGCCATATCCTCAAGGCGAAGGCAAACGGGGCCAAGGTGATTGTGTGTGATCCCCGTATGGTGGAGACCGCCCGTATCGCCGATCAGTGGCTGCCGCTCAAAAACGGTTCCAACATGGCGCTGGTTAACGCTTTCGCCAACGTGTTGATCAACGAAGGGCTCTACAACAAGGCGTTCGTCGCCAACTACACCGAAGGGTTCGAGACCTTCAAGGCGACAGTGGCCAAGTACACCCCGGAATATGTCGAGGGGATCACTGGCCTCAAGGCTGCGGATATCCGCGCCGCCATTCGCACTTATGCCGAGTCGCCGGCTTCCATGATCCTTTGGGGTATGGGAGTGACTCAGTACGGTCAGGCGGTGGATGTGGTCAAGGGGCTGGCGGGTCTGGCGCTGCTGACCGGCAACTTCGGGCGTCGTGGCACCGGCTGCGGTCCGGTGCGCGGGCAGAACAACGTGCAGGGCACCTGCGACATGGGGATGCTGCCGCACCAGTTCCCGGGTTATCAGTCGGTCAGCGACCCCGAGATCAGTGCCAAGTTCGCCAAGGCGTGGGGCGTGGAGTCTCTGTCCCAGAAACCGGGCTACCGGCTGACCGAGCTTGGTCACAAGGTGGAGGAGGGCAAGTGCAAGGCGTTCTACATCTTTGGTGAAGATCCGGCCCAGACCGAAGCTGACTTGGGTCAGTTCCGCCGTACCCTGGCGGGGATGGATCTGGTGATCGTGCAGGATATCTTCATGACCCAGACTGCCGAGATGGCGGACGTCATTCTGCCCGCCACCAGTTGGGGCGAGCACGAGGGGGTTTACAGCTCGGCGGATCGCGGCTTCCAGCGCTTCTACAAGGCGGTCACGCCGCCACAGAACGTGAAACCGGACTGGGCGATCTTCTCGCTGATGGCGACCGCTATGGGTTATCCCATGGAGTACCAGAATACTCAGGAGATCTGGGACGAGATGCGCGCCCTTTGCCCGCTCTATACCGGGGTCAGCTATGACAAGATGGCCGATCTCAAGAGCGTGCAGTGGCCTTGCCCGACCGAGGATCACCCGGGCACCAGCACCTTGTTCGAGGGGAACGTGTTCACCACCCCGAGCGGCAAGGGTCAGCTGATCGCCTCCGAGTGGCGGCCGCCGCTGGAGCAGCCCTGTGCCGAGTATCCGCTGGTGCTCTCCACCGTACGCGAGGTAGGGCACTACTCTTGCCGCTCCATGACCGGCAACTGCTCGGCGCTGCAGACTCTGGCCGACGAGCCGGGCTATGTGCAGATCCACCCGAGCGATGCGCAGAAGCTGGGGGTGAAGGATCAGGCGCTGGTCTGGATCTCGTCGCGGCGCGGCAAGGTGATCACTCGGGCCAACTACAACGAGCGGGTCAACGCCGGGGTGGTCTACATGACCTACCAGTGGTGGATTGGGGCCTGTAACGAGCTCACCATCGAGCATGTCGATCCGGTCTCCTACACCCCCGAGTACAAGTACTGTGCGGTGAAGATTGAGCGTATTGAAGGTCAGGCTGAGGCGGAAGTGTACGTCCAGACTGAATACAGCGCGCTCAAGGCAAAATTGCGCAGCGCCGCCAAAGGGTAATCATCGTTAAATAAAGTGGATCCAGGCTCTGTTTACAGGGCCGGGATCCCCTCATCCTTTTTTCAGCTGGCAGGTGTCCACCATGAGCCGTGAATTAACTATCTCATTCGGGATTTTTTATGTTTCCGCCTATTTGTTGGCAATGTTGTTGGGGATGGGGTGTTACTTCTGGTACGACGAATTGATATTTCTGCTGGGCTTTGGTTTCTTCGGCTGTTTTATCGCCGCGCGCATCGCCATGGGCGCCGTGCTGGCGGCTCTGAGCGTGCAGTTGGCCTGGCTTGTGGCTTTTCTCTCCACCACGCTGGTGAATACGTTGCTGCTGGGCCTCTCCGCTTTGGTGGTCTATTTGACCCATCAGGCGGTGTCGGTAGACATATCACAAAATATCAGCTGGTTATTGGTGGTTTTTCAGCTGTTATCCGCTGGCTTTATTTTCGGTGGGCTCAAGTGCCATCCGGGCAATATTGGAAAATCAATTTTTGAACAAATGGGTAGAAAGGAGTCAAATATATGAAACGTATTGAAGAGCAAGCGCAGCTGCTGGATCTGGAGTATCAGGGGATCGCCCAGCTGTTTGACCAGTTTTGCCAGCGGGCGGGCACCCTCGCCAAGCAATACAAGTTCTTCAACTGGCCCGATTACGAGGATACCCCGCCACTGTGTCGGGCTTTCACCCTGTTGGGGGAGACGCGCGAGCTTAGACTCTCTTGTCAGCCCGGTGAGCGGGGAGAACTCAACGGTATCATCCAGATCGTCGATGCAAGCGGGCAGGTTCAGGCCAGCCAGGTTTATCGGGCCGATGGCCGTTTGCCGCAGGAAACGGGCCGGTTTCTCGATAATCCGCCCGAGCTGCTACTCAAATTGATGCTGGACGCCGTCTGGCAGCCCGGCCTGGCCGAAGGGCAACAGCTCATCGCCAATTGAGTGCCGCTGACACAATCCACGTGATGATACCGATATGCCCCCTGTTGCAGGGATGCCACGGGATCTCGTGAGCCAGAGAAGCTGGCATCGGGTTCGGGAGACTCAAGACCCGGACGCGGGCGAAGGATGGTGCATGCATGTCGGGATATCAGAGAGTTGGCTTGGTGCGGGCTTGCGATAACGCGTGACAACTCGTGACAAAAGCTTGCTGAAAAACGACAGCCCACTGGCGATAATGGCTCCGCGCTGAGTGGAGCGGCGGATTAACGTGTGTAAAAAGCTGACCCGGAGCCATGAGTCTACTTATTTGCCCCCATGGTTGTATTGAAAATAGGGCTACCTTATGATTCAACGCTCAGTGCAATGCCACTTCAATGACTATTGATTTTTATAATTAAACGTTAATGGACTACGTGTTTTATTGTGACATCTGACGGAGCTTCCCGTCCTTGCTGATGTTTTGCCTGCATAGCCGTAACGTGAGGCCAGAATGCTAAATGTGAGTGCCATTCCTCTGGACGAAATCTCCCCCATTTGGGACGACGGTTTCCTTTCCCTGTCCAAAACCCTGCTGTCGGCAGTCACCCTCGACGACTTTATAAAAAAACTGAACAAGATAGATGCCTGTTTCGGCGGCGTGACCCGGGTCAACCTGATCCTCAACATGGGTGCTGGCGAGGAGGCAATCTTCTACTTTATGGGGGAGCAGGGCCCCAAGCACCTGGTCTGCCGCAAGGCTGAACTGCATGTGTCGGCGCGTCCCGCCGTCGATACCCAGGCCGCCGCCATCATTCTCTCTGCCGCCCGCTTTGAGAATCATGCCCCCGCGCTGGCGGCGGAAGGGGTCTATGACGGGTTGCGATCATACTGCCAGCTGCCCATTACCACTGCTCGCAGTCACCTTGGCAGCGTTGAGTTTATCAACACCCAGCTCGACGATTTCACCATGGAGACCCTGGCCAAGCTGACCCAGCTGGCGGCCATCATCGCCATTGCGCTGGAAAACGTGCTCGACAAGGAGCGCACCCTGGAGCAGGCCAACTCCCTGCGCCTTGAACGCGACAGCTGCAAAATTCTGGTGGATGTGACCAATGCGGTGATCAAACTGGTGCGCATCGCCGAACTGCCCAAGAGCCTGTTTACCATCCTGCAGCACCACTTCGCCATCAGCAGCTTGTGTCTGGCCGAGTACAACGCCACCTCCGACAGCTTCAAGAGCTATCTGGTCAATCAGCACCAGAGCGACGAGCCGGGCATCATCGATCACTCCTGTTTCGAGAAGAAGTGCCTGCAAGGGGCCCTTGGCCACAGCGAGCCGTTTTTCGTCTATCGCGAGCACGGTAACGGCTGCGGCAATCGCTGCCGTTTTACCTCCCAGATCTTGCCGCCCGATGCCGAGAGCTCCTGCGTTTTGCCGCTGCGTTATCGCGGCAATTTACTGGGGGTGTTGATCCTCTCCCATCCCAATGCCGACTTCTTTGCCGATATCGACATCTCGCTGCTGGAGCAGGTGGCGGCGCGCACGGCGATTGCCATGAACAACGTGCAGGCACAGCAGGAGATCTCCAACACCAACGGGGCCAAAGAGAAGACCATCCGCATCAGCGATCCGCACCCGCAGGGGGAGTTCCCCCACATCATCTACCAGAGCGCGGTGATGGCGAACGTGCTGGAGAAGGTGCGGCTGGTGGCCGAGAGCGACAGTACCGTGCTGATCCTCGGCGAGACCGGCACCGGCAAGGAGCTGATTGCCCAGGCCATTCATCAATTCAGCATGCGTAGCGACCACGAGATGGTGAAGGTGAACTGCGCTGCCATTCCGACCGGTCTTATCGAGAGCGATCTGTTCGGCCACGAGAAGGGGGCCTTTACCGGCGCCCTGACCCAGCGCATCGGCCGTTTCGAGCGGGCCCACAAGGGCACCCTGTTCCTCGATGAGGTGGGGGACATGCCGCTCGATTTGCAGCCCAAACTGCTGCGTGTATTGCAGGAGCATGAGCTGGAGCGGGTGGGCAACAGCAACCCCATCGCGGTGGATGTACGACTGGTGGCGGCCACCAACTGCGATCTGCTCTCCATGGTCAAGAACAAGCGCTTTAGAAGCGACCTTTACTATCGCCTCAACGTCTTTCCCATCGAGCTGCCGCCTCTGCGCGAGCGGCGCGAAGATATTCCGCTGCTGGTCAACTTCTTCATCAAGAAGATCGCCAAGCGGATGCGCCGCACTATCACCTCGATCCCCGCCGATGCCATGAAGATGCTGGTGTCGCTGCCGTGGTACGGCAATATTCGCGAGCTGGAGAATGTCATCGAGCGGGCCGTGGTGATGACCCGCGGCCACGTGCTCAACCTCTCGCCGGACGAACTGATGCCGCTCAAGGGCTACCACAAGATTGAGACCCTGGTCTATGACGAGCCAGCCTCGCCGCTGTTTGTCGAGGAGGGGCAGCAGGATGAGCGCGAGGCGATCATCGCCGCCCTGCGCGACTGCAATGGCATCGTCGCCGGTGACAGGGGGGCCGCGGCACGCCTTGGCATGAAGCGCACCACGCTGCTCTCCAAGATGAAGCGGCTCGGCATCTCGGCCCGGGATCCCGAGATCATCGACGGGGTCGCACCATGAGGGGCGACACCATTCTGCTGGAGGAGCGTGGCGAGCAGAGTGAACTGGCTCGCTGCGCCGCCCATCGCGAGGTGGTGCACTACCGTGCCGATACGGTAACCAGCGACTGCGAGATGGAGTTGCCCTCCGAGACGCCGGTGGCGCTGGTCTACAACGGCATCGCCCACAGTGTGATGATGTGCTCGGCCTCCGATCTCGAGGATTTCGCCATCGGCTTCTCGCTCTCGGAAGGGATCATCGACAGCCTGCTCGATATCCACGACATCGAGCAGGTTGACGGCTGTCAGGGGATTGAGCTGCACATCACCCTCGCCAATCGCTGCGTCCATCGCCTCAAAGAGAAGCGGCGCACGATGGCGGGCCGCACCGGTTGCGGCATCTGTGGCAGCGAGAGTCTGGAGCAGGTGATCCGCACCCAGCCAGTGCTGCCCGACAGCCAGCGTCTGGCGGTGGGCCATATCGACAAGGTGCTGACCGCACTGCGCCCGCTCCAGCAACTGGGCCAGCGCACCGGAGCTACCCATGCCGCCGTGCATCTGGATGGTGCGGGCAACATTCTCGCCATTCGCGAAGATGTGGGGCGCCATATTGCGCTGGACAAGCTGGTGGGCCATCTGTGCCGCACGGGTCGCCGTGACGGTGCCATTCTGGTGACCAGTCGCGCCAGCTTCGAGATGGTGCAAAAGTGCGCCAGCGCCGGGGTCGAGATCTTGCTCGCCATCTCCGCCGCTACCGAGCTCGCGGTCGAGCGGGCCGAGCAGACCGGGCTGACGCTGGTGGGTTTTTGCCGCCCCGGGCGGGCCGAGATCTACAGCGGTTGTCAGCGTATCCTGCTTAAGTGACGGCATGGCTACGAGCCAACTTATCAGGCAAAGAGAGCAGACACATGAAATAACAAGGGGAGCCATATTGGCTCCCCTTGTTTTTTTATATGGTGATGAGCTGAGTGACTCAGTTGCAGCAGCGCCCTTTCACCAGATTGCCGATGGCCACGATGGTAAAGACCAGCAGATAGGCGGCGAAGATGACGACCAGCCATTGGGGCATGGAGTAACCGAAGAACTGCCAGGTTATCTCGGCACAATCACCTTCCGGCATAAAGAGCCAGGGAAGCCACTGATCGAGCGGGGCCCAGCTCGGGAAGTCGGCGAACGGACTGCAGACGTTGAACGGGGAAGGATTGACCTGATAGTCCACATGCTTGAGCGCCAGCTGGAAGCCGCGGAAGGCACTGTAGCCCCACAGCAACATGGCGCTCCAGCGGACATACCACTTCTCGGGAGCCACCATGCCGAGCAGACCGGCACTGAGTACCCCCAGAGTTGCCAGCCGTTCGTAAACGCACATCACGCAAGGGTGCAAGCCCAGCACATGCTGGAAGAAGAGGGCACACAGCTCAAGGAATAGCGCGGAGCTGGCGAGCAACCCCCAAGCCAGTCGATTGGCTGCCAAACGGCGGAGAAACGCGATCATCTCATTGATCTCACAGTAAAAACAGTGGCTGAATTAGAGCAGAGCAGGGCGGAAAAGAAAAGGGCCCAAGCGGGCCCTTGTGACGGTTTGTCGGGATCAGTGCAGAGCCGGTGCGACGCTAGCCGCCCCCTGCGAGAGCACCAGCCACCCTTGTTGATAGAACCACTGGGTGGTAGGGCCAAGCAGCATTTCTACGGCGAAGAAGCCGACCAGCCCCAATACCAGGGTGTAGGGCAGCGCCATCCAGACCATGCGACCATAAGAGAGGCGCAGCAGCGGTGCCAGCGCCGAGGTGAGCATGAACAGGAACGCGGCCTGACCGTTGGGGGTGGCGACTGACGGCAGGTTGGTGCCGGTGTTGATGGCGACGGCCAGCAGATCGAACTGTTCGCGGCTGATGGCGCCGTTGAGCAGGGCGGTCTTCACCTCGTTGATGTAGACGGTGCCGACGAAGACGTTGTCACTGACCATGGAGAGCAGACCGTTGGCCATGTAGAAAAGGGCCAACTGTTGTTCCGGTTCGGCAGAGAGTACCCACTGGATCACCGGCTTGAACAACTCCTGATCGATGATGACGGCGACCACACTGAAGAAGACCGCCAGCAGCGCGGTGAAGGGCAGTGCCTCTTCAAACGCTTTGCCCAGCGCATGTTCCTCGGTAATGCCGGTCAGCGAGGTGGCCAGTACAATGACCGAGAGCCCGATCAGACCGACGGCGGCCAGGTGTAGTGCGAGACCGATGATCAGCCAGATGGCGATCAGCGTCTGCACAATCAGCTTGGCTTTGTCTTGAGGTGTGCGTTTGGCCTCTTCATAGCGGTTGTACTCCTCCATGATGGCTCGCACGTTATCGGGGAGCAGGGCGCCGTAGCCAAACCAGCCGAAACGCTCGACCACTACACAGGTGAGCAGACCGCAGATAAAGACGGGGAGGGTCACCGGTGCCATGCGCACGGCAAACTCGGCAAAGTGCCAGCCAGCCTGCTCGCCGATAATGAGGTTCTGTGGCTCGCCGACCAGGGTGCAGACGCCGCCCAGCGCCGTGCCGATGGCTGCATGCATCATCAGGCTGCGCAGGAAGGCGCGAAAATCGTCGAGATCCTGGCGATTGAGTTCCGCGACCTCCTGATCATGACTGTGGTCATGGGGATTGCCAAACTCCTTGCCGGAAGAGACCTTGTGATAGATGGCATAGAAGCCGGTGGCGACGCTGATCACCACGGCAATGACCGTCAAGGCATCGAGAAACGCGGATAGAAAGGCAGAGACCAGACAGAAGGAGAGCGAGAGCAGGATCTTGGATCGCACCCCGATCAGCAGTTTGGTAAAGACAAACAGCAGCAACTGCTTCATGAAATAGATGCCTGCCACCATGAACACCAGCAACAGCAGTACTTCGATATTGGCAACCAGTTCATGTTTGACCTGATCGGTGGAGGTCATGCCGATCAGCACGGCTTCGATGGCCAGCAGACCGCCGGGTTGCAGGGGGTAGCACTTGAGTGCCATGGCCAGGGTGAAGATAAATTCCACGACCAGTAACCAGCCCGCAATGAAGGGATCAAGGTGGAAAGCGATCGGATTGATCACCAGAAACAGTAAAATGGCGCTTTTATACCACTGTGGCGCATTGCCCAAGAAGTTCTTGGCAAATGCCTGCCCTAGGCTTATTGGCATGATGATGGGTCTCAACTTTGTTGTTAGGATCTGCTTCTCTGCAGTTAAGGATGACTCGACCTGTATCTTCGGATTATCTGTCTGATCACTCGTGATTTTAATCAAAAAGCGCAATGATTATAAATAATAGCCGATGAATCTCTGTCTATGTGTCTGTTTTATAACCGCCTTGTCGGGGCTAGCTGGCTCCCCTGTGGTGATTAAATACAATTTAATAACACTATATTTGCTGGATGTGAGCAGAGGACTGACCTTATGCTTGCCAGCCATCATCGCTTTGATATCATTCGTCAGCCTTTTTACGCATTACAACAGAGTCAATTCATGGTTATAAAAGCGCAGAGCCCAGCAGGGTTTGCCGAGGAATACATTATCGAGTCCATCTGGAACAATCGCTTTCCTCCCGGATCTATTCTGCCCGCCGAGCGTGAATTGTCCGAGTTGATCGGGGTGACTCGGACCACGTTGCGCGAAGTATTGCAGCGACTGGCTCGTGACGGTTGGTTGACCATACAGCATGGCAAGCCAACCAAGGTGAACAATTTTTGGGAAACCTCCGGCCTCAACATTCTTGAAACCCTGGCGCGTCTGGATCAGGACAAGGTGCCGGATCTGGTAGCCCAGCTGCTCTCCGCCCGTACTCACATCTGCACCATCTTTATTCGCGGGGCGATCCGCCATAATCCGGAGCAGGCCGCCGAGATCCTGCGTGGCGCCGATGCGGTTGAGAATAACGCACAAGCCTATGCCGAGTTCGATTATCGGCTGCACCACCAGCTGGCATTTGCTTCTGGCAACCCGATCTATGCCTTGATCCTCAATGGGTTCAAAGGGTTGTACAGCCGGGTCGGGAGCTATTACTTCTCCGACAAGCAGGCGCGCGAGACGGCGGATGCCTATTACAAGACTTTGCTCAATCTGGCCGAGCGCAAGGATCACGAAGCCGTGTTTATGACGGTTCGCCAGTACGGTATCGAGTCCGGCAAGCTGTGGACCCGCCTGCGCCAGGATATGCCAAGCGATCTGTGTGACAATTGATCTCTGATCATCTCAGGACAAAAACGCGCCACCCGGCGCGTTTTTTATATGCACATGTTGCAAGCCATGCGGGCGTAGTTATGGGTAATTGTTTGAACTGCATGGATATTTGGCCAAAAAGCTTGATCCAGCGCAAATGAACCCTGCATTTATCACTTTGGTGGCATAGGACCCAACTCCTGATTAAGGTCAAATGGTGACATCAAGAGCGGAGCCTACATCCGCCAGAAGGAACACCTCTTTCACCGGATGAAGGACATAACAATGAGTCTTCTTGAACACACCATCTGGACAGTACTGGGATACGGGGCCATGCCCTTTATCTTTCTGAGCGGGTTTGTCGCCGTGGCAGTGACCTGCTGCCTGTTGCTCAACGCGTTCGGAGTACAATCCGCCGAGAAGTGAGTCGCTTCTCCATGCCGTCAAATGCCAGTCTTCGGACTGGCATTTGTTTTTTGTGTCTTTTAAAGCACTTATCCCGGCAGGGAAGGGGAAAACTTTGGTCAGAGTGGTCGAACCGGTCGCCGATTTTGATTACACTGGCGCCCTTATTTTTCAACTCACCCTTCTTTTGTTCGGTGTTCAAGGTTCTCTATGGCTCTCAAGGCAACCGTATTCAAGGCCCAGATCAGTTTGTCCGATATGGATCGCAATCTGTATCAGGATTTTTCCCTCACCTTGGCCCGTCATCCTTCTGAAACCGATGAACGGATGATGATCCGGCTGGCGGCTTTTGCCTGGCATGCTGCCGAGCGGCTGGAGTTTACCAAGGGGCTCAGCGCAGATGATGAGCCTGAACTCTGGTGCAAGAACTATTCGGACGAGATCGAACTCTGGATCGAGCTGGGCCAGCCTGACGAGAAGCGGCTGAAAAAGGCCTGCAACCGTGCCCGCAAGGTGGTGCTTTATCTCTACGGTGGTCGTGGCACCAGCGTCTGGTGGAAGCAGAACCAGGGCAAGCTGAGTCAGCATGACAACCTCAGTATCATCGAGCTCTCAGATAGCCAGACTCTGCCACTCACCGCAATGGTCGAGCGGACCATGCATCTCACCTGCACCGTCTCCGATGGTCAGTTGTGGGTCAGCAACGGCACACAGGAGGTGACGCTGGATCCGGTCGTGCTGATGGGCAAACCGGCCCGCGAACTGTAACGGATTTCGCCCATGCTCAGTGCACTGCTCAATATTGTCATTCCGGTGTTCGGGGTGGTGGGGCTCGGCGCTCTATATGGGAGCCTGCGACCCGGCGCTGCCCTTGGTTACGTCAATCTGGCCAATATCGAGCTGTTTACTCCGGCGCTGGTTTTCTCCGCACTGGTCAAGTATCCGCTGGCACTGGGGGAGCATCTGCCGCTGATTGCGGCAGGGGCGCTGGTTATCCTGCTACCCGGTCTGCTGCTTGCCATGCTCAGGCTCAGGGACATTGAGCGGGCGGCGCTGATCCTGCCCGCCATGTTCAGAAATACCGGTAACCTCGGTATCCCCTTGATGGTGCTGGCCTTTGGCGAGCAGCAACTGGGGGCCATCGTGATCCTTTTTGTGCTCTCCAATCTGCTGCACTTCTCGGTCGGCATGTTTATCCTCTCGGCCAACACTTCCCGCTGGCTCTGGCTACGCAGCCCGGTGCTTTGGGCCGCGCTGGCTGGTTTGCTGGTGGCCAACCTGCAGATCGTGTTGCCGGAGTATCTGGTCACCACGGCTTCATTGCTGGGCCAGATCTCGGTGCCGCTAATGCTGTTTGCGCTGGGGATTCGCTTGATGGAAGGGGAACTCGATCACCTTGGCCTCGCGCTTAAGTGCAATCTGCTTTATCTGCTGGCGGGTGGGTTGTCGCTGTTGCTGGCGATCTGGCTGCTACCGCTCAAGGCAGAGTGGATCCCGCTGCTGATGTTGTCGGTCTCTCTGCCGCCAGCGGTGTTGAATTACATGCTCTGCGAGCAGTACCACTGTCAGCCGGACAAGGTGGCCAGTATCGTGCTCGGCGGCAATGCCCTGTCGGTGCTGGTGATCCCGCTGGCGGTCTGGTTGGCGCTCCATCTACCCGGTTAAACAAAATCCTGCTCTGTATATTGTAAAATCTCTCGAATTTTCAACTGCTTTGTTAATCAGCAGATGATGCTGCTCATTTTCTCTTTTCGTGATCCCCCCCGAAGTAGTGCGGCCTGATATCCCTTAGTATCTGGCCAGCATGAATCCCTTTAGGGGGAGCACAATAATAAAGGAAATGATGGATGAGATCCGTGAGTAACCAATGTCTGTTGATGCAGATCCAGCCAACCATCTTGCGTTTTGCCAAGATGCTGGCGAGTGTGCTGCAACTTGAAGTCGAGATTGTAGATGCCGATATGGTACGGGTGGCAGGCACCGGGCCTTACGGCAAGTTCTTCGGACGACAGCTGGAGGGGGATTCCCGCCTGCTGCGCTATGTGATTGATAATCAGCGGGAGAAGATCGTTACCCACACCAGCGATGATCCTGTCTGTGATGGGTGTACCTGCAAGGATAGCTGTCGGGAACGGGCTTTCCTCGGGGTGCCCATCATGGTGGATGAGCGCTGTATCGGGGTGATCAGTCTGGTGGCGTTCAATACCGAGCAGCAGGCCCGCCTTAACAACAATTTGCAGGATGTGTGCGACTATGTGCGCCACATCTCGACCATCTTCGTGGCCAAGCTGCTCGACTCACGCGGGTTGTCAGATGGCGTGAACAAGGTGTTCCTCAACCTGATGACTCACATGGATCAGGGCTGTCTGCTGCTCGATGACAAGAGTCAGGTGCTTTATGCCAATGAGGCGGCGCTCAATCATCTGGGCTGCCAGCAGGAACAACTGCAGGGTCGCGAGGTGGGGATCCGCCCGCTCACGTTCTCCCAGCATGGGCTGAGTGGCCATCTGCAGCACATCATTACGCTGGAGGATCGTCAGGAGCTGATCATCGGCCAGCTCCACCATGTGCAAGGGCAGCAGCTGTTCCTGATGGCGTTTCATCAATCCCACTCCGGGCTGGTTCAGGAGCCGGATCCGGATGACCGGATTGAACTGCTGATCGGCGATAGTAAACCGATGCGTACTCTCAAACGGCTGTTGCACCGGATTGCGCAGAGTCCTTCCAGTGTCCTGATCTGTGGCGAGAGCGGTACCGGTAAAGAGGTGGTAGCCCGCGCCGTTCACCGGCTCAGCCCTCGCAATGACAAGCCCTTTATCGCCATCAACTGTGCCGCCATCCCTGAACAGCTGCTTGAGAGCGAGTTGTTTGGTTATGTGAAAGGATCATTCACCGGCGCTTCCAGTGGCGGCAAGCAGGGTCTTATTCAGGCGGCGCATCAGGGCACCCTGTTTCTCGACGAGATCGGCGATATGCCGCTCACCATGCAGGCCAAACTGCTGCGAGTGCTGGAACTGCGGGAAGTGACTCCCATCGGTGCCAGTCGGCCGGTGCCGGTGGATATCCGCATCATCGCAGCAACCCATCAGCATCTTGATAAATACATCGCCGAAGGGAAGTTTCGCGAAGATCTCTTCTATCGTATCAACGTCATCCCGCTCAACCTGCCGCCGCTGCGCGAGCGGGAAGGGGACGTGGAGCTGCTCACTCACTACTTCCTTAACCTCCACACCAGCCGGATTGGCATCGTCTATCCCGGGTTGGCTCCCGAGGTGATGGCGTTGCTCAAAGGGTATCGCTGGCCGGGCAACGTGCGTGAACTGAGCAATCTCATCGAGTATCTGGTCAACGTCAGCCAGGCGGGTGAGGTGATCGACGCCAGTCTGCTGCCCCCCAATATTATCCGCAATCAGGAGTCCTATCCGGCGGCTGCCCACGCTATCCCGGTGACCAATCTGGATGCGGCGTTCAATGTACCTGTGGCTGGACCGGCGGCAGTGATGCCTGACAAGCTGCTGGAGCATGCGCCGGGCGAGAGCGGCCTTGAAAGCATGGAGAAGCAGATGATCGAAGAGACGCTGCAGCGGCTTGGCAACAAGAAACTGGCCGCGCAGGCACTGGGAATTGGCATTGCCACCCTCTATCGCAAGATAAAGAAGTACGATATCGCCGTGCATGCTTGATGGTGTGGCGGTGTGTGTATCTGGCCCGTGTCGTTCAGATAATGACACGGGCTTTTTGCTGGCAATGTGCTTGTGCAGTGAAGGGAAGTGCTCGAGAGGGTCGCTCGCCATGTAACTGGCAACCTGAAATGCAAAAAGCCCGCTCGATGAGCGGGCTTTTCAAATTTGGTGCGTCCTAGTGGATTCGAACCACCGACCCCCACCATGTCAAGGTGATGCTCTAACCAGCTGAGCTAAGGACGCAAGGTGCGCAGTGCGACTTTTACTTCTTTTGCAGGAAAGTGGTGGGTTTAATTGGATTCGAACCAACGACCCCTACCATGTCAAGGTAGTGCTCTAACCAACTGAGCTATAAACCCACATCTGTATTCAACCGGATTCGAACCAACGACATCGCCTACGCCATGTCAAAGTACTGTTCTAACCAGCTGTGCTATAAACCCACATCTGCATTTCTTTCAAACTGAATGGTGCGTCCTAGTGGATTCGAACCACCGACCCCCACCATGTCAAGGTGATGCTCTAACCAGCTGAGCTAAGGACGCATAATCAGTGTTCTGTAATGGTGCGTCCTAGTGGATTCGAACCACCGACCCCCACCATGTCAAGGTGGTGCTCTAACCAGCTGAGCTAAGGACGCATCACAGAAAAAGTGGTGGGTTTAATTGGATTCGAACCAACGACCCCTACCATGTCAAGGTAGTGCTCTAACCAACTGAGCTATAAACCCACTTTCTCTTACTTCACTACGCCAGCATTGCTGGCGTGGTCGGCATACTACCCATGCCCCCCAAAGCTGTCAACAGGCCATATGCACAAAGGAGACTGTTTGCCCAGTTCTTGCGCAGCCTGTTGATTTTGCAGGCGAGTTGTCCCTTCCCGAGCCCCTGTTTGCGGCGTTTATTGTGCCCGTGACAATGTGGTACATGCCTGTGGTGTTGCAAAGCGGCCATAGATGTAGCGCAATCTTGCCCCCAGCATCAGGGCGGCACTGGTCAGGCCAACGATAAAGCCAATCCAGAAGCCCTGTGGGCCCATCCGCGGCACCAGCCAGTCGGTAAGACCCAGGATCATGCCGGTCGGCAGTCCGAGTCCCCAGTAGGCGACGATAGTGACGTAAAAAATTGCCTGGGTATCCTTGTAGCCCCGCAGCGCGGCGGCCGCAACCACCTGCACCGAATCGGAGATTTGGTACACGGCGGCGAAGAACAGCAAGGTTGCGGCCAGGCCGATCACTTGCAGGTCATCGGTATAGATGTTGGCGATATGCTCCCGCAGCAGCACGGTCACCGTGGCGGTGAGTGCTGCGACGCTCATACCCAGCAGCAGACCGGTGCGGGCTGCGACCCGGGCGTGATGGGGTTGGCCTTCGCCAATACTGTGACCGACCCGGATGGTGACACCTACCCCGATGGAGAGCGGTAGCATAAACACCAGACTGGAGAAGTTCAGCGCAATCTGGTGGCTGGCTACCGTCTCGGCCCCGAAGGGCGCCAGCATCAGGGCCACCACAGTGAACAGGGTCACCTCGCAGAAGATGGCCATGGCGATGGGGAAGCCTAAGCGAAACAGGCGCCAGATCCGGCTGCCGTTGGGGCTCGCCAGTTGGGAGAAGAGGCGGATCTCGGTGAAGTGACGGGAGATCTTCACATAGAGGATCATCGCCAGCAGCATGGCCCACAGCACGATGGCGGTGGCCACGCCACAACCCACACCGCCCAGCTTGGGCATGCCGAAGTGGCCGTGAATGAAGATGTAGTTGGCAGGAATATTGACCGCTAGTCCGACGAAGCCGATCACCATGGTGGGCATGGTGTGGGAGAGCCCCTCACTGAAGTTGCGCAGCACCTGGAACATCACAAAGGCAGGCAGACCCCAGAGAATGGCGTGCAGGTAGCCGGTGGTTTTGGCTGCCATCACCGGCTCTACATCCATGTACTGCAGCGCGAGTGGACTGAAATAGAGTGCCACCATTGCGATAGGGGTGACGATCAATGCCAGCCAGAATCCTTGATGGACCGCCGGGCGGATCTCATCCCGTTTGCGGGCGCCGTTGAGCTGGGAGACGATGGGGGTCAGTGCCATGCAGATGCCCTGCACCAGCAGGATCACCGGTAGCCAGAAGCTGGTGGCCACCGAAACGGCGGCCAGATCGACCGCACTTACCTGACCCGCCATTACGGTATCGACGAAGTTCATGGCGACCTGAGCCACCTGAGCGACCAGAATGGGGCTGGCTAGACGAACGAGCTGCCTCGCCTCGGACCAATAACGTTGCACTGACACCTCCGAGTGGATCAGATAGATAGAGAAAGAGCGGAAATCGGGAAGAGCCTTTGCACTTTCGGGCGAAAGTGCAAAGGGTGGGGGAAGCATTCTAGCCTGAAATTCATCCAGGACGAAATAGTTGCCGACCCGGGGGCAGGATCAGGCGTCTTCGTGATCGCTGATCAGCAGGTTGGCGGCGGCATAGGCGGCCTGTTCGCGCAGTTCGGCGGGCACCCGCTCATCGGCGGCGACGGCGTTGAGGGCGCGGATGGTGGCTGCGATGGCGTTTGGCACATAGCCCTGTTCGCCGGAGCCAATCTGGTTATAGGCGATACGAATGGCTTCACAACATTGATATACCTGCATTTCTTCTTTTCCTTGTTAACCCTGATTTGAACGCCGTCACTATAGCGATCGCGCGCAAGCTTGTCAGCTTGTGCCCTTGTCTCACCTGCTGCCCGGGGTTAACCTGCCCTTTTTGTCGTAGCAGGAGACGAGAGATGTTCACTGGCATAGTGCAGGGGACCGCC
The DNA here is from genome assembly GCF_041929505.1 of Aeromonas sp. MdU4. Lineage (NCBI taxonomy): Bacteria > Pseudomonadati > Pseudomonadota > Gammaproteobacteria > Aeromonadales > Aeromonadaceae > Aeromonas > Aeromonas sp. MdU4. Next base: position 312,514 of record NZ_JBHFMW010000024.1, on the reverse strand, counting down.
GAACTGGTGGCCATCGAGGAGCAGCCCAATTTGCGAACCCATGTGATCCGCATGCCGAGTCTGGCGTGGGGGGAAGGGCTGACCCTTGGCGCCTCGGTCGCCCACAACGGCTGTTGCCTCACCGTGACCCGGGTTGAGGGCGATCTGGTCAGTTTCGATCTGATGCAGGAGACCCTGCGTCTGACCAACCTTGGCCTGCTGCAGGTGGGGGACAAGGTCAATGTGGAGCGGGCCGCCCGCTTTGGCGACGAGATCGGCGGTCATGCCATGTCCGGTCATATCATCGGGATGGCGGAAGTCACCTCGGTGATCGACACCCCCAACAACCGTCAGGTGTGGTATCGCCTCGCCCCCGATCTGATGAAATATGTGCTGACCAAGGGCTACATCGGTATTGACGGTGCCAGTCTGACTATCGGCGAGGTGGGTGAGCAGGCGTTCTGCGTCCACCTTATCCCCGAGACCATGGCTCGCACCAACCTGGGTTGGGTCAAGGCGGGCTGGCAGACCAACATCGAGCTCGATCCGCAGACTCAGGCGATTGTTGACACGGTGGAGCGAGTGCTGGCGGCGCGCGGGGAGAAGTGAAGGCGCAATAACAGCGTTTCATGCGCACCAGAGAAAGGGCCTGCATGATGCAGGCCCTTGTCATTTCGCGGTTAACACATCTGTTTGGCCACAGCTTGGCCACAGCCAAAACATCGGCTCGGCTTTTTGTGACTCGCAATCAAAACATCTGCTCGGCTTTTTGTGACTCGCAGTCAAAACATCAGCTCGGCTTTTTTTGACTCGCGGTCAAAACATCTGCTCGGCTTTTTTGTGACTCGCAGTCAAAACATCAGCTCGGCTTTTTTGTGACTCGCGGTCAAAACATCTGCTCGTCATCGGCATCCACAAAGAGCTGGAGGCGGTCGCGGGCTTCGTCGCGATGGAGCCGCAGATGGATCGGATTGCAACAGGCCATGCAATCTTCGTAAAACTCCTGATCACCCTGGCTGGCATCCAGCTCGACCCGGGTATGGTGGCCGCAGTGGGGGCAGACGATGCGCTTGCTGGTGTACTCGATCATGATAACCTCCTCGGGCCCTGGGGCCGCTTATCTCCCTTGATTCTAGCCGCTGTGGGGCCAGCTAACCGCGAGCGAGCGCACGTTTATGCGTGCGCTATGACAGGGATCAAACCCGGATCGGAGAAGGGACATAACGGATGCCGGAGCGGGTAAAATGGCCAACATTACGGTTTTTAATTGGCTATAAACACTCGCTATTGCCAACTTATGGTTGGTAATAAATGAGGGAAAAGAGGGCAATAATCTGGCTCAGGAGGCGATTTAATGGCTCAGCAGGGGGGGGGGCTGGCCATCCAGCCGGTATCATGAGGGTCGTTTGTCGATCGCTTTTTGCAGGTAAAGTGGCAGGCGCTAGTCAAAACGGGGCAGCCGGATGGGTGATATCCGATTGCCCCGCAGCGTGATGCTGACCGCTTAGTTGGCCCAGCTGGCCAGCATCTCGTGATTGAGTTCAGCCAGCGAGCTCAGCTGGTAGTTGGCGATGGCCAGACGCGGGTCTCCCACTAAAGCAGGATCCGGCACGATCAGTGCTTTCATAGACGCCGCCTTGGCTGCCAACAGACCGGTAAAGCTGTCTTCAATGGCCAGACAATGGACAGGCTCGACTCCCAGTTTTTCGGCGGCGTGGATATAGACATCCGGGTGCGGCTTGCCGAAACGCTCGATTTCCGCGGAGTGAACCGCCATAAAGCGATCGCGGATGCCGAGTTTGCCGAGCACCGCTTCTGCCATGGCAAAGGGGGAGGAGGTCGCCAGACCCACTTTTAGACCCTGTTTTTCAATCAGATCGAGCGCTTCCAGCACGCCAGCCTTGGCCTGACCTTCACTCAGAATGAGGGCGTTGACCTGATCCAGAATGCGCTGCACCACCTCTTCCTGAGTCGGGCCGCTCCACGGACGCAGGCGATGCCAGTGAGCAACCAGCTGATCGATGCGCACGCCGATGGTTGACTCACAATCTTCCACCGTATGGGGATTGCCAAGCTCGGAGAAAACGGCAATCTGGGCCCGTTGCCAAAAGGGTTCCGAGTCGATCAGAACACCATCCATATCGAAGATCACGGCAGCTAACATCTTGTACTCCTGACAAATTTGAAGAGGGGATTATAAGCCTGACGGGCAAATGCAAAAGGGGCATTGCCATGCCCCTTGCGCCCGATCACGTCGGCAAACGTTTGTTTTTTTGCAACAAAAAGAGAACGCTTAGAAAATGACGTCCACCTTGGCTGCGACCGCCTTCGCCTTTGCCACCGCTTCCGGGCAATCCTGTGCGCGGGCCAGTGCGACGCCGAGGCGACGGCGACCAGCGATCTCCGGCTTGCCAAACAGCCGCAGCTGGGCACCCGGGACTAACGCCAGCGCCTCGCCAACTCCCTGATAGCGGATATCCTGACTGTGCCCTTCGCGCAGTACCACGGCGGATGCGCTCGGCCCGTACTGGGTGATGGCGCCGACCGGCAGCCCCAGAATAGCGCGCACATGCAGGGCGAACTCGGAGAGATCCTGCGAGATCAGGGTCACCATGCCGGTATCGTGGGGGCGCGGCGAGACTTCGCTGAACCACACCTCATCACCCTTGATGAAGAGCTCGACCCCGAACAGGCCATAGCCGCCGAGGGCCTCGACCACCTTGGCGGCGACCTCTTTGGAGCGGGCCAGCGCCAGCTCGCTCATCACCTGCGGCTGCCAGGATTCGCGGTAGTCGCCATCTTCCTGCCGATGGCCGATCGGCTCGCAGAAGTGAATACCATCGACCGCGCGTACCGTGAGCAGGGTGATTTCGTACTCGAAGGGGACGAAGCCCTCGACAATCACCTTGCCACGACCAGCGCGGCCACCCTCCTGGGCGTAGGTCCAGCTATCGTCCAACCCTGCGAGATCGCGCAGCACGCTCTGTCCCTTGCCGGAGGAGCTCATCACCGGCTTCACTACGCAGGGCATGCCGATGGCCTCGACGGCGGCGACAAACTCCTCCTTGCTCTGGGCAAAGCGGTAGGGGGAGGTGGGCAGACCCAGTGTTTCGGCGGCGAGGCGGCGGATCCCTTCCCGGTTCATGGTGAGCTGGGTGGCGCGGGCGTTGGGCACCACCTTGACGCCTTCTTGCTCAAGGGCGGCCAGGGTATCGGTGGCGATCGCTTCAATCTCGGGGATGATGAGGTCGGGTTTGATCTCGGCGACCAGCTTGCGCAGGGCGGCGCCATCGAGCATGTCCAGCACCCGGGCGGCGTGGGCCACCTGCATGGCAGGGGCATTGGCATAGCGGTCGGCGGCGATCACTTCGATGCCGAAGCGCTGCAACTCGATGGCAACTTCCTTGCCAAGTTCGCCGGAGCCCAGCAGCAGGGCGCGGGTAGCGCCGGGGCGGGTTGCGGTTCCAAACATACGATCTCTCCTGATGTCGTTGGTCATTGTTGATGATCGCTATCGCACGAATAGCGGGCAAAAAAAGAGGCACGCATGGCGTACCTCAGGAAACGGGTTTGTGAGCGCGCTGCTCCAGATGGGTCAGCAACGTAATGGCGCCTATGATGATGGCGGCGCCAAGCCACAGTCGGCCGGGCGGTGCCCAGCCAAACACCAGCCAGCCTGCCAGTACGTTCATCGGCAGCTTGGCAAAATCAAAAGGCTGGACGAACGAGGCCTCCGCCACGCTGTAGGCGCGGGCAATGGACATTTGCGCCAGGGCAGACAGCACGCCGGCCAACGCGACCAGCTGCCACTGTTCGGCACTCGGCCACTGCCACTGTGGCAGGGCCAGCATGGCGTTGAACGGGGTGCTGAAGATCAGCAGGTAGACCACGATGGTATGGGATGACTCGTTGGCTGCCTGATAGCGCACCAGCAGGGAGTAGCCAGCCCAGAACAGGGCGGCGGCCACTGGCAGCAGAGAGGCCCAGCTGAAGTCATCGGTCCAGGGGGCGAGGATCACCATGGCACCGACAAAACCTGCCAGGGTAGCCAGAATGCGGGCCCGGCTCACCTGCTCTTTGAGAAAGAGGGCGGAGCCGAGTGTGGCAAAAAGGGGCGAGGTCATCAGCAGGGCGATCCCCTGCCAGATGGGGATCGGCACTGCCAGTGCCCACAGCCAGAACTGGATGCCGATCACCGCCAGCAGCACGCGCAGCAGATGTAACCGGAACTGGTTGGTCAGCAAGGATTGACGCAAGCCATGGCGGATCAACCAGGGGATGAGGCAGACCAGGGCGATCAGGTATTGATGGAAGGCGACCTGGGTGGAGGGAAGGCCAAGTTTGAAACTGACATACTGGCTCAGGCTGTTGACGGCGGCGAAGCAGAGTCCTGCCACCATCATCCAGACTGCACCGGCCAGAGGAGAGTGCCTGCGCGAGGGTACCATGGGATCCGGATCGCTGGAAAAAAGTGCGGCGGATCATAACGGCAATCGTTTGTTCTGCCAAGGGCAGATGCGTGCTGGATGCCGTGGCTGGCGAGGAAATGATCCAATATCAAAAATTTTGAACAAGTTGAGCATCTATTTTCGCTATCAGCGAATAAGCGCAATGTTTAGAGTGACCTCCATCGACAGCCAAGCTGTTCAACCGACAACCAAATGGAGTTTCACCATGGCCAATATCCTCGTACTCAAATCCAGCATCCTGGGTCAATATTCCCAATCCAACGCCCTGATCGACGGCTTCCTCGCCCAGCACCAGAGTGACACCGTCACTGTGCGCGATCTGGCGACCCTCAATTTGCCGGTGCTGGATGGCGAGCTGGCCTCAGGCCTGCGCGGTGGTGATAACCTGAGTGAACGTCAGCTGGCGGTCATTGCCCAGTCCGACGAGCTGATCGCCGAGCTCAAAGCGAGCGACCTGGTGGTGATTGCGGCCCCCATGTACAACTTCAACATCCCGACCCAGCTGAAGAGCTGGATCGATCTGATTGCCCGTGCCGGTGTTACCTTCCGCTATACCGAAACCGGTCCGGTCGGTTTGGTAGAGAACACCCGTGCGCTGGTGATCAGCCCCCGCGGCGGCATGCACGTTGGCAGCGCCACCGATCTGGTGACCCCCTATATGCGTACCGTGCTCGGTTTCATCGGTATCAAGGAGGTGGATTTCATCTACGCCGAGGGGATGGGGATGGGCCCGGATGCCCAGAGCAAGGGAATTGCCGCAGCCAAGGCGCAACTGGACACAGTGGCCATCTAAGGCTCTCGCCATCTCAGGCTTATTGCCCCGCAATATACGACAACGCAGCCTTCAGGCTGCGTTTGTTTTTTTGGTTGGCGCTATTGCTGTCAGCGGGGTCAGCGGAAGGGTGCGGTAGCGAGTTACTCCATCATAAAGCGGCGACAACCGCGCACCAGCAGCAGGGACACGGCAACCAGCAAGCCGAGCAGCAGGGTGGTCAACCACTGCTCGGTACTTTGCGGCAATTGGGGCGTGAAGAGGCTGATCATCAACAGGGCGCAGAGCGTGATCAACATGCTCTGCCGCGTCATTAATATCATGGAGTCATCCTTGTTTGTTCACCTGAAACGAATCTAATGCCCTCTTGTGACAGAGTGATGTATCCGTACACCACTCTGTTGGGGCTGTTCAGACCATATCAGGTTTTTTCCATGGAGCCAGCGCCATGGCTGGCGCTGTGATCAGGATCTCGCTACCTACCCTTATCTGAATTGTTTCTGCGCTGGTTGGTAGTGAAAATCGCCGCTGGCGAGCCGCGCTTCCAGTGCCGCCTGATCGATCTCCTGTGCCTTGCAGAGATCCTCGAGATCGTCATAGCGATCACGCAGCTGCATATTGATGACGCTCAGCAGCATGTTGATCTCCATGGTGGCGAACTTTTTCAGGTCCATGGTTACTGCTCCTGATCCAGCGATTGCAACTGTTCGATGGCCGAGCTGACGCTATGCAGATGCTGGCGGATTGCCTCGCGGGATTCGGTTGGCAGATAGTCGGTCAGGGTATGCTGCCAGCTGCCCGCTTCGCTCTTGAGCTGCAGGAAGAGAGCGAGGCCGGTATTGGTCAGCGAGACCAGGCTGATGCGTTTGTCCTGTTCGCTGCTCTCGGTGAAGATGATCCCTTTTTCGACCAGACGGCGGATCTCGCGGGAGATACGCACCTTGTCCATGCCGCTCGCCTCGACCAGTTCTTTCTGGCTGATGGGGTAGTTGGGGCCGAGCACCATCATCAGGCGCCATTGTGGCACGGTCAGCTGGTAACGCTGTTCATAAAACTGCTCGAAGGTATCCCGCAGCATCTCGGCAGCATGTACCAACTGATAGGGCGGGTAGTGAGCGAGTAACGCTATGATTTTTGACATATTACACCCTGCTGTGACGGCTGCATCAGATGCAGTTTCTTTTGATACTTTGACATTGATGATACGAAACGCAAACCGATTTGTCTGACCCGGTTGTGATGAAATGTGCGGTGGCGCACGCCCTTATGGAAAAACCGGGTCTGACCGACGGGATTTTAATCCATCACTGTTTAGCCTTTACGCAACCAGATAAGGGCGTTCTGCTTGAGCCAGGCCTCGCGGGTGTGCAGGGCGTAGAGCGCCGCCTCGTCACGGCTGCCCGCTTGCCAGCTCTGCGGCTCCTGTTTGGGCAGCTTGCGCTGACCCAGCAGACAGGCCGGAATGTGGGGGTTGGCCCCGATGGCTAGCAATAGATGGGGCTTGGCCGCCTCGGCACCCTCGGTGGCAAACACCATCAGCGCCTTGTTGTAGAGCAACCAGCTGGAGGCTTCATCGAAGCGCACCAGCAGGGCGGCCAACGCCTGCCAATCCCCTTGCAGGGTATAGAGGGTGGAGAGGTTGTAGCGGCAACCCGGTTCATCGGCCACACAGAGTGTCAGTAGATCCAGATACTCCGCTTTGGCCTCACCCAGTTTGCCAAGGCGCAGCAGGCAGTCGGCGCGACCGGCGCGAGCGGCCAGCAGGGGACGCAGTTCAGGTGCACTCCAGCCATGGCCTGCTATTTGCTGCCAGAAGGCATCGTCAAACAGCGGGGTGGCATCGGCGATGATCTTGTCAAACCAGCCGAGGCGGGCTTGATGAGCGCGGCAGTTGTCGGCCAGCTCGAACCAGCGCTGCCACTGCTGGGCTTGCTCGCTATTCATCGCCACATCGGCGCTGGGGGCGGCCTGATACTGGTCGAGGTTGAGCAGCTGGTTGAGGGCGGTTTTCATGTTCTGGCGCTGGCGTTTGCAGAACTCGACAAAGGGGAGCTCGCTGGCGGCGGCGCTATAGAGCATCTGGGCCATGGGTTTGTCGCGAAACAGGCTCAGCTCGGCGGCCAGACTGAAGCGGTACTGGGTGGTCGGGTCGTTCAAATCCTTCGGCTTGGGCCAGGTGGCGAAGCCCTGGCTGAAGCCGTAGCACCACTGGCCGAGCGGGTGGCTCTGCTCGAACACCTGCTCCGGGTTGTCGCTGGGCAGGCGGCATTGGCTCGGCAGGGCCAGCTGGGCGTCGTCGGCCTGGGCTTCCAGTTCGGCGATCAGGTGGCGCAGGGCCTCTGCGCTCTTCTCATCCAGCTCGGTATCCTGCTCCAGCAAACCAGCCAGCGGGTGTTGCCAGTCAGGACGTTCTGGTCCCACCAGGCGGGCACAGAGAAAGCCGTGCAGGGCCGGATAGGTCATGTCCTGATCGCTGTGGTTCTGGATCCATTGATTAAGATGGCGGGTACGAGTGGATGGGTTCATCGACAGCTCCTCTGGATTTGAACAGCCGCGGAGTCTACCGAAAAGTGGGGTTATTTGCAGTAAACGGCCAGCTGTTTGGCGATTTAATCACCACTGGGGGGTAAGATAGCGGCGAAAGGGCGGCCTGTAGTGGCTTGGGGGCTAGGCCAGATCACCGCTCTTGAGGTAACATGCGCGCCCATAGGGGCCATGATCAGTTGGCCCACCCGGGTAATGAAAAAAGAGAGCACCATGATACAGATTGGCAAGATGAACACCCTCACCGTTGTTGAACTCGAAGACCGTGGCGCCTGGCTTGCGGCCGATGAGTACGGTGAACTGCTGCTGCCCAAGCGTCAACTTCCGGAAGGGGTGAAAGAGGGGGATAGCGTGCAGGTCTTCCTCTATCTGGATGCCGATTGCGAGCCGGTGATCACTACCGACAAGCCGTTTGCCATGGTGGACGAATTTGCCGGTCTGAAGGTGGTCAATGCCAACAAGATTGGTGCCTTCCTCGACTGGGGCATGAAAAAGGACTTGTTTGTGCCCAGCCGCGAGCAGAACAAGCCGATGCAGGTGGGCCATGTCTATCTGGTGCGTCTGCAACTGGATAACGAAGGGCGCATGGTCGGTACCAGCCGCATCGAGCGTTTCTTGACCCCGGCCGGCAGCAACTTCAAGGTCGGTGACGAAGTGACCGCGCTGCCGGGCGAACATTCACCCCTTGGCATCAAGGTGATCGTCAACGGTCAGTATCCCGGCATGCTGTTCAAGAACGAAGTGTTTGGCCGGGTGATGACCGGTCGGCCACAAACCGCCTGGGTTAAACAGGTGCGCGAGGATGGCAAGCTGGATCTGACTCTGCAAAAGCCGGGTCTGGCACGGGTGGATGATGCCGGTGAGCGCATTCTGAGCCGGATGAAAAAGCAGGGCGGTAGTCTGGCGGTAGGTGACAAGAGCGAACCCGAGCTCATCTACAAGTTGTTCAGCATGAGCAAGGGCACTTTCAAGAAGGCGATCGGTGGTCTCTACAAGCAGGGCAAGATTGTCATCGAAGATAACGCCATTACCCTGACCGACGCCGGTGCCGCCCAGGTGCAAGCAGACGAACAGGCGCAGGATAGCGAATAAGATGCCGAGCCCCTGTGTTGGCCTGTGCCAGGCGAAGGATGGGCTTTGCCTTGGTTGTGGCCGCACCCTGACCGAGATCGGCCACTGGTCGGCGATGGAGAGCAAGGCCCAGCTGGCGGTGATGGCCGAGCTGGATGGTAGCAAGAGCACCCACCGTTGTCCGGGGTGTGGTGAACCGGCCTATTGCGCCGTCTCCGCCGGTCAGAGCATCGAGCAGTGCTGGTGTAGCCAGTTGCCGGTACTGCCGATGCAGGAGGCCAGCGCCTGCTGGTGCCGCCGCTGTCTGGCCAAGGCCATCGCAGGCCAGGGTGAGTAACGAGCAGAAACAACAAAGGCGCCGATGGCGCCTTTTTTATGCCTGCTGCTGGCGGTGCCAGCGCACATGGACTTGATCTTCGGTGGTCAGCCGGGGCAGCAGGAAGGTGGCAAAGATCACCTCAAACTCATCCTGATGATCCAGCAAACCGACCCACACTTCGACCCAGCGTTCCATATCGACCGGCTCACCCAGCTCGGTCGACCAGTCGGCATTGGGCAGGGTGGCCTCCACGGCGCCACGCTGTTCAAACTCTAGGGTGATGTCGACAATTTGTTCGGGGGCCAGCATATCGGCGGCCTGCTCAAGAAACTGATCATAGGCCCATTCGACCAGCTGATCCGGGGTACGCTGTTCCATGAAATCACTCCAGATACATCGAGGTGCGCTACTGTAGCAATTATTGGTGGTGGCGGCCAGATCGGTGCGCCGGGCCGGTGGCTGGCCTGTCCAACGGGCCATTATGCGGGTATGGTTAATGCGCAGGGTAGCTGGCAGGAGTGACGCGATGAAACAGCGGGTTCGGCGGCAGCAGATCAAACGACGGCGGGAGACCTGGTGGTGGCACTATCTGCCGCTCCACCGCGGGATGGTAGGTGGCCATCTGGGCCCATCGGATAAGCTCGATGAACCCTGATCGTCAATCGGCCTGATAGACCCGATTGAGGGTCACCTGACCCAGCTGCCCCATCTGGCGGCGGATCCAGACCGAGCGCTTCTGCACATAGGGCGAAGGGGGCTTGACCCGATAGCGCCACGGATTGGGCAGGGCCGCAGCCAGTACCGAAGCCTCATAGCGGGTCAGGCGGCTGGCTGGTTTGCCGAAATAGTAATTGGCCGCCGCTTCGGCACCATAGATGCCGGGGCCGAACTCCACGATATTGAGATAGACCTCGAGAATGCGGGCCTTGTCCCACGCCAGTTCCATCAGCAGGGTAAACCAGGCCTCCAGACCCTTGCGCAGGAAGCTGCGATCACTCCACATAAAGAGGTTTTTGGCGGTCTGCTGGCTGAGCGTGCTGGCTCCGCGCACCCGCTCGCTGTGCTGGTTGTGCTTGAGCGCAGCGTTGATGGCATCCATGTCAAAGCCGTTGTGGTCGGCAAAGCGCTGATCCTCAGCGGCAATGACCGCCAGCTGCAACTCTTTGGAGATAGCGCTCAAATCGACCCACTCATGGTGAACTTGCGCTATTTTGGCGGGCGGAAACAGGGCCCGCTCGATACGCCAGCTCCACATGGGGGGATCGATAAAACGCAACAGCATGACTGAGACGACCGAGCAGATCAGTCCGGCCAGCAGCACCTTGCCTGCCCACTTCAGCACTTTGCGCCCCAGCGAGGGGGCAGGGCGCGCCGGTACCATCTGCAGGGGATCTGACTCCCAGGCATACTGGCTCGGATCATCGGGATCCGGAATTATTGGGGCAGCCATTCGATGTGGCAGAATTTCTCGTCAACACGGCGGGAGAGCAGCATGCGGGCAAACAGGTGTTCGTACTCTTCTTGCTCGTTGCCAAGACCAACCCAAATTTCGGCATAGTCGGCATCGCTCACCGCAAAACCGACATCCGCTTCCCAGTCATCAGCCGGATCGGTTTCAGCCAGCAGGCCGCGGTCGTTGAACTCCTGATTGAAGCGGGCGATCTCCTGTTCCGGCAGATTGTCGGAGGCCAGCTCCATAAAGAGTTCGAGGGCGGTGTCGAGCAGTTCTTCGACGCTGTGCATTTCGTCATTCAAAGACATAAGCGGTCTGTTCCAGAAAAGAGAATATGTGTCCACGCTGACCCATGTCTGCGGGGAAGGGGCTATTCTAGCGGTCGGCTGACCCCTTGGCGAGATGAGGCGAGTCGCAGTGGCCTGTTTTTGTGACAATAAAAAACCGGATCCAGCGAGCGGATCCGGTCTTCATTGGGGAAAGGGGTCACGCATAGGGCGTCAGCTCATCCCTTTTTGTCATCGGCAAAGGTGATATTGAGCTCCAGTACCGAGAGCTCATCACTCTTCTGATCCAGCTGGACAGTGATCTTGTCCGGATCGATGTTGACGTATTTACGGATCACGTCGAGGATGTCCTGCTTGAGCTGGGGCAGGTAATCCGGCCCCCCTCTGGATGAACGCTCGTGGGCAACAATGATCTGCAACCGCTCTTTGGCCAGTTGTGCGGTGTTCTGTTTCTTGTTGGAACGAAAATAATCCAATAATGACATGGTTAACTCCCGAACAGTCGGCTAAAGAAGCCCTTCTTTTCTTCTTCCAGAAAACGAAATTCCTTGGCATCACCGAGCAGACGGGAGACCGCATCTTCATAGGCCTGACCGGCATCGGACTCCTTGTCCAGAATGACCGGTTCGCCGGAGTTGGAGGCGCGCAGCACCGCCTGGGACTCCGGGATCACCCCGAGCAGCGGGATGGCCAGGATCTCCTGCACATCCTGCACGCTCAGCATGTCGCCGCGATTGACGCGGGTCGGGCAGTAGCGGGTCAGCAGCAGGTGCTCCTTGATGGGGTCTTCGCCACGCTCGGCGCGACGGGACTTGGAGGCCAGGATGCCAAGGATGCGGTCGGAGTCACGCACGGAAGAGACTTCCGGGTTGGTGGTGACGATCGCTTCGTCGGCAAAGTAGAGGGCCATCAGCGCACCGGCTTCGATCCCCGCCGGAGAGTCACAGACGATGTAATCGAACTTCATCTCGGCCAGCTGATCCAGGATCTTCTCGACCCCCTCACGGGTGAGGGCATCTTTGTCCCGGGTCTGGGACGCGGGCAGAATAAAGAGGTTTTCGCTGCGCTTGTCCTTGATCAGCGCCTGATTGAGGTTTGCTTCCCCATTGATGACGTTGACGAAGTCATACACCACGCGCCGCTCGCAGCCCATGATGAGATCCAGGTTTCGCAGACCGATGTCAAAATCGATGACCACAGTTTTGTGGCCACGCTGGGCTAAGCCGGTGCTCAGGGCCGCACTGGTTGTGGTCTTGCCAACGCCACCTTTACCCGATGTAACGACTATGATTCGCGCCATTCTCGCTTCCTTGTAACTCTATTTGATACGGTCTATTCGGAGTTGTTCATTGTCCAACCGGATGTGGACCGGTTGCTGGATCAGGCCTGCCGGCAGTGCATCGCTTAGCTGGAATGTGCCTGCGATGGAGAGCAGCTCGGCCTGTAATTGCTGGCAATAAATCCGTGCCTGGGTGTTGCCCCGGGCGCCGGCTATGGCTCTGCCACGCAGGGTGCCATAAATATGAATACTGTCATCGGCGAGCACTTCGGCGCCCGGGCTGACAGACCCCAGCACCACCAGTGAGGTGCCAGCGGCATATATCTGTTGGCCGGAACGCACCGGCCCCACATGTACCTTGCTCGGGATCAGGGGAGCGGGTTCTGGTTCGGGGGGCGTAACGGGGGCGGCTGGTGCCACCACGGGCTCCGGCTCTGGCAGGGGCTCGCTTGTACGACTCTTGCCCGAAGCCATCACAGCAAGACCCACCGCTTTGGCGGCCGTTTTCATCTCTTCATTGCGCGCGCCCGTGATGCCGACCAGCACAAATTCCTCGGACTCCACCAGCTCCTTCAGCTGTTCGAAATCGGGGATATGTTCAAGTCGTGAGACGTTGATCACCAGCGGCGCACAATTAAAAAAGTAAGGGGCCTGGGCCACTTTTTCGGCCAACAACTGACGGATCCGCTCAGGCTCGCCATCGCTGATATGCAACACAGAAATAGTGAAGGTGGTCCCTTTCAATTCGTTATCGCGCTCAACCATGAATCTTCCCCGAGGCAGAGATGCTAATCCGTTATTGTTATTCAATTCCTGATGTTATAGTTTGCCCCCATCAGAGGCAATAAACTCGTCGGATTATATCAATTTCCATGTTGTGTGCAGTCTATAAAAGTCGCAAAAAAGCCGAGACCTACCTTTTTGTTGAAAGAAGAGAGGATTTTTCCCGCGTACCTGCTCCATTACTGGCCGCATTCGGGCGTCCCGAACTGGTGCTGATGACCAAGCTGGACCCAGCCAAGCCCTTGGGGTTGGCCGATGTCGGCAAGGTGATGGCTGCACTGGCCAGCCAGGGTTTCTACCTGCAGGTGCCGCCCCCTCCCGAGAATTTGCTGGAACAACACAAGGCCAGCCTGAAAAAACCATCCTGAATATCCGGCCCCGTTGTGTTGATTACTCAACGGGGTTAATTTTATGCCGCTAAGCGGTGGCTTCACCGCTGTTGGCATCCCCTGCGATAATCCAGTGACAAGATTTGGCCAAATTAAACCATCGCCTTCGCTATATTCATTTCTCGCCGTTTAAATACAAAGTCAATCCATTCTGAGTACCATATCATCAACCTTTGCTGATGCTCACAAAAATAGCGTGTGACAAGGTTTTGCGCTGACCAATTTCCAGTGCCCTGCACGCCATCGTCGATTATTTTCAGCGCTCTGCTCTGGTGCGATATGTTTGCCGCGGATGAGTGATGGAAAATCGGGGACATCACAGGCTCACTCGCGCCGCTGGTATTGGCTGATGACGTAACACCCTGTTTGCACTCCCGATTACCAGGCATCAAGCCGCTGATGAGGCGTGACTTGCGCTAGCTTGCCAGTGGCATATCGAGTCACTGCAGACATGATGGGTTAGGGCAATCATCCAGGTACTCATGTGCAGGATAACGGTAGGGGATATTTGATGAGCGTGCATCAGGCATGTTGTGGCGCGTGAGTAATCAGTCGCAGGTTGTTGGCAGGAAAAAAGGTGCGGATTGCGCTGTGAAGGGGATCAAAATGGGGCGTTAGGTTGCAATCGCAGGCAATAAAATGGCAGGCAATAAAAAGGCGGGATTCCCCGCCTTTTTGCATTGAGGGTTGAAGCCCTTATTCGCAAGCGACCTGCATGACCTTGATAGCCAGACCACCACGGGAGGTTTCACGGTACTTGGAGTCCATGTCCTTGCCGGTGATGTACATGGTCTCGATCACCTTGTCCAGAGAGACACGCGGTTTGGAGGTACGACGCAGGGCCATGCGGGAAGCGTTGACAGCCTTCATGGCGGCGATGGCGTTACGCTCGATGCAAGGCACCTGTACCTGACCGGCAACCGGATCACAGGTCAGACCCAGGTTGTGCTCCATGCCGATTTCGGCGGCTTCGCAGACGTGCTCCGGGCTACCGCCCATCAGCTCGGTCAGACCGGCAGCGGCCATGGAGCAGGAGACACCGACTTCACCCTGGCAGCCCACTTCGGCGCCGGAGATGGAGGCGTTCATCTTGTAGAGGATGCCGACGGCACCGGCAGCCAGATAGAAGCGGGTGTACTCGTCACGGCCAACCGGCTGGATGAACTTGTCGTAGTAGGCCAGTACGGCCGGGATGATGCCAGCAGCGCCGTTGGTCGGGGCTGTGACTACGCGGCCACCGGCTGCGTTCTCTTCACTCACGGCCAGAGCGAACATGTTGACCCAGTCAACGATGTTCATCGGGTCGTTGGAGAGGTTCTCGTTGGTGTTGAGCTGGCGGTAGAGCGGTGCAGCACGACGGGGTACGCGCAGCGGACCGGAGAGGACGCCTTCGGTGCGGCAGCCGCGCTCGATACCTTCACGCATGGTGTTCCAGATCTTGCCGAATTTCTTGTAGATCTCTTCCGGGGTGTTGAAGCACTTCTCGTTCTCCAGCATCAGGGCGGAGATGGAGAGGCCGGTCTGGCTGCAGTGGGCAACCAGTTCAGCTGCGCTCTTGAACGGATAGCGTACGGACATGTCGCCGCTATCGGCTTTGCCGAAGTTCTCTTCGTCAACGATGAAACCGCCACCGATGGAGTAGTAGGTCTTGCTGTAGACCACTTCATCTTCGATCAGGGCGCTCAGCTTCATGCCATTTTCGTGCAGCGGCAGGGCTTCATCATGGAATACCATGGCATCGCGCGGGAAGCTGACGGTGTGGCAGTGCAGGCCGATCGGCAGGCGCTCGGTCTGTTCAACACGGGAGATAAACTCGGGGATCGCGTCGATATCGACGTTTTCCGGCAGGTTGCCAGCCAGGCCCATGATGATGGCGGTGTCGGTGTGGTGGCCTTTACCGGTCCAGGAGAGGGAGCCGTAAACATCGACATTGATACGGGTGATATCGCGGATCTTGCCGCCTGCACGCAGTTCGTCAACAAACTGCTTGGCCGCTTTCATCGGGCCAACAGTGTGGGAAGAAGAGGGGCCTACACCGATTTTGAAGATATCAAAAACGCTGATCATGTCACTATTACCTCAGGGTAGAAGGGGGCGGCATGCCCACTCACAGAAATTTGAGCGATCCTTGGAACGCGCTTGGTAGCGCAGGTCACAGAACCAGATAACCGTAGTGTAACGGCTCAAGACCTAAAAAAAGTTGAAATAGATCTATTTTTGTTGAATCTGAGCGGCGAGTATAAAATTTATTTTTGCGCTTATCCATTTTGTTAAGCGATTACCTATAAAAATACCCGGCGATGCCGGGCATTTCGGAACCAAATGGAGTCAATTCACCTTTTTTAACATTCGGTAATGTTAACGGCGAGGCCGCCACGGGCCGTCTCCTTGTATTTGGTCTTCATGTCGTTGCCGGTTTCCCACATGGTTTTGATCACCTTGTCCAGCGACACCTTGTGCTCGCCGGTGCCACGCAGGGCGAGGCGGGCGGCATTGATCGCCTTGACTGCCCCCATGGCGTTGCGCTCGATGCAGGGCACCTGTACCAGCCCGCCGATAGGATCGCAGGTAAGCCCCAGATTGTGTTCCATGCCGATCTCGGCGGCATTCTCCACCATGGCCGGGCTGCCTCCCAGCAGTTCAGTCAGCGCCCCGGCCGCCATGGAGCAGGCGACACCCACTTCCCCCTGACAGCCCACTTCGGCACCGGAGAGGGAGGCGTTCTTCTTATATAAGATGCCGATGGCGGCGGCGGTGAGGAAGTAACGTACCAGGGTCTCATCATCCACCTTGTGGACGAAGCGATCGTAGTAGTGCAGCACGGCAGGAATGATGCCAGCCGCGCCATTGGTGGGGGCGGTGACTACCCGGCCACCGGCGGCGTTCTCTTCGTTGACCGCCAGCGCAAACAGATCGACCCACTCCATCACCATCAGCGGATCTTTGTTGAAGTTGCTCTCGCCGCTGAGCTGGCGAAACAGCCCCGGGGCACGGCGCTGCACTTTGAGGCCGCCCGGCAGCACCCCTTCACTCTTGCAACCCCGCTCGACGCAGCCCTGCATTGCCTGCCAGATCTTGCGAAGGCTGCTTTTTATCTGCTCGTCGCTGCGAAAGACCCGCTCGTTGGCGAGGATCAGCCCCGAGATGGAGAGGCCGCTCTCCTGACAATGGGCCAGCAATTGGGCGCCGCTGTCGAAAGGGTAGGGAACGGGGTGCTCGGCATCCGTTCTGGCTGACTCCTCCTTGGCACTGGCGAAGTGGCTCTCCTCAATGATGAAACCGCCGCCGATGGAGTAGTAGGTCTGGCAAAACAGCAGGGTGTCGTCGGCAGCAAAGGCGCGCAGGGTCATGCCATTAGTATGGGCGGGCAGGGTCTTGCGGCGGTTGAAGATGATGGCGCCGCTGCGGGGGAAGTGGCTCGGCTGTTCACCCGCCAGCAACAGGCTCTGCTCCTTGTCTACCTTGGCCAGCAGAGCCGGAATGGCATCAATATCGACCGATTCGGGTTCAAAACCGGCCAATCCCAGAATGATCGCCTTGCCGGTGCCGTGGCCTTTTCCGGTCTGCCCCAGCGAGCCGTAGCACTCCACTTCGACCCGCGTAATGTGCGGTAGATGACCTTGCAATTTCAGCTGCTGGACAAAGGCATAGGAGGCGCGCATGGGGCCGACGGTATGAGAAGAGGAGGGGCCAATTCCGATGGAAAACAGGTCAAACACACTGATCATGACATCAATCCGGTGATGGTTTATGTCTGTTTATTCTAGGATTTTTGCCGTAGATGAAAAGCGGGGATGTGCCGTGCTGTGACTTGGACACCGTTATCGTGGCACAAGGCAGGTGGAAAGGGTTGAAGGGGACAGCCCCTTCAACCAGCTTGCTCAGTCGAGAAATTCGCACAGATAGGCGGTGGGTGTTTTCACTTCCAGCTTGAAGGAGGAGTGCCCTGCCACCAGGAATGATTCACCCTGGCTGTAGGTGTGCCACTCATCTTCATCGGCCAGTTGGATAGTCAGTGCGCCTTTGATCACCGTCATCCGCTCGGGGGCAGCGGTGTTGAACAGATACTCCCCGATGTTCATTACGCCAACGGTAGATTTTTCGCCTTTTTGTTCGAAACCGATCGATTTTACATTTCCGTCGAAATACTCGTTAACTTTCAGCATCTTTACATCCTTGTGAATACGTTTGTGCAGCCAAGCTAGCACAATCTTTTGCCAGTTGTCATGAGGGAGGGGGTAAAAATCGCTGAGGCTGCATTGAATCTGCTCTTTTTGGCAATTTTATTAATAGTTAAGGTTAATTATTTGTGGATTTAAAACCGCCATTAAATGTGAGATAACACCGCCAAACAGGGGAATGCGCAGATGTGCATTCCCCTGTTTGGTTAATTGCACTGGGAAAGTGTGAATTTTGCTACATAAAGGAACATATAGTGTTAACTAAAGGACTCATTAAAAACATTGGCTTCCAGGTTGTGGTGGCCATGGTATTGGGCGCAGTGGTCGGCGCGTTCATGGGTGAACAAGCCACCGTGTTTGCACCGCTCGGTACCCTGTTTATCCAGTTGATCAAAATGCTGGTGATCCCGTTGGTGGCGGTTGCCATCCTCTCCGGCGCCGCCAATCTGGGCGCCAGTCCGGCGGCAGGCAAGATTGGCGCGGCTACTCTGGCTTTCTTCCTTATTACCTCAGCCCTGGCCGTGCTGCTGGCGCTGGTTATGGGGCAGATCTTCAAGCCGGGTGTCGGGGTCGATTTCGCTTCGGTCTCGTCCATGTTTGGCGGTGACTATGCTGATAAAGGGGCGTTGCCAGATGCGGTTGCGACCCTGCTCGGTATGATCCCCACCAACGTGTTCCAGTCTCTCAACGAGGCCAATATCCTGCAGATCCTGGTGTTCTGCATGTTCCTTGGCATTGCGTTGGCCAAGCAGCCGCGCGAGCGTGCCAAGCCGCTGATCGATGGTCTCAATACTCTGGTAGATGCCTTCGTCTGGATGATCAACAAGGTGATGATCATCGCGCCGCTCGGGGTATTTGGCCTGATGGCTGATGCCATCGGTACCTATGGTTTCGACGTGCTGACCCTGGTGCTCAAACTGTTTGTGGTCTATGTGGCCGCGATAGTGATCTTCGGTTTTGTCGTCTATCCGCTGCTGGTGGCGATCTTTTCCAATACGCCGGTGATGAAGTATCTCTCTGCCATGAAGAAGCCGCAGATTGTTGCCTTCTCTACCGCCTCGTCCATGGCGACCTTGCCGGTCAATATGGAGACCTGCGAGCATGACCTGAAGGTAACCAATGCAACCGCGTCATTTGTGTTGCCGCTGGGGGCGACCATCAATATGAGCGGCAACGCTATCTATTACGGTCTGGTCGCTATCTTCTTCGCTCAGGTTTATAACATCGATCTGAGTGTCGGAGCCTGGGCTGCCATCATCTTGACCTCCACTCTGGGGGCGATCGGTCAGGCCGGTGTGCCGGGCCCAAGCTTCCTGGTGGTTGCCGTGTTGCTGGCGGCCGGTATCCCCATCGAAGGGTTGCCGCTGCTGTTTGCCCTGGATCGTCTGTTCGACATGATCCGCACCTCCCTCAATATCACCGGTGATGCAGCCTGTGCTGTCATTGTTGACCGCTTCAGCCCGGAATATGACCCACAGCGTTGGAACAAGGCATAACCGCCTTGAGCTGAGACATAACAGTCTCGAGCTGAAACTGCGTGATGCGAGCCCCCTCCATGATGGTGGGGGCTTTTTTATATCTGCCGGAATGGCGTGGGTGGGAAGGTGTTAGCAAGGGGCTGCTGACGGTTTGCACTGTGGTGAATGGGCATTACTTGGTGGGGAACAGTGCCGAATACCTAAACCGGGGGGCTGATAGTCTGTAGGTGCGGTTGGGGTAGGTGGTTGCCAAATGGCAGGCAACAAGAAGGGGAGCCACGCTCCCCCAGGATATGATCTGTTGCTGGTTCTACATCATCAGGCCAAACAGAGTGTGGTTGAACCATCCTGGCTCCACCCTTATGGCGAAAGAATCAGCGTCAACGTAATGAAATCATATCTATGTTGACCATCTCGGCATTGTCATTGAAAAACGCCAGTTGGTGGCGATTAAATAAACTAGCCAAAGAGGGTCAGTCCGGATTGATGCCTCTCTATCCGGCTCAGAACTGTGACAGTGAGGGTAGAGAGACAGCAACCAGGGTGAAAAACACCGTGAAAACGGCAGTAACAACAAACTCTTTCATTTTTCTCTCCCCAGGTTGTTGGTTGATGCTGACAAGATACCACAATAAGAGACCGAATCAAGGTGTAAATTGTTAAAATGAGACCCTTTCTTTGTCGCTCAAGCGAAAGCATTGTTTTTGCTATATTGAGGTTGTTT
This sequence comes from Aeromonas sp. MdU4, assembly GCF_041929505.1. Lineage (NCBI taxonomy): Bacteria > Pseudomonadati > Pseudomonadota > Gammaproteobacteria > Aeromonadales > Aeromonadaceae > Aeromonas > Aeromonas sp. MdU4. The sequence goes on along the minus strand of NZ_JBHFMW010000024.1, from coordinate 292,786 downwards.
TATAGTCATGGCGGATGGTGCAGGCTTTGTTTGGTATGGTGATGAAAAATTATCATTTAAATTCAATGTTTTATTGATCTGCTGTTGGATTTTGCATGTGGCCTTATATGACACCATTTATTGGTTTAACAAATTATTATCCTGAAAATGGCATCAGGGCGGCCATAAAAGTGTCTATGGTGGTTGTTTGACGATGCCTGACGTAGATAGCTCACCCAAAAGAAGTAACCTTAGGTTGAGCGGTTACCAACCCTTGTTGCCCCTTCTTGTTATGACATAGCGATGGTCGTTGTTTTGCAGTAATACCCCGATTTGCCAGTGGCAAACCATCGCAAGGGGAGTAAGCGGGACCGCCGTAGCTGGTTTTATCACCGCCAATTGTGCCGGTTGGAGGAGAAATGCCATCGCCATACAAGCCTGGGCATAAGCAAAGGGTCGGTTGTTGCCAAGCCGGATGTCTCTGCTGGCACGGGTCCAGGTGATATTGGCGCTGGCTTGCTATCTACCTTCGGCACCGATGCCTGGGTCAGACAGAACCAACAGGCATATGACTGGGGAAGCGCTGGGGGCTGCCTGGTATATCGCAGCAATCATGGGGCCGTGCCAAGAGTTGTTGCGCAAGCCGCGCTCGCTTCAGTATTGATGGCGAGAGGTGTCGCAGATGGGGTGGCTTCATGTGTGGGGATAATGGCGGCCGTGCGGGGTAGTGTCAGTACGTGAGATGTGGCAAGGCCTGAATGCAGGGTGTGGACAGCGCACAATCTGACCCCGTTAACCTGCTAGAGATATAAAAAAACCCTCCGATGGAGGGTTTTTGTCATCAACTGCTGGTAAAAAGCCGCATGGCTTAGAACAGGGTGGTGGAGAGGTTATAAAGCTCCTGATCGAACGGACGCTTCATGTTCTCGATACAGTCGATGATGTCGTGGTGTACCAGCTCGTTGCGCTGGATACCGACGCAGCGGCCACCGTGGCCAGCCAGCAGCTGTTCAACGGCATAGGCACCCATCCGGCTGGACATGATGCGGTCACGAGCAGTCGGGGCACCGCCACGCTGGATATGGCCCAGGATGGTGGCGCGGGTTTCACGGCCGGTCAGGGCTTCGATATCTTTGGCCAGCGCGTTCACATCGGTGACGTGCTCGCAGATGGTGATGATGGCGTGCTTCTTGCCTTTCACTTCACCTTCTTTGATCTGTTGCAGCAGTTTCTCTTTGTCAAACGCCACTTCCGGTACGATCACGTACTCGGCACCGCCAGCAACGGCGGCAGACATGGCCAGATCGCCACAGTGGCGGCCCATGATCTCGACCACGGAGATGCGGTGGTGGGAGCTGCAGGTGTCGCGCAGACGGTCGATGGCGTCTACCACCACGTTCAGGGCAGTATCAAAACCGATGGTGAAGTCGGTACCGGCGATATCGTTGTCAATGGTGCCCGGCAGACCGATGCAGGGGAAACCCTCTTCGGTCAGCTTCTTGGCACCCATGTAGGAACCGTCACCACCGATCACCACCAGTGCATCGATACCGTGCTTTTTCAGGTTTTCGATCGCTTCGGCGCGCACTGCGGGATCTTTGAACGCTGGAAAACGGGCAGAGCCGAGGAAAGTACCGCCACGGTTGACCACGTCGGAGACACTGTGACGCTCCAGCTTGACGATACGATCCTGGTGCAGACCGAGGTAGCCATCATAAATACCGTAAACTTCCAGGCCATGATGCAAACCGGCGCGAACCACAGCGCGGATGGCTGCGTTCATACCCGGTGCGTCGCCACCACTGGTCAGAACACCAATACGTTTGATTTGTTTGGTCATGAGTGCCTCTGGATCTGAGTTGTCAAATACGAATGTTTAAATAGACAAGCCACTTTTACTATATCGGCTTTCGTATGGGATGCGGGGGCCACCATAGGAAAAGCGATACAAGAGAGGGGACCAGCCCCTCTCTTTGCCAGTAATGCAGGATTACTTGGCAGCGCCAGCGATGATCTGGGAGAAGTCGTCCACTTTCAGGGACGCACCACCGACCAGGCCACCGTCGATGTCTGGCTGACCGAACAGGTCGGCAGCAGTGGCGCCAGTGACGGAACCGCCGTACAGGATCTGTACTTTGGCAGCAACGGCGCCATCAAAACCGGCCAGGTACTGGCGGATGTGGGCGTGAACGGACTGAGCGATCTCCGGAGTGGCAGTCTTGCCAGTACCGATAGCCCATACCGGCTCATAAGCAACAACGGCGTTGTTGAAAGAGGCGATGCCGCAACGGTCGATAACGGCTTTCAGCTGGGTTTCGACAACCTGATTGGTGGTACCGGCTTCGAACTGAGCCAGAGTTTCACCGATGCACAGAACCGGCACCAGGCCGCCTTTCTGGATCGCTTCGTACTTGGCAGCAACCACGTCGTCAGTCTCTGCGTGCAGAGTGCGACGCTCGCTGTGGCCGACCAGGGAGTAGGTGCAACCGAAGGCTTTCAGCATGGAGGGGGCGTTTTCGCCGGTGAAGGCACCAGACTCGTGAACGTCAGCGTTCTGGGCACCGTAGGCAATTTTGCTGCCAGCGGTCAGTTGCTCAACCAGACCCAAAAAGATAACCGGCGGGCAGACGGCGACTTGTACAGAAGGATGAGCGGCAGCAGCCGGGGTCAGTCCTTTGATCAGAGCTTCAACAGAAGCCTTGGTGCCGTTCAGTTTCCAGTTACCCATTACCAGGTGCTGTCTCATCTTGTATATCTCCTAGGCATTTGATTGCGCGACATTATATGAATTGAACCGAGCCCAAGATAGCTGACCCGGCGGCAAATGACGTAATTTTTTTTCGCTTTCCTGATCCAAATCAGGAATGAAACGCTTGATCGCTCATTCGTTAACCTGCCCCCGCAAGCGTGCCCACCATACCCCAATCCATTCGTGGATGGCAGCCTCGGAATACATCAGATAACGACCTTTGGGTAAATAACTGTAGAGCGGTTGGGCCACCTGGCTCTGCTTGGCAGTGTAATCGGTGGGGGCTGGCACGGCGTTGAGCCCTTGACCCTGATAGAGGGCCATGGCACGGGGCAGGTGGGTGGCGGAACTGACCAGCGCCACCTCTTTTCCCTGAAGGTGGCGGCTGATACTGACTGCTTCATCATGAGTGTCTTTGTTGTTTTCAAACAACGTCATCCGCGAACGGGGGATGCCGAGGCTCGTCGCCATCCTTGCATTGACCTCGGCATTGGAGAGGGGATCGCCCGATACATAGCCGGAGAAAACCAGCTCGGCTTCGGGATAGGCTTGTGCCAGTCTCACCCCTTCCAGGGTTCTTGCGAGGGCGATATTGTTCTGCCAGGAGCGCTCGGGCACCGCCGGATCGCTGACATGACCGTTGCCGAGCACCACGATGGCGTCGATTTTTGGATGCTGGCTCACCTCGAACGGCGGGTAGGTTTGCTCCAGCCCGCGGGCCAGCTCATAGCTCACCGGCCGCATCCCCATCAGGGCCACAATCAGCAGCGAGAGGGTCGCCAGCAGCTTGCCGGTTTTCTGGAAACGGGTGAACCAGAGCAGCAACAGGGCGACCAGCAGCAGGGAGAGGGAGAAGGGGAGCGGCATCAGCAGCTGACCCAGCCACTTTTTAACCACAAACATGGCAGACACTTCCTTGAGTTTTCAGCAAATTCGGGATGTGACAGAATACCTCTCTTTTTTGGGATGGCCACAACCCTGTGGCGCAAAAGATGAGTTTCTCCTTGAAGCACGATCAGAGTTTTGACGGACGCGCCGACAAGTTCGCCCGCAACATTTACGACTCCACCAAGGGGCGTATCCGCACCACCATTGTCTGGAGCGACATCGAAGCTTGCCTGGCTCGCCTTGGCAACCGGCCGCTGCGCATCTTGGATGCGGGAGGCGGGTTTGGCTATTTCGCCCAGAAGCTGGCGGCCATGGGCCATCAGGTCGAGTTGTGTGATCTCTCTGCCGAGATGCTGGAACTGGCTCGCAGCCAGATCGCCGAGAAGGGGCTGGAAGACAACATTCGTCTCATCCATTGCCCCATTCAAGATCTTAAAGCACATGTGACCGGCACCTTTGATCTGGTGCTCTGCCACGCGGTGCTGGAGTGGCTCGCCGAGCCGCGCCAGACCTTGCTCGGTCTGTTCCCTTTCGTCAATGCCGGGGGCATACTGTCGCTGCTTTTCTATAACCGTCATGGTCTGCTGTTCCAGAGTCTGGTGGTGGGCAATTTTGACTACGTGCGACTGGGTCTGCGCAAGAAGCGCCAGACTGCGCTTACGCCCACCAATCCGCAGCTGCCGGAGCAGGTTTATGACTGGATTGGGCGCGGCGGACTCAAAATCATCGGCAAGACCGGTGTACGGGTGATCCACGACTATATGCGCCACAAGCAGGATCAGGTCGAGAAGTTCGACGATCTGCTGGCCATGGAGCAGCAATATTGCCGTCAGGAGCCTTTTGTGGCGCTGGGGCGTTATATCCATGTGATGGCGCAAAAGCCCGCCAACTGATGGGCGCAACTCACTTGCTGATGCCCGGGATAACGTGATTTTTTTGATGCTACCGGATGTAGCCATGCGCGAGATGTCGCGCTCAATGACAACAACGAGATGACAACATCATGATGAGTACATCCCGTACCCTGCCCGAGCGTTCTTTGCCGGAGATAGTAGGGTGGGTCAGGCAGGAGGGGTTGGCGCTGAGCCTCCCCACCGACCGACTGGCCTTTCTGATTGCAATCAAGACCCTGTCCGAAGATGAATCGGACATGTCGGAGGCGGCGCTGCACGATGCCTTTGGCTACGTCAGCAACGCCTTTGGCCAGATGGACGAGACCCTCACCGGTCGCGCCAACAACGCCATCAACGACCTTATTCGCCAGCAGTTGCTGTCGCGCTTCAACACCGACATGGTGGCGGGGGAGAGCCTCTATCGCCTGTCGCGTCTTGGGATCGGTATCGTCGACTTTTTTCTCGATCAGCGTCAGGTCGACTCCATCAAGCTCTCCATTTTGCTCGAGCATTTGGCGGCCGAGCTCGACACCGCCCGCAAGGCGGCGCTCGAGACCAACACCCGCGAGCAGTGGGATGCCGAGGTACTGCCACGGCTCACCTTCTCGCTGGAGGAGACCCTGGGGCGCATCGATCTCACCCAGCGCGCCATGGATGAGCAGCAGAATCAGGTCAAAAGCGAGATCGCGGCCCTGCTGACCCAGAACTGGGTCGATGCCATCCACAGCTGTGAAAAACTGCTGCACGAAACTGGCCAGACCCTGCGCGAACTGCAAGATACCCTGGACGCCGCCGGCCACCGCCTGCAGGCGGGGCTGCTCAACATTCAGGAAGCGGCGCAAGGGCGCGACGATCTGTTCCACGTTGAGGAGCTGACTCACGCCTTGCAAGGTCGTCTTGACGTCATCACCAGCTGGGGCCAGCAGTGCATCGAGCTCTGGTCCCGCTACGACAGACACGTCCACAAGTTCATTCGCAACGCCATCGACATGGACAAGAACCGCGCTTTCAGCCAGCGGCTGCGCGACTCCATCCGCAATTTCGAGCAGCACAACTGGCTGCTGCGCATTGCCGAGGAGCCCCGTTTGCTGGAGCTGCGCGACGAAACCATCGCCATCCACGACGAGGAGGTGACCGGCGAGGTGCCCCTCGAGATGGAGTACATGGAGATGGTGGACATCAACCAGGAGCTGGCGGAGCGCATCGAGCGCTATCTGGCCCGCTATCCCGAGCAGGGCCAGCAGCTGGACTTGGCCGATGTACTGCGGGAATACCTGCTGGATTACCCGGCTCACGCCCATTTTGATGTGGCGCGTCTTCTGATCGACCAGGCCGTGCGCCTGGGCCATGCCAGCGGCGAGCGCGAGCTGCACCGCCAACCCGCATGGAAACCCATTAACCAAGCTGGATCCAAGGTTCAGGCCTATGTCATTGATCAATACTGAGTTTCCCTTGCCGCTGCGGCTCGCAGAGGCGATTGCCAACCCCTTGTTTCCGCGCATCGACACCGCCTTGCGCTCCGGCCGTCACATCAGTGCCGACGATTTCGAACAGCATTCGGCGCTGGTGGAGTACCACAGCGAGCTGGAGATCTTCTACGGCCGCTATCAGGTGGAGCTGATCAAGGCGCCGGAAGGCTTCTTCTACCTGCGTCCGCGCCCCAGTGCCGACATCGGCACCACCGTGCTTTCCGAGCTCGATATGCTGGTGGGCAAGGTGCTCTGCTACCTCTACCTGAGCCCGGATCGCCTCGCCTCGGAAGGGGTGTTCGCCATGGGCGAGCTGCAAGAGGAGGTGTTGAGCCTGGCCGACGAGAAGCAGTTGCTGCGGATGGTCAACAGCCGCTCCGGCGGTACCGATCTCGACAAAAAGAAGCTGCTCGAGAAGATCCGTACCTCCATGCGTCGTTTGCGTCGCCTCGGCATGATCACCGCCCTTGGCAACAGCGACAAATTCCGGGTTAACGAATCGGTGTTCCGTTTCGCCGCCGACGTGCGTTCTGACGAAGATCCGCGCGCCGTGCAGCTGCGGATGATCCAGGAAGGGGAAGCCATCTTCCACGACGACGAGATGCCGAGCAGCGACTCGCTGTTTGACGATATCGAGGCGGACCTCGATGAAGAACAACTGGATCTGGAGGTATAAACAGTGCGAGGCAAGTTCAAATCCCTGACCATGGTCAACTGGAACGGCTTCTTCGCCCGAACCTTCGATCTCGACCAGCTGGTCACCACCCTCTCTGGCGGTAACGGCGCGGGCAAGTCCACCACCATGGCGGCCTTTATCGCGGCGCTCATCCCAGACCAGTCCCTGCTTCACTTCCGCAATACCACGGAAGCGGGCTCCAGCAGCGCCTCCCGCGACAAGGGGCTCTACGGCAAGCTGCAGCGCGGCCACTGCTATTCGCTGCTGGAAGTGATGAACAGCCGCGAACAGCGGATCTGGGTCGGCGTACACCTCGAGCAGGTGGCCAACCGTGACAACAAGGTCAACATCACCCCGTTCGCGCTGGTGGATGTACCGGAGCAGTTGCAACCTACCGATCTGCTGCTGGAAAAACTGGATGACGGCAAGGGGCGGGTGCGCGCCTTTACCGATCTGAAAGGGGCCGCCGCCGAGCTGGGGGCTATCAAGGTCGCCAAGTTCAATACGGTGACCGACTATCACAACTTTATGTTCGAGTTCGGCATTACCCCGAAGAAGTTGCGCGACCAGAAGGATCGCGGCAAGTTCTATCGCCTGATCGAAGCCTCCCTCTACGGCGGCATCTCCTCGTCCATCAGCCGTTCCCTGCGCGAATACCTGCTGCCGGAGAACTCCGGGGTGCGCAAGGCGTTTGCGGACATGGAGGCGGCCATCTATGAAAACCGCCGCACGCTGGAAGCCATTAAAGAGACCCAGGGTCAGCGGGATCTGTTCAAGAACCTGATCACCGAGACCACCCACTATGTGGCAGCGGACTATGTGCGCAACGCCGCCGAGAAGAACCGTCTCTCCGAGCTGGCCCTCAAGGCGCGTCAGGAGCTGTCCGACAAGCGCCGTATTTTGGCCGAAGAGAAGCAGCGCGCCATCTATCTGGCTGATGAGGTGGAGCAGCTTACCAACCGCGAGAAACTGCTGACCGACGAGCTGGAATCTGCCGCCGAGCATCTGGCCAAGGTGATGGCGGCTGTTGCACTGCAGAAGAAGATCGAGATGTATCGCGCCGATCTGGCGGAGCTGGTCGACAAGCTGGAGCAACAGCAGGCGATCGTGGAGGAGATCCACGGTCAGCTGCTGGAAGTGGAAGAGCGCAAGGAGCTGGCACAGGCAGAGGTAGACAGTCTCAAGACCCAGCTGGCCGACTACCAGCAGGCGCTCGATATCCAGCAGACCCGCGCCATCCAGTACCGTCAGGCGGTACAGGCGCTGGAAAATGCCCGCGAGCAGTGCGAGTTGCCGGGGCTGACCGCCGAACAGGCGAGCGACACCCTGCATCAGTTCCGCGCCGCCGAGCAGAGCCTCACCAGCCGGGTGCTGGGGGCCGAACAGCAATTGGCGCTGGCCAAGGCGGCGGTGGCCGAGCACGAAGCGGCGCTGGCGCTGCTACTCAGCATCGCTCCGGAAACAGTGCGCGAGGCCGCCTGGCCCACCGCACAGGCGCTGCTCAAGCGTCACATCGAAGACAAGGCCCGCATCGCGCAGGGGCAGGGGCTGCGCGCCGCGCTGGCTCGCCTCGAGAAAGAGAGCGAAAGCCAGAAGAATCTCTTCAAGCTGCGTGATGAGCTGCAGCAGGCATCCGGTCAGCTGATTGCCAGCAGCGATGAGCTGGAGATCTTCCTCGAAGCCCAGCGCACCCGTCAGGAGGAACTGGCCGAGCAGCAGGCGGAGGTGAACCAGCGCCGCGCCAGCCTCGAGCATCAGGGTGTCCAGCTGGGTCGCGATATTGCGGAACTCACCAAGCTGGCCCCGCGCTGGCTGAAATCCTTTGAAAAACTCGAGCAGCTGCGCGAGCAGAGCGGCCTGCCGCTCGCCACCGCCGAGGAGCTTTCGGCCGGTATGCAGACTGTGCTCGACAAGGAGCGCGAGTTCGAGCAGGAGAGCAACCGCATCGCGGCGCAGAAACAGGCGCTGGAGCTGCAAATTCGCAACCTGCAGCTGGGGGCTGGCGAGGCAGATCCGCGCCTTGCCCGCATTGCCGAGCAGGTGGGGGGCGTGCTGCTCTCCGATGTCTACGACGACATCTCCATCGACGATGCCCCTTACTACTCCGCGCTTTACGGCCCGGCTCGCAGCGCCCTGGTGGTGCTCGACCTTGAGGGCGCCATCGAGCGGCTGAAAAAGCTGGAAGATTGCCCGGAAGATATCTACCTCATCCAGGGCAACCCCGACTCCTTTGACGAGGATCTGGTGGAGGCCGACGAGCTGGGGGACGCCGTGCTGGTGCGCACCAGCAAGCGTCAGGTGCGCTTCTCCCGCTATCCCGAGCTGCCGCTGTTTGGCCGCGCCGCCCGGGAAAAGCGGATCGAGCAGCTCGACCTTGAGCGCGAAGGGCTCATCGAGGGTTACGCCAAGGCCGCCTTCGAGCAGCAGAAGTACCACCGTCTCTACGGCCACTTCCGCGACTTTATCGGCCAGCATCTGGATATCGCCTTCCGCCCCGACCCCGAAGCCGAAGTGCAGGCCAAACAGGCAGAGCTGCGCGCGCTGCAAGGGGCCATCGGCGAGTGCGACAAGCAGCTGAGTGATGCCAAAGCAGCTGCTGCCCAGCTGACCCGCCATATCCAGCTGGTGCAGGGGATGCTGCCCTTTGCCCACCTGTTTGCCGAGACAGATCTGGCGGCCCGCCTCGAGGCGGCTCACGCCGATGTGGAAGCGCTAAAACAGGCCGAAGCCTTTATCGCCAAACACGGTAAGGCGCTCGAAAAACTCGAAACAGTAGTGCAAGTACTGCGTCAGGATCCGCAGGATCTTGCTGCGCTGCAGGCGGCCTATGATGAGGTGAGCGACCTGTTGGCCGAGCAGAAGCGCCGTTGCTACGCCCTCGATCAGCTGGTGGCCCGTCTGCCGCACTTTGCCTATCAGGATGCGCAAGACCTGCTGGGCAAAGCGTCCGAGATGAGCGAGCGACTCAAAGAGAAGCTTAAAGCTGCCGAGCTGGCGGCCCGCACCGCCGGTGAACAGCACAAGCAGATTGCCCAGCGCCACACCGAGGCGTTGCAGCTGCGCACCGCCCTCGATTCCAGTGCCTCGGCCAAGCGCCAGACCCTGACCGAGTTCGAGCAGGAGCTGGCGGCCATGGGGCTGACGCTCTCTGACGATATGGAAGAGAAGGCGCGCGCTCACAAGAAAGAGATCGAAGAGCTGCTGATCCGCACCCGTTCCCGTCGCACCAGCGCCGAGGCCCAGTTGCAGGTCACCAAGCGCGAGATCGAATCCCTTGGTGGTCGTCTCAAGCTCGAAGGCAAGGATTACTACAGCGCCCGTAAATCTCTGGTGGGTCACAAGGCGAGCTGGTCGCGGGTGGTGCGACTGGCGCGGGAGACCGACGTCGAGAAGCGCCTCAACAAGCGCGAGCTGGCGTACCTCGACAGCGACGAGCTGCGCTCCATGTCGGACAAGGCCCTTGGCGCCCTGCGGGTGGCGGTGGCCCACGACGAGGCCCTGCGCGATGCGCTGCGTCTCTCCGAGGGTAATCGCAGCACCGAACAGAAGGTCGCCTTCTACGTGCAGGTCTACCGTTACCTCAAAGATCGCATCCGCAACGACATCATCCGCTCCGATGATCCGGTAGAGGCGATCGAGGAGATGGAGATCGAGCTGGCCCGTCTGGCAGACGAGCTCAAGCAGCGGGAAACCCATCTGTCGCTCTCCTCTCACGAGGTGGCGGCCAAGATCACCAACATCATCCGCCGCGAGCAGAACCGCATCCGGGTGCTCAACCAGGGCTTGCAGAACATCGCCTTCGGTCTGGTGCGCGGGGTGCGCCTCAACGTCAATATCCGCGAGGCCCACACCCGTCTGCTGACGGCGCTCGCCGATCAAACCGCCATGCACAACGATCTGTTCGCCGACAAGGAGCTCAGCTTCTCCGAAGCGATGGCCAAGCTGTTCCAGCGCCTCAATCCGCAGATCGAGCAGGGGGATCGCAGCTATCAGGTGATGGGCGATGTGCTGCTCGACTACCGCAACTATCTGGAGCTGGAGATCGAGGTGCAGCGCGGCGCCGATGGCTGGCTGCGGGCCGAGAGCGGCGCGCTCTCCACCGGCGAGGCGATCGGTACCGGTCAGGCCATCCTGCTGATGGTGCTGATCAGTTGGGAGGAAGAGTCCCGCCGTCTGCGCGGCAAGGATATCGCCCCCTGCCGTCTGCTGTTCCTTGACGAAGCGGCCCGTCTGGATGGCAAATCCATCGCCACCCTGTTCGAGCTGTGCGAGCGGCAGGATATGCAGCTGCTTATCGCGGCACCCGAGAACATCAGCCCAGAGAAGGGCACCACCTACAAGCTCATCCGCAAGGTGCAGGGCAAGCACGAGCATGTGCATGTGGTGGGTCTGCGCGGCTTCGGCTTTAGCGATGACAAGCTGATTGCCTGATCTGCGTCTGGCCCATCCTGACAGGGGATGACGGGTAAATAGGTGAGAGGGAGGCATTTGCCTCCCTTTTTATTGGCAAAATATGGCAAAGTAACGACCCTGCTCATGACATTGCCTCTGTGCCAACCCGGTGGCACAGCACCTTCTTGCCAGCTTGTCACAGGGTGATCGGGCATGATGGGTTAGTGGGCTGTAGTGAACGAAGCCGGGGAGTGGCAAGGTAAATTGTTTCGCCTGTGCAACGTTAAGTGATTTTGGCGCGATAATTTTGCAACAATCAGGACGGGAATAAACCTGGCAAGGCAGTGGGTGCGGGGGCTGTGCAGGGGCCGATTTCATGATCATTGCGCGCCGGGATAGTCATTACCCCTTGTCCGGCTAGCACCTTATGGCCACTCTGGCGTGCTATTTGCGGCAAGCGCGGATGAGGCAATCAATGAGTCACCAAGGGAGAGAAGGGAAGGTGCAATATATCCAGAAAGGGCTGCTGTTATCTCTTTGCCTGCTACTGGCCGCTTGCAGCAGCCGATATGACGAGAGCCATGGCGGTAGCTGGCGCGGCTATAGCGAGAGCGTTTATGCCACCTATTATGCCGACCGCTATCACGGTAAAAAGACCGCCAGCGGCGAGCTCTATCGCAACAACGCCAATAGCGCCGCCCATATGGAGTTGCCTTTTGGCTCCATGGTGCGGGTTACCAACCTCGCCAACGGCAAGAGCGTGGTAGTCAAGGTCAATGATCGCGGCGCCTTTAAAAACGGGCGGATTATTGATCTCTCCAAATCCGCCTTCAGTTCGATTGCCAATATCCGAGATGGGATTATCAAGGTGAAGGTTGAGGTTCTTTAATATCGAACAACTGGAGGTGGAGAACTTCAGATGATATAAAAGCGATAAACCATCATAAATATGTGCATAACTTGACATTAATTATTAAATCTGAGGCCATCATATGGAAGTGAGAAAAGCATGTGTATCTGATGCACATAATGTCTTGGCGTTAATGAATAGACTCGACAGTGAAACAACCTTTATGCTCTATGAGCCGGGAGAGCGCACTACGACAGAGGTTGAGCAAGCTCAAATATTGGCTTCGTTTGTCGATGCAAACAACAAAGTCATGCTGGTACTGGCAGAGCACGATGAGATTGCAGGCTTTATTGTCGGCATTGGTCAACCAGCAAATCGCAACAAACATGTCTTGTATTGTGTTATCGGTATTCAACAATCCACAACCGGACAGGGATTTGGTAAAAAGTTGTTTTCTGCGCTGGAGGAGTGGGCCACAGCCCATGCTTTTACCCGCATGGAGTTGAGTGTCATGTGTCACAATGCTCGCGCTTGCGCTCTTTATCATGCTTGCGGCTTTGAGACAGAGGGAATAAAGCGAAATTCAATGAAGGTCGATGGTGAGTATGTTGATGAATACATAATGGCCAAAATTATTTAATGAAGAGCATGATATGACAATGTTTCTATTGTTTTTTGCGCTGAATGTGTGGGGTAATATGCTGGGAAGCATCAATTAATTCGTGGTAGTGATGCAGATATGAGACATGTTCCTGTAGTTTTTACTACAAAATCAGGTGTTGCACTTAGTTTTAGCAGCCGCCCAGTTTTATGAACGCCTTGATTACAAGGTGGTGGAGGGGGATCAGGATTTTATCTCTTTGTCCCGTTCATTGGTATGAACACGATGTTTAATGGAGGAGAGGATGGCCATTCTGGATATTTTGACGGTCCCTGATGTCCGATTGAAAATTAAATCAGCATCAGTTGATGATATTAATGCCGTGCAGAGCTTGATTGATGACATGCTGGAGACCTTGTATGCCACTGAAAATGGTATCGGCTTGGCCGCAACGCAAGTGGGGCGCAAAGAGGCTATCGTCATCATAGATATTTCGGAAAAGAGGGATCAGCCGCTGGTCTTGATTAATCCACAGGTGATTAGCGGTGCTGACAAGGTACTCGGGCAAGAGGGATGTCTCTCGGTACCCGATTATTACGCTGACGTGGAGCGTTACCGTTCAGTGGTGGTATCTGCACTGGATCGAGATGGTAAACCGGTTACCATCGAGAGCAGCGAATTTTTAGCAATTGTCATGCAGCATGAAATTGATCATCTGCAAGGGCATTTGTTTATTGATTACTTGTCGCCACTCAAGCGCAGCATGGCGCTGAAGCGCGTCAAGAAAACCAAAAAAGTTCAGTGATGAAGATCATGTACCGGGTTGCTGCATGTTATTTGCAGCATTACCCGGCATGGCAATGTTAAATGAAAACAATACGCATCATTATCACTACTCATGCTGGTTGTTTTATTTGTGATGGTCTGATCTCCGTCGCCAGACAGCAGATTTTCTTCAGTTAGAAAGAAATATAGAAGGTGCAGATGATGGATTTATCACCACCTGTTTATATTTTGGCTGTTTTATTTTTGAGTTCGTAATCTGTGAAACCTTTCACAGAAAACACCTTCCTCAATGCTTAGCCTTGCAGCAGTTTTTAAATAACCATGCTCTGATATCAGGCGTTCGCCTTAATTTACAAAAGCATTAAGGAAGATTACATGCCACAACAAAATTATCTGGATGAGCTGAGTCCTGCTTTTACGCCTTTATTGGCCATTAAAGAGGCTTCGCGTTGTTTATTATGCCACGATGCACCTTGCAGCCAGGCATGCCCGGCTCAGACTGATCCCGGCAAGTTTATCCGGTCACTCTATTTTAGAAATTTGAAGGGGGCTGCCGAAACCATTCGGGAAAATAATGCCCTCGGGGCGGTCTGTGCTCGCGTCTGCCCGACTGAAAAATTGTGTCAACGTGGCTGTAGTCGTTCAGGAATTGACAAGCCTATCGATATTGCTCGCTTACAACGTTTTATTACCGATTTTGAACATCAAACGGCGATGAAGATTTATCAGCCCGGTACCAAGACGTTGGGTAAAGTGGCGATTATCGGTGCCGGCCCGGCAGGGTTACAGGCGAGTGTGACCTTGAGTAATTTGGGTTACGACGTGACGATTTATGAAAAACAGGCGCAACCGGGTGGGTGGCTACGCCATGGTATACCTGAGTTTCGTCTGCCTCAGTCGGTTCTGGACAGTGAAATTGCCCGGATCGTGGAGCTGGGTGTTCAGCTCAAATGCAATTGCGAAGTGGGCAAGCACATTACGCTGGAGCAGCTGAAGAGCGAGAACCGCGCCGTGCTGGTCACGGTCGGCCTGTCGGCAGGTGGCAGGTTGCCGCTATTTGAACAGGCGCAACAAGTTGAGATTGCAGTCGATTTTCTCCAGCGAGCGCGCCAGGCAGGCGGTGATATTGCCGTTGCCCGCAGTGCGTTAATCATCGGTGGCGGTGATGTGGCGATGGATGTTGCCAGCACGCTGAAAGTGCTGGGTTGCTCTTCGGTGACCTGTGTCGCCAGGGAGGAGTTGGCCGAGTTCCCCGCCAGTGAAAAAGAGTTTGCCAGTGCCCAGGCGCTTGGGGTGTCGATCATCGATGGTTTTACCCCGGTGGATGTCGCTGACAACAAGGTGACGTTTAAACATGTACGTCTGCCCGGCGTACTCACGCTGGAGGCGGAACATATTATTCTGGCGGTCGGCCAGCAGGCTCAGCTTGATGCATTTGGCGCGCTGCAACCGTCGCGCAATAAGATTGAGACCAAGGGCTACCAAACCTCCGATCCCGTTATTTTTGCTGCGGGTGACATTATCGAAGGTGACAAGACCGTTGTATATGCCGTGAAAACCGGAAAAGAAGCCGCACAGGCCATTCATCACCACTTGGAGGGGGCTTGCTCATGTTAACCAGAGATCTGTCTATCACCTTTTGCGGCGTGAAATTTCCCAATCCGTTTTGCCTCTCCTCTTCACCGGTCGGCAATTGCTACGAGATGTGTGCCAAGGCTTATGATGTGGGTTGGGGCGGCATTGTATTCAAAACCATCGGTTTTTTTATTGCCAACGAAGTGTCTCCACGCTTTGATCATTTGACCAAGGAAGATACCGGTTTTATTGGCTTCAAGAATATGGAGCAAATTGCCGAGCATCCTCTCAATGAGAACCTGGCGGCCATTAAACGGTTAAAGCAGGACTACCCGGATAAAGTGCTGATTGCTTCCATCATGGGAGAAAATGAACAGCAATGGGAAGATCTGGCTCGCTTGGTGGAAGAGGCGGGGGCAGATATGATCGAGTGCAACTTCTCCTGTCCGCAAATGACATCCCATGCCATGGGGAGCGATGTAGGGCAAAGTCCGGCGCTGGTTGAAAAATATTGCCGCGCCGTAAAACGTGGCTCATCCCTGCCGATGCTGGCCAAAATGACGCCGAATATCGGCGATATGTGTGATGTCGCACTGGCGGCCAAACGGGGCGGTGCTGATGGTATCGCCACCATCAACACCATTAAATCCATCACCAATATCGATCTGGATCGCAAGCTGGGTATGCCGGTGGTAAACGGTAAATCCAGTATCTCCGGTTATTCCGGCAAGGCAGTAAAACCGATAGCACTGCGTTTTATTCAACAACTGCGCACGCACCCGGAATTGCGCGATTTCCCAATCAGCGGAATTGGCGGCATTGAAACCTGGGAGGATGCGGCTGAATTTTTGCTGCTGGGGGCGGCGACCCTGCAGGTCACTACCGGCATCATGCAATATGGTTACCGGATTGTGGAAGATATGGCGAGCGGCTTGTCGCATTATCTGGCTGATCAGGGATTTGACTCTCTGGAGCAGATGGTTGGCCTGGCTAATGCCAATATTGTGCCCGCAGAAGAGCTGGATCGTAGCTATATCGTTTATCCGCATATCAACCAGGAGAAATGTGTCGGCTGTGGCCGCTGCTATATCTCGTGCTATGACGGTGGACACCAGGCGATGGAGTGGAATGAACAGAGCCGGTCGCCCCATTGCGACACTGAAAAATGTGTCGGGTGCTTGCTGTGTGGTCATGTCTGCCCGGTCGCTTGCATCAGTTTGGGTGAGGTGAAGTTCAAACCCGGTGAAGAGGCCCATGCGGTAACCTTGTAATCACCCAGAAATATGCCCGGTACAGATCTCCCTGCACCGGGCATATGAATATTGAGTCGCCGCCAGCGGGCGGCGTCTCTTATGTTGCCTGTCCCTATTTCAGGGCTTTCTTCAGCTTTTTGATCTTGCTCTCATGCTTGGCAATCTTTTCAAGACGGGCCGCGATCTTCTTCTTGATCTCTTTCTTGCTTGCTTTGGCCATCGGTGGCGCTCCTTTGCTATGGGGACACATGAGGTGTCACAGTGGGTCTCTTCCTTTGACGTGCCAGAGTGCCACAGGCACACCCGGTGAACCAGCTTTCTGTTGAATTAATAACCAGCTAGCCCGATGAGGCGCACTCTCATATCAACTCGGGGTGAGCCAGCGCAACAGTTGCTGACCCACCTGCGGGCTGGCGAGCAGGGCCATATGGCTGGTGCGATAGACAATCAGCGTGTGTGCGGGGAGGAAGTGCAGCTGATGGCGTGCTTCATGATGCTGGCCGAGAGCGCTGCGCAAAGGCACCAGTCCATCGCCAATTAACCGGTCTGCCAGCAGACTGCGCTTGGCGGCGGTCGTGGCGGCGATGGCAAAACAGTTGACCCCCGCAGGCAAGGGGAGTGGCGTACGGGGATCGTGGCGCAGAGTGTGACTGTCGGTGTTGTCGAGTGGTTCGATCACCTTGCCATGGCGCAAATCCTTGATACCTGCGCTGCGCAGTCTGGCCAGCCTGACAAACGGCTCGCTGTAGGCGGTGGCGGGCAATAGCTGCTCCAGCCAGTGACCGGCGTGTTCCAGTGGCGCACCATGGTGTGGCGTGCCGAGAAAGATCAGATTGGCAAGGCGGGCAGGCCAGCCCAGCCCATGGCTGTTGGCATGATGGCAGGCGCTGCGGGCAACCAGTCCTCCCATGCTGTAGCCCATGATCGTGATCTCTTCGAGGTTGCCCGGCCAGTGGGCGACTAACTGTTCCAGTAGCAGCGCCAGCGCCTCTCCATTTTGCGCGATGGGCAGGCCGGAGTTGTAGCGCAGATAGAGGGGCACATAGCCAAGTGCCTTGGCCAACGAGTCGCCATGATTGACCGGCTCGTCCTGATAGCGTGTTTGCCACTGCAGATCGTTCATGCACAGACCATGAACCAGTAACAGTACCCGACCTGCACGGGGCAGGTCGGCAGGCATGGCTTGCCAGTCGAGCGGTTTGCCCTGATAGCGCAGAGTCATCGGGGTGGCAAGGGCGTTCTGCTGCTCGACCAGCTTGTCACCCAGCACGCCATTGAGGGTGGCAATCAGGGCGGCACGTTTGGGCGTCTCAGGAATATGGTGCAGGGGCGGGGTGGGCGGCAGATGGGTAAGCAGGGTATTGATGCCGCTGCCGAGGGTATTGGCCGCCTTGTGTACCCCCTGGTAGACCAGCCCGGTGATCCCCGCGGTTTTCCCCTCATCCCGTCCCTTGAATCCCATGCCGCTGAGCACCGCCTGATGTACCGCTTCGGTGATGTGCACGGTGGCGGGCAGAGCAAGGGTCAGCAGCTGTGCCAGCTCGCGGATATCAGAAAGATGCCAGGAAGATGAGGGAGATTGCTCTGTAGCGTTGGTCATGGCGATGCCTCGTGGATGCGGGTATCCCGTGCTCGGCCGCTGTTGCCGTGTGGCAGCATGGTCGGTCTACACCCGTCCAGCTTGCGCCCTTTGTTGCGGGTTTACCAGTGCGGCACGGTGGGGTGGCAGCAAGAGCCCTGTGACTCCCGTGCGAAGCGGGTCACGGTAACTGCGTGAAAAATCACCTCTACTTGGTCACATGACACCATGGGTGGGAAGTGAGTATGTCGCTGTTTGATGAGCGTCGGGTGCAAGATCTGTGTGCCCGATTGCTCGATAACCAGAACGAGAAGGGAGAATCGCTTGCGAGCAAGCATGGGCGCGAGTTGCTGGAGCTGTTGCAAGCGGTGGGCGGAGTCGAGTCAGTGGGGCGCAGTGCCCGTCATGTATTGACCGAGGCGGGTCGGGTTTATCTCGCCAGCCAGCTGGCGAAGGTGGTGCCCCCAGCACCGGACAAGCGTGCACAGATGCGAAGCCTTGGCGTGAAGTTGCCATCACGGCTCAATCAGGCCACCTTTCATGCGCTCTGGCATGGCGACAGCAAGCACTCGCGCAGTGAATGCCCGGATCCACAGCTCGTCGATCTGACGTTGACCCAGGATGAGGTGATCCGGATCCGCACACTCGAGCCGCTCTCGCTGGTCGATCGGCAGGGTCAGCACCACGATATGGCGGTGATAATGAGCCTGCTGGGGGAACTGGCCCTGCCGGAGCGGGCTCTGCTCACACTGGCAGCGGTCGAGTGGCAAGGCGATCAGGTCATCACGGTGGAGAACAAGGGGGCCTTTGTCGACTACCCGTTGCAGCCCGGGCAACTGCTGCTGTTTGCCCCCGGCCGCAATACCACGCTGGCCAAGCTGCTGATCCCCCTGTTGCCAGAGGGGACCGCGTGGGCTCATTTTGGCGATCTCGATCAACGGGGAGTCGATATTGCAATGGAGCTGGCGCGCGAACTTCATCGTCCTGCCATGCTCTGGCTCCCCAGTGATCTGCACTCCTATCTGGAGCACTATGCTCGCCCGGTCCGCACGTTCGCTGCGGCCAGTGGCAAGGTGCCCTGGCGGGCTGAAAAAACGACAAGAGCGCCGTTGCCCTGGCTCGATGAGCTGAAGAGCGAAGCGCTGTGGCTGGAGCAGGAGGTGTTGATTCGGGCGCCCCACTGGCGGAGTTGGCTGTTGCCAGCCACGAGTGATTGAAGCATGAACGGGGTCTGTCCATCCCGTGTCAGTGCGGCAAGTGAACGGGGCGCTGTGTCAGCATGAGAGTGGCTTAATCGGATGCTATATATCAGCTATATCCGCGTGGTGATATCAGTGGCGTTCAGCCGATTATCATATTGATAATGCAAACCCCGGTTATATCATTTCTATCCCTCAAACGCCTCATGGGTGATAATTCTCACACTCGCTTAAATATCTTCCCTCGAAATTTCCTGGATGCATTTTTCTGGTATCAGGTTGGTACAGGCCATTTTGTTTGCTAAAAGCCAAAAATAGCGCCTGTTTTTGTGCTGTGCATCACACACTTTTTTATATTGTTATTATTCGCCCATGTTTTTGTAATTTGGCATGGTTATTGATTGCCTTATATCGACGCTAACCGACGAGCTCACCCACAACCGGGATGCTGGTGACATCGTGAGTGCAAGGGGAGCTATCCATATATCATCCAATGATTGGGGCGAAAGATGAAAGCTGTTAATGAATTAATCAAAGAGATCAAAGCACTGAAATCCAACCTGCATGAAAAAGATTTTCTGCTGACTTGGGAACAAACTCCGCAGGAGCTGGAGCTGGTATTGAAACTGGCTGAATCTCTTAAAACCCTGCGTGCTGAAAATATCTCCACCAAGCTGTTTAACAGCGGGCTCGGTATCTCGGTTTTCCGCGATAACTCCACCCGAACCCGCTTCTCCTACGCCTCTGCACTGAACCTGCTGGGTCTGGCACAACAGGATCTGGATGAGGGCAAATCCCAGATTGCCCACGGTGAAACCGTACGTGAAACCGCCAACATGATCTCCTTCTGCGCCGACGCCATCGGCATCCGTGATGACATGTATCTGGGGGCTGGTAACGCCTACATGCGTGAAGTGGGCGCGGCACTGGACGAAGGCTTCGAGAAGGGGGTTCTGCCCCAGCGTCCGGCACTGGTCAACCTGCAGTGTGACATCGACCACCCGACTCAGTCCATGGCTGACCTGGCCTGGCTGCAGGAGCACTTCGGCAGCCTGGAAAACCTCAAGGGCAAGAAAATTGCCATGACCTGGGCCTACTCCCCGAGCTACGGCAAGCCGCTCTCCGTGCCGCAGGGCATCATCGGCCTGATGACCCGCTTCGGCATGGATGTGACCCTGGCTCACCCGGAAGGCTATGACCTGATCCCGGACGTGATCGAAGTGGCCAAAGAGAATGCCAAGGCATCCGGCGGCAGCTTCCGTCAAGTGACCTCCATGGAAGAGGCCTTCAAGGATGCCGACATCGTTTATCCGAAGTCCTGGGCTCCTTATCAGGTCATGGAGCAACGTACCGAGTTGCTGCGTGCCAATGACCACGCCGGTCTCAAGGATCTGGAGAAGAAGTGCCTGGAGCAGAACGCCAAGCACAAAGATTGGCACTGCACTGAAGAGATGATGAAGCTCACCAAAGGTGGCGAAGCACTCTATATGCACTGCCTGCCAGCTGATATTTCCGGTGTCTCCTGTAAAGAAGGGGAAGTGACCGAAGGGGTATTCGAGAAATACCGTATCGCCACTTACAAAGAAGCAAGCTGGAAGCCTTATATCATCGCTGCAATGATCATGGCTCGTAAATTCTCTGCCCCTGCTGAAACGCTGGAAAATCTGATTAAAGAAGCCCAGAAACGCGTTAAATAATTGCAGTGCCGGACAGGGTGAATAATCACCCTGTCCACTGCAACAGCGGAATAATAATAACGAGTTTTCTCCCCCGGTGGTCACCAAGGATAATGTGTTGCTCGGTGAGACAACTCTCTGTGAGGTAATAATGTCCCAATTTTCTTTGAAGATGGATATTGCCGATAACCGCTTTTTTACCGGAGAACCGTCACCACTCTTTTCCCGTGTCGAAGCGCAAAAGGCCCGTGCATTCCATAAAAAACTGGCCGGTTATGAACCGACTCCCCTGTGCGACCTGAAAGAGCTGGCCGCCTATGTCGGGGTGAAAAACATCCTGGTCAAAGACGAGTCCAAGCGCTTTGGCCTCAATGCCTTCAAGATGCTGGGTGGCGTCTATGCCATTGCCAACCTGCTCTGTGAAAAATATGGGGTGGCGGTTGAGGATTTCTCCTTCGATCTCATCAAGCGCACCATCAAGGAGCCGATGACCTTCGCCACCACCACCGACGGTAACCATGGTCGCGGTGTTGCCTGGGCTGCCAAGCAGGTGGGTCAGCATGCGGTGGTCTACATGCCCAAGGGCTCTGCGCAAGAGCGGGTGGATCACATCCTGAATCTGGGTGCCGAGTGCATCGTGACCGACATGAACTACGACGATACCGTTCGCCTCACCATGAAAATGGCGGAAGAGCGCGGCTGGCACATCGTCCAGGATACTGCCTGGGAAGGCTACACCAAGATCCCGACCTGGATCATGCAGGGTTACTCCACCCTGGCCGACGAAGCGGTCGAGCAGATGCAGGATATGGGCATCAAGCAACCGACCCACGTGCTGCTGCAGGCCGGGGTAGGGGCGCTGGCAGGCGGGGTGCTCGGTTATCTGGTTGACTGCTTTGGTGCGAAAAACTTGCACAGCATCGTGGTTGAACCGGATCAGGCCGACTGTATCTACCGCTCCGGTGTCGCGGGCGAGATGGTCAATGTGGGTGGCGATATGCGCACCATCATGGCCGGTCTGGCATGTGGCGAGCCCAACCCGCTTGGCTGGCCGCTGCTCAAGGGCTGCACCACCCAGTTCATCTCCTGCCATGACAAGGTGTCGGCACTGGGTATGCGGGTGCTCGGCAACCCCCTTGGCAATGACCCTCGCATCATCTCCGGTGAATCCGGCTCGGTCGGTACCGGTGTGCTGGCGGCAGTGCGCCACCACCCGGATCGCGAGGCACTGATGGCTCGCCTGGGACTGACTCGTGACTCCGTGGTGCTGATCATCAACACCGAAGGGGATACCGATGTGAAGCACTACCGGGAAGTGGTCTGGGAAGGTAAACACCCCGCCTGCGACTAACAAAACATGAATTGAAACATTGATTGCGCCCTGCTGGCAGGGCGCAGTGAAGGGTACAGCGTGGTGCCGACAAACAGGCACTGCACTCTCAGTTGTTATGGAGAATCACAATGAGCAAGCAAATTCCGTTTGAAATGGTGTTGGAGAAGGCCTACCAGTACAAGGCCGAGATGAGTCAGTTCCTGCGCGACATGATCGCCATCCCGAGCGAGAGCTGCGATGAAGAGCGCGTCGTGCTGCGCATCAAAGAGGAAATGGAGAAAGTCGGTTTCGACAAGGTCGAGATTGACCCCATGGGTAACGTGCTGGGCTATATCGGCCACGGTCCGCACCTGATTGCCATGGATGCGCACATCGATACCGTCGGTATCGGCAACCGTGCCAACTGGACTTTCGACCCCTATGAGGGGATGGAAGATCACGAGATCATCGGTGGTCGCGGTGCCTCTGACCAGGAAGGCGGCATGGCCTCCATGGTTTATGCAGGCAAGATCATCAAGGATCTGGGTCTGGAAGACGAGTACACCCTGCTGGTAACCGGTACCGTACAGGAAGAGGACTGCGACGGTCTGTGCTGGCAGTACATCATCGAGCAGAGCAAGATCCGCCCCGAGTTCGTGGTCAGTACCGAGCCGACCGACTGCCAGATCTACCGTGGCCAGCGTGGTCGCATGGAGATCCGTGTTGAAGTTCAGGGTGTCAGCTGCCACGGCTCCGCACCGGAGCGCGGTGACAACGCCATCTTCAAGATGGGCCCGATCCTGGGCGAGCTGCAGGAGCTGAGCCACAACCTGGGCAATGACGACTTCCTCGGCAAGGGCACCCTGACAGTCTCCGAGATCTTCTTCACCTCCCCGAGCCGTTGCGCCGTGGCCGATAGCTGCGCTGTCTCCATCGACCGCCGCCTCACCTGGGGCGAGACCTGGCAAGGTGCGCTGGACGAGATCCGTGCCCTGCCGGCTGTAAAAGCCGCTGGTGCCGAAGTCTCCATGTATCAGTACGATCGTCCGGCCTATACCGGTCTGGTCTACCCGACCGAGTGCTACTTCCCGACCTGGAAAGTGGAAGAGGATCACATCACCGTCAAGACCCTCTCCAAGGCTTACACCCAGCTGTTCAACAAGGCGCCGGTGGTCGACAAGTGGACCTTCTCTACCAACGGGGTCTCCATCATGGGTCGCCACGGTATTCCGGTGATCGGTTTTGGCCCGGGTAAAGAGCCGGAAGCTCACGCGCCGAACGAGAAGACCTGGAAAGAGCATCTGGTCAAGTGCGCCGCCATGTACGCAGTGATCCCCATGCTCTATCTGGCCGAGCTGGACAAGTAAGGGGTCTGCCGGGCGGTGACCGCTATCGCCGCCCGTCTGTTGCAAGTGCCCCGTCTCCTCTGAGGCGGGGCACTGTTGCTTGAGGACCTTGAGGTGTGAGGTGGAAAGAATGAAACGGCTTGTCAAACACGGCACCTTGGTCGATGCCCAAGGGGAGTATCGTCAGGATCTGCTTATCGAGAACGGGGTGATCAGGGCCTGCGCTGCTGATATCCAACCCGACGGCGAGACTGAGGTGATCGATGCCAGCGGTTGCTATGTGATGCCCGGTGGTATCGATGTCCACACCCACTTCAACATCGATGTGGGCATTGCCCGCAGTTGCGATGACTTTTTCAGCGGTACCCGTGCCGCCGCCTGTGGTGGAACCACCACCATCGTCGATCACATGGGATTTGGTCCGGCGGGGTGCAACCTGCATCACCAGCTGGCCCGCTATCACGACTACGCCGCCACCCAGGCGGTGATCGATTACGGTTTTCACGGGGTTGTCCAGCATATAGACGATGCCATTTTGCACGAGATGGCCGCCATGGTGCAGGAGGAGGGGATCAGCAGCTTCAAGCTCTATCTCACCTACCAGTACAAGCTGGGTGATCACGACGTGCTGCGCGCCCTGGCCCGTATCAAGGAGGTGGGGGCGATCGCCACCGTCCACCCCGAGAACGACGCCGCCATCTCGGTGCGCCGGGCTGCCCTGTTGGCCGCAGGCCACCATGAACCCTGGTATCACCCGCAGAGCCGCCCGCTGGAGTGTGAAGCGGAGGCGGTCGCCCGGATGATCAACCTGGCGGGTCTTGCGGACAATGCGCCGCTCTATATCGTCCACCTCTCCAACGGGCTGGGGCTGGAGTATCTGAAACTGGCGCGCCGTCAGGGTCAACCGGTCTGGGTGGAGACCTGCCCGCAGTATCTGCTGCTGGATGACGCCTGCTACCACCGGGAAAACGGGGTGGATTACCTGCTGAGCCCGCCACTGCGTGGGCGCAGTGAACTGGACAAGCTGTGGGTTGGGATCGCCGAGGGTGACATCGACACGGTGGCGACCGATCACTGCAACTTCTCCCACGCCCAGCGCATGGCTCTCTCGGGGGGGGATTTCAGTCGCAGCCCCAATGGCCTGCCGGGTGCCGAGAACCGGATGTTGCTGCTCTTCTCTCATGGGGTGCTGGGTGGGCGCATCTCGCCGTCGCGCTTTGTGGCGCTGACCAGTACCAATCCGGCTCGTCTCTTTGGCCTGTGGCCGCGCAAGGGCAACCTGCAGGTGGGTGCCGATGCCGATCTGGTGATCATGGATCCCCGTGGCGAGACGGTTATTCGCCACGCCGCGCTGCATGACAACGGTGACTACAGCCCCTACGAGGGGATGCGTTGCCCCGGCCAGATCAGAATGACCCTCAGTCGCGGCGAGATCGTCGCCCGCGATGGCGAATTTACGGGGCGACGGGGCCATGGCCGGTTTTTGGCCAGAGCGCCGTTTGACCCGGTGCTCGCCGCAGAGGTCTCCTCACCGGCCAGGGCGCTGCACGCTGCAGGGGCCTGAACAGCCAAGCAGCTCTTTTAATACCGACATTGTGAACAACTACAGGGGGCCGGTATCGCGCCGGCTTATCCATCATTGGAGATAACAAGATGAAAAAACGTATCGTACTGGCCCTGGGGGGCAATGCGCTGGGCAACAATCTGCCAGAACAGATGACCGCGGTGCAGAGCACGGCTCACACCATTGCCGATTTGATTGCCGAGGGCCATGAAGTGGTGGTCACCCACGGCAACGGGCCACAAGTGGGGATGATCCAGCAGGCGTTCGAAGTGGCGGCTCGCCACGACCCCAAGGCGCCCCATCTGCCGATGTCGGTCTGTGTGGCCCTGAGTCAGGGTTACATCGGTTATGACCTGCAGAACGCCCTGCGTGAAGCCTTGCTGGCGCGTGGTATTCAAAAGCCGGTTGCCACTTTGGTGACTCAGGTTGAGGTGGATAAGAACGATCCTGCGTTCCTCGATCCCAGCAAACCCATCGGCGGTTTCTTCAGCAAGGAGGAGGCCGAGGCTCTGATGGCCAAGGGTGAGCGCCTGAAAGAGGATGCCGGTCGTGGTTATCGCCGGGTGGTGGCATCCCCCAAACCCATCGACATCATCGAGAAAGAGACCGTCTCTGCCATGCTGGCCGCTGGTCAGGTTGTTATTACCGTCGGTGGTGGTGGCATTCCGGTGCTGCGTGAGGGCAATCACCTGCGCGGTGCCAGTGCGGTGATCGACAAGGATTGGGCCAGTGCCAAGCTGGCGGAGCTGATCGATGCCGATATGCTGATCATCCTCACCGCCGTGGAGAAAGTGGCCATCAACTTCGGCAAGCCCGATGTGCAGTGGCTCGATAACCTGAGCGTGGCCGATGCCAATTGCTTTATCGAGCAGGGACAGTTTGCCAAAGGCTCCATGTTGCCCAAGGTCGAGGCGGCACTGTCGTTCGCGACCTCCATGCCGGGGCGCAAGTCTCTGATCACCTTGCTGGAGAAGGCAGCCGAGGGGATTGCCGGCAAGACCGGGACTGTGATCAGCCAATAAGGGTGACCTGCCCGGTGACATCGTGTCTGATGTCAGAGATGCATGACGGGGAACCTTGGGTTCCCCGTCTGTTTTGGGGCCGGGGAGTGGTCTGTTTTCATATTGGTACCCGGTTCGTTGACGATGCTCTCTCATGCCCGTGACGGGGGCATGGCAGAGCAAGTCGGCGCTTTTTTAAGAGATGAAATTGGCATGCTCAAGGGGTTAATGGTGCGGGAGAGGGCAACATATTGGGTGACCCTGTCTTTGGCATTAACCGGGCATAAGGCGATAACTGATGTCAGTAACAAGAAAAGTGGATGTAGTCGCGTTGGCCGGGCTGTTTCTGATCACCGCTATCTGGAGCTACAGCTGGATCGTGATGAAACAGGTGATGTTATATGCGGGGGCATTCGAGTTTACCGCCTTGCGCTATTTCTGCAGCTCGCTGCTACTGCTGCTGGTGTTGGCAATACGCGGCAGGCGTTACCTCAAACCAACGCCGTTTCGTTATACCCTGGCCATCGCGCTGTTTCAAAGCTGTGGCATGGGTGGATTGGCCCAGTGGGCTTTGCTCAGTGGTGGCGCGGGGAAGGTGGCTATCCTGACCTATACCATGCCCTTCTGGGTGGTGCTCTTTGCCGTGCTGTTTCTCGGCGAGCGGATGCGCAAGTTGCACTATCTGGCGGTGGGGGGAGCGGCCTGTGGCCTGCTGTTGGTGATCCAGCCCTGGCTGCTGCACCTTGAATCCCTCAAGAGTGCGCTCCTGGCGATCCTCTCCGGTATCTGCTGGGGGATCAGCGTCATCATCGCCAAGCGGATGTATGTTCGCTACCCCAAGGTCGATCTGATGTCGCTCACCACCTGGCAGATGGTCTATGCCTGCCTCATTATGGCGCTGGTGGCCGCCTGGGTACCGGAGCGTCCGCTGGATTGGCAACCTTATCTGGTGGGTGCCCTGGCCTATAGCGCCATCTTTGCAACCGCCATTGCCTGGAGTCTCTGGCTGGTGGTACTGAAGAAGTTGCCTGCCGGGATCGCCAGCCTCAGCACGCTGGCGGTACCGGTCACGGGGGTGCTGCTCTCCTGGTGGCTGCTGGGTGAGAACCCGGGGCCGGTGGAGGGGAGTGGCATCTTGCTGATCGTGCTGGCGCTGATGGTGATTAGCTACCGGGGCAAGCGAACCGTGGTGACGGTGGCGGGGGAGACCCGGATCAGGCACGGGTGAGCCCATTGCCGACAAAGACATGAAAAAAGGGCCCGCCATGATGGCGGGCCCTTTGGTTTGGTGCGCTGGAGTGGGGCGCTGGCTTATCGACGTTGGGCCAGATGCATCATGGCTTCCAGCACGGCCCCGCCGATGGCGCGGGCCTTGTCCGATACGGTGGTCGCATCGGCCCGCTCGCCTCTGGGGTCGATGTCACCGATCTTGAAGCCGACAGTCACCTCGATGCCATCGCTCAGCAGGCCCCGTACCATGCCAGAGAGCGGCGCGATAATGGGGGTATCCCCGACGTGGGCAATTACATCCCCCTCCTGCACCAGATCCCCGAGTTTGATAATGCTCTTCATTACCCCGGCGACGGGGGCACGCACCACCCGGCGGGCGGAGTGACCTTCGATCACCCCGGGAATACCGGTATTGGGTTGGGCTGGGCCCTGATAAATCACCCGACCAAGGTGATGGCCACGGTTGGTCTCAATCACGGCATCGCAGTCCCGTCCCGCCTCAAAGCCCGGGCCGAGGGCGACAGTGATGGGGGCCATATCCTTGTGGGTGCCGAGGTTCTGCTTGGCCAGAATGGCATCCACCAGATAGCGGGGCTTGAGCTCGGCGAGAGTGGCGCCGTCGGGGTCAATCAGCAGGGGAATGATCCCTCGTTCAAGTTGCTCGAACGCCTGCTCGACGTTGTCGACCCGCTTGGCGCGTACCCCCTCGACACGGGTTTCACCATCGAACATCGCCTGGGCAAAGGCGACGGTGCGGCGGATCACGGTGGGTTTGTCCAGATCCAGCATCACCACCTTGAAGCCCGCATTGTGCAGGCGCAGCGCCACGCCGGTGGCGATATCGCCCGAACCGCGCATCACTACCAGCTGATCGCGCTTGAGGCGCACATCATCCTGCATCAGACCACCCGCCTTGCCGTTCTTCACCTGCAGCAGCTCCGCCAGAATGCTGATGGCGATCTCTTCCGGCGTTTCGGCACCGATGTTGTAACCGATGGGGGCGTGCAGCTGTTGCAGCTGATCCTGGCTTATCCCTTGCTGGCGCAGCGTCTGGGTAAAGGTCTGTACTTTACGTTTGCTGGCGAGCAGTCCCAGATAGGCGAGGGGACGCTCGATCAGGCGATCCAGCGCCTCTTTATCCTGATGGTTGGTGGCGATAATGACATAGTTGCTGGGCTCGATGGCCAGCGCCTCGATCACCGCGCTGATGGTGTCGGCCTGTTTAAGGTGGGTGCCTGCCGGGAACAGGTCGGGATTTAAACTGCCCTCATAGCAGTCGCCAACATGGACATCAAAGCCAAGCGGTGCCGCGGCGTGGGCCACCGCCCGGTTGACGTGACCAGCACCGATCAGCACCAGTCGTGGCCGCAGACCATAGACATCGATATAGACCGACATGGCGCCACCACAATCTGAGCCAACGGCATTCTCGCCGTTGCGGGCCATTCGGCCGTGGACAATGCGGGGTTTGCGTTCGGCAATGGCGGCGACAGCTTCATCGATCACTACCCGTTCGATCATGCCACCGCCAATGGTGCCGAGGATCTGGCCATCGGCCATCACCAGCATCTGGGCCTGATGGCGGGGAGTGGAGCCACGGCTTTCGATGATCTGGGCGATGGCGAAAGGGGTGTTCTCTTGTTCCAGTCTGGCTGCGTGTGAAAAAAGATTCATAAGGTACCTCTTATTATCCTTAAAGCATCATGATTGAGGCGGCGGTGCCTCATCCAAAGAGAAATGGCCGAATGCATGGCGAATGGCCTGCGGCTCGCGTACGGCGCCCTGCCAGATGGCGTGGAGCTCGGGATGCCGGGCCAGCAGGTTTATCAATTGCGGCTGCCATGCCGTCTCATTTTGATAATCGCCATTGATAAACCAGATCCGGCGCGCCTTGCTCGGGGTGCCTTTGAACATCCCGAGCGGGTGAGTGATCAGCCGGTGAAAGAGTGGCCAATCCAGTGGGTCACCGGCCGCAATCCCGCACATCGCCTGGAGTTGCTCCCAACGGTGGATCTGTTGTGGGTCGGCCTTGGCGCCGATCATGGCGCCGCCCGTCAGGGCGATCACCCAATCGCTGCTTTGGGGTATGCAAGGTTCATGCAAAGCTGGCACTTTCAATAACTTGTGATGAGCGCCATCGGCTTCGACCAGGATCAGATCAAAGCGTTGCTGCCCCTTGAGCAGATCAACCTGCTGGGGCGTTGGGCCCGCCACCTTGCCGCTGGCTTGATCAATGTGGCTGAACAGGGCTACCAGCGCAGGCCCATCAGGCAGTTGTTGACAGCGGGTAAGTTGCCGGACGGGATCGGCTTCAAGGATTAATTCACGATAATGTGACGGGGTAGGCAGAAACATCCTGGTGGTAGTGGTAATTAGCACCCTTTTACCCTGTTTATAAAAATATTCAGCCAACCAGAACAGGGTGCTGGTTTTTCCTCCAGCACCACAAAGACTAATTAATGTGGTGTGGTTGGCTATATTTTTTGTAAATTGGCTTAATAGCAGATCAATATCCGGAAATGCGAGCGCAATAGGCTGTGGTGATGACATGATAACGACCGAAATAAATACCGAGGCGGATGGGGCGATGCGTTGCCAGGGACAAGCGCAGTGTGACTGTATAATAACGGCGGCGGGTTTGTCTTCCCGAATGGGCACATGGAAAATGATGCTACCGTATTATCAGGGGACAATGCTTGATGCAAGTCTCAAAAACGCCCTGGCATTTTGTCAGCGGGTAATTCTGGTGGTGGGCCATCGTGGCGATGAGCTTGCGGCGCGCTATGGCGACCGGGAAGATGTGGTGATCGTCCATAACCCCGACTATCAGCAGGGGCTGGGCAGCTCTATTCGTTGCGCCCTTGCCGCCAGTGACGCCGACTACCTCTTCATTACTCATGGGGATCTTCCCTGCATTCCCCGTGAGGTCTATCAACAACTGTGGCTGGCACGGGGTCATGACGTACTCTTTCCCGCTCATATGGGCGAGGCGGGCCATCCGGTGTTGCTCCCCAAGTCTCTTGCCTCCGCGCTGGCGGCCGCTCCGCCACAAAAGTCGGTCCGGCGTTGGCTGCAAGGGCACCCACACCGCCTGGTACCGGTTGATACTCCTGCCATCCTGTTCGATGTGGACACGCCCGCACGTTATCAGGCGCTGCTCGCCGGAGTCATGAGCGCGCAGCCGGAAGAGATGCCAGACGCTGCACTACGCTGATCCCCGTGGTGGTTAGATGGTGAAGCGTGGAAAACGGCGGCTACTGGCGTATCACCGATTATTCCTGAGGGTATTGATAACCCCATCCACTATTAAACCCCGGCCATACCAACGGGGTTTAATTTCGATAAAAATGAGCGAGACGAGTTTATCAAAGTGATATTTCTCGCATTTGATTCGATAGTTAGCATTCTTTTTAACCAATCCTGTGGACCGTCTGTCAAGTGATTGAGAACCACTCTCAACCACCATGTTGAATATCTCGTTCAGCCACCGCATTAATTGGAGCTATCTCACGCTTTTACCTTAAAAAATATTTTCCCTGCTAGGGTGGCCTGATAGTTGCTCTTATCTCTGGCAAGGGGGACTTCCATTCGAGATGCCCCATTCATTCACGCTGTTAATGAGCAGAGCTACTGCAAGGAGATCATCATGGGCGATATTATGCGACCCGTTCCCTTCAAGAACCTTCTGACCCGCATTTTTGCGGAATATAAAGAGAGCCAGAGTATTTTTGGTATTCCCGCCGCGCAATTCTATCGCAAGCAGGACGAACGCAAGATCAAGGTGTTCGGTGAAACCTGTGAAACCCCCATCGGTCCGGCGGCCGGTCCTCATACCCAACTGGCCCAGAATATCGTGACCTCCTGGCTGACTGGCGGGCGTTTTATCGAGCTCAAGACGGTGCAGATCCTGGACCGTCTCGAACTGGAAAAACCCTGTATAGATGCCGAGGATGAGTGCTTCAACACCGAGTGGTCGACCGAGTTCACTCTGCCCAAGGCGTTCGATGAGTACCTGAAAGCCTGGTTTGCCCTCTATCTGCTGGAAGAGGTGTTTGATCCCCGCCTTGAAGGGGAGGCCAAGTCCTTCATCTTTAACATGAGCGTGGGCTACAACCTCGATGGCATCAAACAGCCACCGATGCAGCAGTTCATCCACAGTTTGAAGGATGCCAGCACCAGCCCGAAATTTGCCGAGTATCAACAAGTGCTGCGCGAACTGGTTGCCGACGAGCAGTTTATCGCCGAGCTGGGTCTGGGTGAGCGTCGTGACCGTCTGCAACAGCTGGCGGATCGTATTCCGGCCGATATGGTGCACGGTCTCACCCTCTCCACCATGCACGGTTGCCCGCCCAACGAGATTGAAGCCATCTGCCGCTACATGCTGGAAGAGAAAGGGCTCAATACCTTCGTCAAACTCAACCCGACCCTGCTGGGTTATCCGCGAGTGCGCGAGATCCTCGACAACTGCGGTTTTGATTACGTGGGGCTGAGCGAAGAGTCGTTCGACCATGACCTCAAGCTGGATCAGGCCAAGGCGATGCTGACCCGTCTGCTGGCGCTGGGCGCCGAGAAGGGGCTCACCTTCGGGGTCAAACTCACCAACACCCTAGGCACCATCAACCGCAAAGGGGCGCTGCCCGGCGATGAGATGTACATGTCCGGTCGGGCCCTGTTCCCGCTCGCCATCAATGTGGCCGCCGTGCTCTCCCGTGCCTTTGATGGCAAGCTGCCTATCTCCTACTCGGGCGGTGCCAGCAAGTTCAACATTGCCGAAATCTTCGAGACCGGTATTCGCCCCATCACCATGGCGACCGACCTGCTGAAACCGGGTGGTTACCTGCGCCAGATCGAGTGCCTCAACGAGATCGACGCCTCCGATAGCTGGGCCATGACCCAGGTCGATGTCGAGAAGCTGGAAGCCCTGGCGGCCAAGGCACTCACCATGGATTACACCCAGAAGGAGTGGAAATCCGAGGACCGTATCGAGGTGGGCGGTGGTCTGCCGATGACCGACTGCTACGTGGCACCCTGCGTCACCGCCTGCGCCGTGCATCAGGATATCCCCGAGTACATTCGCCTGATGGGCGAGGGGGAGTATGTGGCGGCCCTTGAGCTGATTTATCAGCGCAACGCCTTGCCTGCCATCACCGGTCATATCTGTGATCACCAGTGCCAGTACAACTGTACCCGTCTCGACTACGATAGCCCGCTCAATATCCGCGAGCTCAAGAAGGTCGCGCTGGAGCGTGGTTGGGAAGGTTACAAGGCGCGCTGGCACAAGCCGGCAGGCAGCGGTGACAAGCACCCGGTTGCTGTGATTGGCGCCGGCCCGGCGGGTCTCTCTGCCGGTTACTTCCTGGCCCGTGCCGGTCACCCAGTCACCGTGTTCGAGCGCGAAGCGGACGCCGGTGGTGTGGTCAAACACATCATTCCCGAGTTCCGTATTCCGGCTGAACTGATCCAGCACGACATCGACTTCGTCGCCGCTCACGGGGTCAAATTCGAGTTTGGCTGCGATCCGGAGCTCACCGTCGACAAACTGCACGCTCAGGGCTTTGCCTATGTCTTCGTTGGTATCGGTGCCGACAAGAATGGCGGCATGCGTCTGGAAGGGGGTCACGAGCGGATTTACAAATCCTTCAACTTCCTGCGCAGTTTCAATCAGGGCAAACCGCTGCCGCTGGGCCGCCATGTGGCGGTGATCGGTGCCGGTAACACCGCCATGGATTGCGCCCGCGCAGCCCTCAAGGTGCCCGGTGTACGTGATGTGACCGTGATCTACCGTCGCAGCGAAAAAGAGATGCCTGCCTATCGCGAGGAGTATCTGGAAGCGGTGGAAGATGGGGTGCGCTTCTGCTTCCTCACCAATCCGGAGCGCTTTGAAAAAGATGGCAAGCTGACCGTGCGGATGATGGCATTGGGTGAGCCTGACGAGCAGGGCCGTCGCCGTCCGGTGGCCACCGAGCAGACCGAAGTGATGCAGATGGATGCCTTGATCACCGCCATCGGCGAGCAGCCTGATTGCGAGGTGCTCAAAGCGATGGGCATTCCCCTTGGCAGCGATGGCTGGCCTGACGTGGATACCCAGACTGGCGAAACCAGCCGTCGCAACGTCTTCCTGATCGGTGACGTGCAGAGCGGTCCGTCCTCCATCGTCGGTGCCATCGGTGGTGCCCGCCGTGCCGCCGATCTGGTACTGGCCCGCGAGCATATCGCCGGCAGTCAGGCCGAGGTGCAAGTCCAGCCGTCCGACAAGGGCGAGATCTACCGCCGCAAGGGGAGCATCGCCGTCACCATGGTTGACAAGAGCGAGCGCGATGCCTTTGTAGCGCAAGAGGCGCACCGTTGTCTCGAGTGCAACACCATCTGCAGCAAGTGCGTGGATGTCTGCCCCAACCGGGCCAACGTGGCTATCGCCGTGCCGGGCTTCAAGGACAAGTTCCAGACCCTGCACCTGGATGCCTACTGCAACGAGTGCGGCAACTGTGCCCAGTTCTGCCCGTGGCAGGGTAAACCCTACCACGACAAGGTCACCATCTTCAGTCTGTCCAAGGACTTCGACAATAGCCGCAACCCCGGATTCTATCTGGCGGAAGGGGGTGAACTGCGGATCCGTCAGGGCGAAGAGACCTATCGTCTGGGCATCGACGAGCAGAGCCAGATCAAGGATGCACCTGCCGCCCTTGCCGATATGTGCCGCATCATCAGCCATGTCCACGCCCATCACCGTTATCTGCTGGGCTCAGTGGAGGAGTAAGTCATGTTTATTCTGAAAAACGTCACCGCCGTTGAACTGGAACCGACCCGGGTACAGGAAGGGGTGGATATCGCCATCGAAGGATCGCTTATCAAAGCGGTAGGGCCCAATCTGCGGGCCCTCTACCCGGAGGCGAATTATCGTGAGATGGGTGGCAAGCTGGTGATGCCGGGTCTTGTTTGTGCTCACAACCACTTCTACTCCGGTCTGTCGCGGGGGATCATGGCCAACATCGCCCCCTGCCCGGATTTTATCTCCACCCTGAAGAACCTCTGGTGGCGGCTTGATCGGGCCCTTGACGAGGAGTCCCTCTACTACAGCGGCCTGATCTGCTCGCTGGAGTCGATCAAGAGCGGTTGCAGCGCGGTGATCGATCACCACGCGTCACCGAGCTACATCAAGGGTTCCCTCAACATCCTGCGCAAAGGGTTTATGGAGGCGGGTCTGCGTGGCATGACCTGCTTCGAGACCACCGATCGCAACGGTGGCCTCGCCGAGCTGCAGGCCGGGGTAGAGGAGAACATCCAGTTTGCCCAGGGGATCGATGCGGCCAAAGCCAAAGGTGCAGAGCCCTATCTGGTCGAAGCACACATCGGTGCCCACGCCCCCTTCACCGTGCCGGACGAAGGGCTGGCCATGCTGCGCGAAGCGGTGCAGGTGACCGGTCGCGGCCTCCATATCCATGTGGCAGAAGATCGCTATGACATGGCCCACGGTCATCACCACTATGGCAAGGAGCCGATTGCCCGTCTGGACGCGTTTGGCCTGATTGACAGCAAGTCCTTGGTGGGCCATGGCATCTACCTGAGCCCCTCGGATATCGAGCTGCTCAACAGCCGCGATGCCTTCCTGGTACACAACGCCCGCTCCAACATGAACAACCATGTGGGCTACAACATGCACCTGCCGGAGTACCGCAATCTGGCACTCGGCACCGACGGTATCGGCTCCGACATGTTTGAAGAGCTCAAGTTTGCCTACTTCAAACACAAGGATGCCGGTGGCGCCCTGTGGCCAGACAGCTTTGCCCGCTTCCTGTGGAACGGCAACACCCTGCTGGAGCGCAACTTCGGCGCCAGGTTTGGTCGACTGGAGGCTGGCTACAAGGCTGACCTCACCATCTGCGACTACGATGCGCCAACCCCGCTGGCGCCGCGCAACCTCGGCGGCCATCTCGCCTTTGGCATGGGCTCTGCCACCGTCAACAGCGTGATGGTTGAGGGTCGCATGGTCTATCAGGATCGCGAATTCCCGTTTGATATCGCGCCCATTTATGAGCAGGCCAGCAAAGTGGCCAGCCGCCTGTGGCAACGGATGGACCAGCTGGCCTAAGCTAGCGGTCCGCACGGTATGACACCGGACATAGTGCAACTGATCACCCGCTGCGCGGCTCTTCCCTGCGGCGGGCATCAAGAGTAAGGACGACACATGATTGAGCAATTCTTCCGACCCGAGCAATTGGGTCAGGCTTTGGAACTCAAAGCCAGTTTCGGCAACGACGCCGTCTACATGGGGGGCGGCAGCAAGCTTAACGCCGCACCGACCCGCACCGACAAGAAGGTCGCCATCTCGCTGGACAAGCTGGGGCTGAACCAGATTGAGCAGCAACACGGTCAGCTCCATATTGGCGCCACCGTTACCCTGCAGACCCTGAAAGATGATCCGCGTACTCCGGCCGCCCTGCGCGACGCGCTGGGATTTGTCTACTCCCGCCATGTGCGCAATCAGGCCACCATTGGTGGCGAAATTGCCAGCCAACTGCAGGACTCCCCCCTGTTGCCGATGCTGCTGGTACTCGAAGCGGTGGTGGTGCTGGAGAACAACCAGCTGCAACCCATCGACACCTATCTGGCAGGCCAGCGCAATGCGCTGATCCTCGGCATTGTGCTGCCGGAGCCCGATTTGCGCTGTGCGACTCGCCGGGTCAGTCGCAATGCCGATGGTCTGGCCGTCATCACTGCCGCAGTGGCCCTCGATCGTCTCGGCGAGATGCGGGTTGCCCTTTCTGGCGTGACTCCGCAGCCGATGCGCCTGCGGGATGTGGAGCGTCGTGGTCTGCATGATGCCTCGCTGGAAGCTGCGGTGAGCGAGCTGATTTCTCCCCGTGAGGACCTGGCTGGCAGCGTGAGTTACAAGCGCTATATCAGCGGGGTAGTGGTGGCAGATCTGCTGGTGGACTGCCAGCAGCAGGAGGTACAGGCATGATGGAACTCAACTTCACAATGAATGGTGCCCTGCGTACCGTCATTTGCAAAGCGGGTGATAATGCCCAACAGATGCTGTTCAAGCAGTGCCGGATGCACTCGGTACGCAACAGTGATGACGGCTTTGGTTTTGCCGGCTCCGATGCCATTCTCTTCAACGGCAAGGTGATCAACGCCTCCTTGTTGATAGCCGCACAGCTGGATGGCGCTGACGTGCGCACTGCCGAGTCGCTGGGGAGCTGGAACCAGCTCAGCCTGGTGCAGCAGGCGATGGTGGACGTCGGCGTGGTGCAGTCCGGTTACAATGATCCGGCTGCCGCCCTGATTGTCACTGACCTGCTTGATCGCCACCCCAACCCTACCCGTGATCAAATTGACGATGCCCTCTCTGGCCTGTTCCACCGTGATGGTGGCTACCAGCAGTTCTATCAGGCCATCGAACTCGCTTGCGCACGGATGAAAGATCCCGATTATCTGTGCCAGATCGCTCCGGAGTTTCGTGACGAGCTGCGCCATGTTGGCAAGAACTGCCCGAAGGTGGATGCCGCCAAGATGGTGCAGGCCAAGCCCTGCTACGTGGAAGATCGGGTGACCGATGATGCGCTGATCATCAAGATGCTGCGCAGTCCCCATCCCCATGCCGTGATCACCAAACTCGACGTGAGCCGCGCCGAAGCGCTGCCCGGGGTGATCCATGTCATTACCCATCTCAACTGCCCGGATATTTTTTATACCCCGGGTGGCCAGAGCGCGCCCGAGCCGTCACCGCTCGATCGCCGCATGTTTAGCCGCAAACTGCGTCACGTAGGTGATCGGGTTGCTGCTGTGGTCGCCGAGAGTGAAGAGATCGCCCTGGCCGCACTGAAGCTCATTGAGGTTGAGTACCAGGTGTTGCCTGCGGTCATGAGCATCGATGAGGCGATGGCCCCCAATGCACCGCTGGTGCACGACGAGCCCATCGTCTACATGGCCGGTGCCCCGGCAGATCTGGAACAGCAGAACGCCTGCTCGGTACGTCGTGGCGATGAGCATATCATCATCAATTTCCCCATCGGTTCCCGTCCGCACGAGAACCTGGCTGCCAGCGTCCATGGCCAGATTGGTGACGTAGACAAAGCGTTTGCCGAGGCGGATGCAGTGCTGGAGCGCACTTACGAATCGACTCAGGCCCAGCAGTGCCCGACCGAACCGCATATCTGCTTCACCTACATGGATGGTGAGCGCCTGGTGATCCATGCCTCGACTCAGGTACCGTGGCACGTGCGCCGTCAAGTGGCCCGTATCGTCGGTATGAAGCAGCACCAGGTGCATGTCATCAAGGAGCGGGTCGGGGGCGGTTTTGGCTCCAAGCAGGATATCCTGCTGGAAGAGGTGTGTGCCTGGGCGACCAAGACCACCGGTCGTCCGGTGCTCTTCCGCTACACCCGTGAAGAGGAGTTCATCAGCAACACCTCCCGCCACGTGGCCAAGGTGAAAGTGAAACTCGGCGCCAAGAAAGATGGCACCATCACTGCCATCGAGATGGATTTCCGTGCCAACACCGGTCCTTTCGGCAACCACTCCCTGACGGTGCCAAGCAATGGTCCGGCCCTCTCGCTGCCGCTCTATCCGTGCGACAACGTGCGTTTTACCGTCAACACCTACTACAGCAACATCTGCCCGACCGGTGCCTATCAGGGCTATGGCGCACCCAAGGGTAACTTCGCGTTGACCATGGCCATCGCCGAGCTGGCCGAGCAGTTGGGTATCGATCAGCTCGACATGGTGGAACGCAACCGGGTGCATGAAGGGGATGAGCTCAAGGTGTTGGGCGCTATCGGTGAAGGCAAGATGCCAAGCTCCATTCCCCGGGCGGCGAGCTGTGCGCTGGAGCCGATCCTCAAGCAGGGTCGTGAACTGATCCAGTGGGACAGCCCCAAACCTGCCGACGGCGATTGGCGCATCGGGCGTGGTGTTGCCATCATCATGCAAAAATCGGGGATTGCGGACATCGATCAGGCCAACTGCATGGTCAAGCTGGAGTCTGACGGTACCTTTATCGTTCACTCCGGTGGTGCCGATATCGGTACCGGTCTGGACACCGTGGTAGCCAAGCTGACTGCCGAGGTGCTCAAATGCCCGCTCAGCGATGTGCATGTCATCTCCGGTGACACAGACCACGCCCTGTTCGATACCGGCGCCTATGCCTCGTCCGGTACCTGCTTCTCCGGCAATGCGGCCAAGATGGCAGCCGAGAACCTGAAAGAGAAGATCCTGTTCCACGGTGCGGCCATGTTGGGTGAGCCTGTGGCGGATGTGGAGATGGTGCACCCTGGTATTGTGCGCGGCAAGCAAGGGGAGGTCTCTCTTGCCAGCATCGCTCACAAAGCCGAGACAGGTACCGGCTTCGGTATTCTGGTTGGCACCGGCAGCTTTATCACCTCCGAACTGGCATTCCCGTTTGGTGCCAACTTCGCCGAGGTGGCAGTCAACGTCAGAACCGGCCAGATCCGTCTCGACAAGTTCTACGCCCTGCTTGACTGTGGTACCCCCATCAACCCAGAACTGGCTCTTGGTCAGATCTACGGGGCGACCATGCGGGCTATCGGTCACTCCCTGACCGAGGAGATCTGCTACGACAGCAAGGGCATTCCGCTCACCCGTGATTTGAAGAGCTATGGTGCGCCCAAGATTGGCGACATTCCGCGCGACTTCCGGGCGTTCCTGGTACCGAGTAATGACCAGATCGGTCCTTACGGTGCCAAGTCCATTTCGGAGATCGGGGTAAACGGAGCTGCGCCAGCCATCGCCAGCGCTATCCATGATGCCTGTGGTGTCTGGCTGCGCAAGTGGCACTTCACGCCGGAGCTGATCCTGCGCGAACTGGGCAAGCTGTAATCACTGCACTGGTAGATACCGGTAGGCGGATCCTTATCCGCCTACCGGATGCTCCCTGGTCACTGTGGGGTGTGATACGCGGGGGTTACTGAAGCTTTTTTCGATACACCGGGAGTAATTAAGGATGTCTGAAAAATCGCGCAAGGACTCTGACCTGATCTACGCCTTGGAAGACCGGCCGCCATTCGGCCAATCTCTGGTCGGGGCAGTTACCCATCTGCTAGCCATATTGGTCCCCATGGTAGCACCAGCCTTGATTGTCGGGGCTGCACTTAATCTTTCACCCGAGATCACGACCTATCTGGTCTCGATGTCGATGCTCGCTTCTGGCATCGGCACCTGGTTACAAGTTCATCGTTACGGACCCATCGGCTCCGGTCTGCTCTCTATCCAGTCAGTGAATTTCTCGTTTGTGACCGTGATGATCACCCTCGGAACGTCGATGGGAAAAGAGGGGATCGATGAGGCCCAGATGGTCTCTTGTTTGCTCGGTATTTCATTTGTGGGTGCATTCCTGGTCATGGCGGCATCTTTTGCATTGCCTTATCTGACCCGGGTGATTACCCCCACCGTGAGTGGCATCGTGGTGTTGATGATCGGTCTGTGTCTTATCAAAGTTGGCATCATCGACTTTGGTGGGGGCATGGCCGCCAAGAGTAGCGGTACTTTTGGCAACTATGAAAATATTGGTGTTGGTCTATTGGTATTGGCCGTGGTGGTTGGCTTCAACTGTTGCAAGAGTCCCTTGCTACGGATGGGGGGCATTGCCATTGGTCTGTTCGTCGGTTACATCGCCTCCATTATGCTGGGCATGGTCGACTTTTCAGTGCTACAGGGGTTGCCGTTAGTGACGGTGCCCATGTTGTTCAAATATGGTTTCTCCTTTGATTTCGGTTCATTCCTGGTGGCGGGCACCATCTATTTGTTGAGTGTGCTGGAGGCTGTTGGCGCCTTGACCGCAACCGCGATGGTGTCTCATCGTCCTGTGGAAGGGGAGGAGTACACCCGTCGTCTCTCCGGTGGCGTGCTGGCCGATGGTCTGGTCTCCGTGATCGCCTCGGCGTTGGGGTCACTCCCTTTAACCACCTTCTCC
This sequence comes from Aeromonas sp. MdU4, assembly GCF_041929505.1. Classification (NCBI taxonomy): domain Bacteria; kingdom Pseudomonadati; phylum Pseudomonadota; class Gammaproteobacteria; order Aeromonadales; family Aeromonadaceae; genus Aeromonas; species Aeromonas sp. MdU4. The sequence continues at coordinate 252,837 of NZ_JBHFMW010000024.1, read as the reverse complement.
CAGAACAACGGGGTGATCCAGATGACCGGGGTAGCTTCTCGTCATGTGGGTAAATTCATCGCCATGATCCTGGTGATCATGGGCATCTTCCCGATTGTCGGGCGCTTTTTTACCACCATTCCATCCCCTGTTCTCGGGGGGGCGATGACCATCATGTTCTCGATGATTGCCATCGCAGGCTGCCGGATCATCATGAGTTATGGTTTCGACCGCCGGGAGAGTCTCATCGTGGCGACGTCACTGGGGCTTGGTCTCGGTGTCTCTTATGACCCGAGTGTCTTCAGAGTGCTGCCCGATGCGCTCTATGTGCTGGTAGAGAACCCCATCTGTGCCGGTGGTATCACCGCCATCATCATGAATCTGCTTTTGCCCCAGAGCCGCACACGCAAGGCCAAGGCTGCGGCCAAGAAGGCTGCCAGCATCAGCGATGTGGTCGAGGTGATCCAGTTGAGTGACAAGCCGGATGTGATCGTCACTGTCCACAGTCACGACAGTAAGGTTGAGCAACAAGCGAAGTCCGGTCAGATTGCTGTACCGCAAGCCGAGCGGGTCTGATTGTCAAACCGGCCACATCGTTAAAACAGAATACAAGAAACAGGGAAACGGTTATGAAATACGACAACTCTGTCAAAGCAGTGCGCGGTAGTTTCTTCGATATCACCCGGGTGGTGGATCAGCCAGAGGAGATTGAGGCCAATGCCCGTCTCGTCGAGGATGGCTTGCTGATCATTCGCAACGGTTGCATCGACTGGTTCGGTCAGTGGGAGGAGGGCAAGGATCGCATACCGGCCGCGGTGCGGGTACGCGACTATCGCGGCAAGATGATAGTGCCGGGCTTTGTTGATACCCATATTCACTATCCCCAGAGCGAGATGGTGGGGGCCTATGGCGAGCAGTTGCTGGAGTGGCTCAACCGCCATACCTTCCCGGCCGAGCGGCGCTACGACGATCTCGAGTACGCTCGCGAGATGTCTACCTTCTTTATCAAGCAGCTGTTGCGCAATGGCACCACCACGGCGCTGGTGTTCGGCACTGTCCACCCCGAGTCGGTAGATGCCCTGTTCGAAGCGGCGAGCCGCATCAATATGCGGATGATCGCGGGCAAGGTGATGATGGATCGCAATGCGCCCGATTATCTGCTCGACACTGCCGAGAGCAGCTACCTGGAGAGCAAGCAGCTCATCGAGCGGTGGCACGGTAATGGTCGTCTGCTTTATGCCATCACACCACGATTTGCCCCCACCTCGACACCCGAGCAACTGGCGATGGCCAGACGGTTGCGCGAAGAGTTTCCCACCACCTATCTGCACACCCATTTGTGCGAGAACAAGGATGAGATCGCCTGGGTGAAATCCCTCTTCCCGGCGCACAAGGGTTATCTGGACGTCTATCACCAGCACGGGCTGACCGGTCACAACTGCGTCTTTGCCCACTGTGTTCATCTGGAAGAGCAGGAGTGGGATTGCCTCAAGGAGACCGGTTCCACCATCGCCTTCTGTCCCACCTCCAACCTCTATCTGGGGAGCGGCCTCTTCAAGCTGCACAAGGCGTGGCACAAGCAGGTGAAGGTGGGGATGGGGACCGACATCGGCGCGGGCACCACCTTCAACATGCTGCAGACCCTCAACGAGGCCTACAAGGTGATGCAATTGCAGGGCGAACGGCTGTCGGCCTATCAGGCCTTCTACCTGGCGACCCTGGGCGGTGCCCATTCGCTGGGGCTTGATGAGAAGATCGGCAGCTTTGCGGTGGGCAAGGAGGCGGATTTCGTGGTGCTCGACCCGGTCGCCACCCCGCTGCAGCAACTGCGTTATGACAACTCCACCACTCTGCGGGACAAGCTGTTCGTGCTGTTGACCCTGGGGGATGACAGATCCATCTACCGCACTTATGTGGATGGCCAACTGGTACACGAACGGGGGTAGATGATGGATGGGGCTGCCTCGGCGCAGCCCCGCTGGATACGGAGGCTGGCATGCCCCAACGGGGATGCCGGTTCCGCAGTACGACAGGGGGTATCCCCTAAATAGAACATGAAATGGCTCGGTTTTTTGACCAGCAAGGCAAACGTTTGAGTCACTGCTGCCCGTCCTGGTCTCTGTCATTCAACAGACAGCGTGTCGATAGACAGACCCACAGATCCTGCCGCCATTTTGTGATGGAACATTCAGGTGCTTGTGAAGGAGTTGGGTATGACCCAAGCAAATAGCAGGATTAACAGCGTGGAAGAGCTGGCCAATAGTGATGCCAGCCAGCATGCAGTGCAGCAACAACCAATCAGTGCTCTTGACCGTTACTTTATGATCAGTGAGCGGGGCAGCAATGTCAGGCAGGAGGTGCTGGCGGGGCTGACGACTTTCCTTGCCATGGTTTATTCGGTGATCGTGGTTCCCAGCTTGCTGGGCAAGGCCGGTTTTCCGCCTGCGGCCGTGTTTGTGGCGACCTGTCTGGTGGCCGGTTTGGGCTCGTTGTTGATGGGGCTGTGGGCCAAGTTGCCCATGGCGATTGGGGTCGCTATCTCGCTTACTGCCTTCACGGCGTTTAGCCTGGTGCTGGGCCAACATATTCCGGTACCGGTGGCGCTGGGGGCGGTTTTCCTGATGGGGATCCTGTTCACCATTATCTCCGCGACGGGCATCCGTACCTGGATCATCAACAACCTGCCAACCGGGATTGCCCATGGCACGGGGATCGGGATCGGACTCTTTTTGCTGCTGATTGCTGCCAACGGAGTGGGGTTGGTTATCAAGAATCCGATGGACGGATTCCCGGTGACCCTGGGCTCCATCACCTCCTTGCCCGTTGTCATGACACTGATCGGGCTGGCTGTGATCTTCGGTCTTGAGAAGCTCAAAGTGCCCGGTGGTATTTTGCTGGTGATTATCGCCATCTCGCTGCTTGGTCTCGCGATAGATCCGGCGGTGACGTACCACGGCCTGGTGGCTATGCCGAGTCTGGCCGATGGGGAGGGCAAGTCTCTGATCTTCAGTCTGGATATCATGGGGGCGCTCTCGCCGCTGGTGATCCCCAGCCTGTTGGCGCTGGTTATGACGGCAGTATTTGATGCCACTGGTACCATCCGCGCGGTGGCGGGGCAGGCTAACCTGCTGGACAAGGATGGTCACATCATCAATAGCGGCAAAGCGCTAACCTCTGACTCTGTCTGCAGTATTTTGTCTGGTGTGGTCGGAACGGCGCCTGCCGGTGTCTATATCGAATCCGCTGCAGGTACCGCCGCGGGTGGGCGTACCGGTTTGACGGCGACCGTGGTCGGCATTCTCTTCCTGTTGATGCTGTTCCTCTCGCCGCTCGCCTATCTGGTGCCAGGATATGCTACTGCGCCAGCGCTGATGTATGTGGGCTTGCTGATGCTGAGCAATGTGAGCAAGCTGGATTTCAACGATTTCGTCGGTGCCATGTCCGGCCTGGTCTGTGCGGTCTTTATCGTGCTCACCGGCAATATCGTCACCGGTATCATGCTGGGCTTCAGTTCGCTGGTGATTGGCCGAGTCTGTGCCAAAGAGTGGCACAAACTGAATCTGGGGACTGTCATCATCGCTGTGGCGCTGGTGATTTTCTATGCTGGGGGGTGGGCTATTTAGGGATAACCCGCCCATTTCGGGGTCGCTCAGGCGGCCCCTTTTTTATGGTGATTGCCCGGTGCCTGCCTATCACCTTGTGGGTACTGATCAGTGTCACCTTGCTACCATTTTGATAAAAACCTCTACCAGATTGATAGCTGTTGCACCGCGTTGACCCGCCTGTTGCCTGATGTTTCGCCGCTATCTCTTGCTTCTTTTCCCCGGTTTGCCGCGATGGTGGCTGAAAGCAGGTTTAGTTGGGATCCTCTTCACACTTCTTCCCATTGCTGTCGAGCTTGCGGGAAACAGGCGCATATCTTGCTGTTTTTTATACCGGTTCTAGTTTTTCCCTTCGAAAAAGGACTTGCATATGTCCATAGGATTACCGTTCAAGCGGGTCGATGCCGAAGCTAAAGCGACTGGCAGTGCCCGCTATACCGATGACAGCATCATGCTCGGGATGCGGCATGCCAAGTACGTGCGCAGCAATATCGCTCACGGCAAGGTACTCTCCATCGACGCCAGCGAGGCTCTGGCCTTGCACGGGGTCGAGGCCGTATTCACGCACGAAGATGTACCCACTGCCTGTTATCGTACCGCAGGCCACGCCTGGTCTCTCGATGAGGCCAAGCGGGATGTGAAAGACAGACGCTTGCTCACCGACCATGTGCGCCACTTCGGCGATGGCGTCGCCATCGTGGTGGCTCGTGATCCGCTGGTCGCCGAAAAGGCCGCCGCGCTGGTCAAGGTGACCTACGAGCCGCTGCCGGTGATGACCGATGCCCAGAGTGCGCTGGCTGAGGGGGCTCACCCCATTCACCCGACGGGCAACTTGTTGCGGCAAAGTCAGCTGCGGGCGGGCGAGCCGGAGCAGGCCATTGCCGGGGCCGATTTGCAACTTCAGGGTCACTATCGGACCCCGGTGGTGCAGCATTGCCATCTGGAGACAGTGACCTGCTACGCCTATATGGATCAGGCGGATCATATCGTGGTGGTTTCCAGTACCCAGATCCCCCAGATCGTGCGCAGCCGAGTGGCCAAATCCCTCGGTCTGCCCTGGTCGAGCGTGCGGGTGATCAAGCCCTATATCGGCGGTGGGTTTGGCAACAAGCAGGATGTGCTGGAAGAGCCGATGGCGGCGTTTCTCAGCTACAAGCTCGGCGGTGTGCCGGTCAAGGTGACCTTGAGCCGTGAAGAGTGCTTCTTTGCCTCCAGAACTCGCCACGGTTTTACTATTGAAGGCAAGCTGGGGCTGGATCGGGATGGCACGCTCAAGGGCTATCAGCTCGATGTTCTCTCCAATACGGGCGGGTATGCCTCTCATGGCCACTCTATCGCCAGTGCCGGTGGTAACAAGATCAGTTATCTCTACCCGCGCAGCGCCTTCGGTTACGATGCCCGCACCTTTTATAGCAACCTGCCGACGGCTGGTGCCATGCGTGGTTACGGGGCGCCTCAGGTGGTGTTCGCCATCGAGAGCATGATGGATGACGCTTGCGCCAAGCTGGGCCTCGACCCCCTTGATGTGCGTATCGCCAACGTGGCGCGGGAAGGGGATGTCAATCAGGTCAACCAGAAGACCATTTATAGTGCCGGGTTGGCCGATTGCCTGCGGCGTGGTAGAGAGTTGTTCGAGTGGGATCGCCTGCGGGCCGAGTGTCTGGCGCAGGATCCGGCTAGCCGGGTTCGGCGCGGGGTCGGGGTAGCCTGCTTTAGCTATGGCTCCAATACCTACCCGGTCGGGGTCGAGATTGCCGGTGCCCGCATGCTGCTAAACCAGGATGGTACCGTCAATCTGCAGATCGGTGCCACCGAGATTGGGCAGGGGTCGGATACCGTCTTTGCCCAGATGGCCGCCCAGACCCTGGGTATTCCGTTTGAGCAAATCCGGGTCATCTCGACTCAGGATACCGACATCACGGCCTATGATCCGGGTTCTTTTGGTTCCCGTCAAAGCTATGTTGCCGCTCCCGCCATTCATCAGGCCGCCTTGCAATTGCGGGCGCGCATCCTGTCGCTGGCTGCCCAGCTCTGTCATCAGGATGTGGGATCGCTCACCCTGGTCGACGGTTACGTGGTGCTGGCCGGAGCGCAGGACAAGGTGTTGATCAGCGTGGCCGAGGTATCGGTCAATGCTTATTACCACCTCACCATCGGGGGCCAGATCACTTCTGAAGTCTCCCACAAGACCACCACCAACCCGCCGAGCTTTGGTTGCACCTTTGTCGATCTCAGCGTTGACATCGATCTCTGCAAGGTGACCATCAATCGGATTATGAACCTGCACGATGCAGGCAAGATCCTCAATCCGCAATTGGCGGAAGGGCAGGTGCACGGCGGCATGGGGATGGGGATTGGCTGGTCCCTGTTCGAGGAGCTGATCATCGACGCCAAAACCGGCGTGGTACGCAACCCCAACCTGCTTGACTACAAGTTCCCCACCATGCTGGATTTGCCCGAGCTGGAGTGTGAATTTGTCCAGACCTATGAACCTCAATCGGTTTATGGTCACAAGTCGCTGGGGGAACCGCCCATCATCTCACCGGGCCCCGCCATTCGTAATGCGATCCGCATGGCGACCGGGGTTGCCATCAACGAGTTGCCCATTACACCCAAGACGCTCTATCGGGAGTTTGCCCGAGCGGGATTGATTGATGAAGGGTCCAGCGAGGAGCACCGCCATGTTTGATATTGCCCGTTACTACAAGGCCCATAGCGTGGCCGAAGCCGTGGCACTGCGTCAGGCCGATCCCGAGGCCCGTTTGTTGGCGGGGGGGACCGATGTGATGATCCAGTTGCATCATCTCAATGCGGCTTATCGCCATATTGTCGATATTCACGATTTGCCGGAACTCAGAGGGGTGAGCGAACTGCCTGACGGCTCGATCCGCATCGGCTCCGGAACCACCTTTACCGAGATTATCGAGCATCCGCTGGTGCAGCGTCGTCTGCCCATGCTGGCAGAGGCTGCGGCGACCATCGCTGGTCCGCAGATCCGTAACGTCGCGACCTATGGCGGCAACATTTGCAACGGCGCCACCAGTGCCGACTCGGCTGCGCCGACCGTGGCGCTGGAGGCTGAGCTGGAGATCGCCGGGCCGGATGGTACTCGTCGTATCCCCATCGCCGGTTTTCACACCGGTCCTGGCAAGGTGGCACTGCAGCCTGCCGAGGTGTTGGTCGCGTTTCATTTCGCGCCGGATCCCCATCCTCATGTTGGCTCCCACTACTTCAAGTACGCCATGCGCGATGCCATGGATATTGCCACCATTGGCTGCGCCGCCTACTGCCAGATTGAGAATGGCCACTTCAAGAGTTTGCGACTGGCCTACGGGGTTGCGGCGCCGACCCCGATCCGTACTCCCCATGCGGAGGCTGCCGCTGAAGGTCAGCCCTTGACCCGTGCTACCCTGGCTGCCATTGCCGAGGCAGTAGTGGCCGATGTTGCGCCGCGATCCTCCTGGCGGGCGGAGAAAGAGTTTCGCCTGCACCTTATCAAAACCCTGGCGCAGCGGGTGGTCGCCTGCGCAGTCGAACGTGCCGGAGGCCAGATCCTATGATGCCATCGCAAACTTGTCCTACCGTGGAGATCCATTGCGAGATCAACGGCAGACCCTACTCCTATGAAGTGTCGCCGACCATGTCGCTGCTTCATTTCCTGCGCCAGCAGGGGCTGATCAGTGTGAAAGAGGGGTGCAGTGTCGGTGAGTGCGGCGCCTGTACCGTGCGGGTGGATGGTACCGCCATCGACAGCTGCCTCTATCTGGCGGTGTGGGCCGATGGTAAATCCATTCGCACCGTAGAGGGGGAACGCAAAGGGAATGAACTCTCCGATGTGCAGCAGGCCTTCATCGACGAAGGGGCGGTACAGTGCGGTTTTTGTATCCCCGGATTGGTGATGGCCAGCGCGGCCCTGCTCGACAAGACCGAGCGCCGTCCGCTGACGGATGCGGAGATCCGCCGTGGTCTCTCCGGTAACCTCTGTCGCTGCACCGGCTATCAGAACATCGTGCGGGCGGTGAAAAAATGCTGCAAGGAGGGATAACAGGAGTGTGAACGGTTTGCATCCCTGTGATGCAAACATGGCAATAGCTCATAAAGACAGGCCCGCCTAGAGAGAGGCGGGCCTGTCTTTGCAAGGGGTCTAGTGGTTACCCTTTTGGCTGGTCGATCACCAGTTTGCCATCCTTGACCGGAATGGTTGCCCCCGGTGCCTGTGCCATGCGGATCACCCCCTCCTGACCTGCGAGGCGATAGGTCACATCATAACCAATGGTGCGGGTGCTGCTCTCCTGCACGGTTTTGCAGCGCTGCTCGGTGGTGGTATAGGTATCTCCCGCCTGCATATTGCCCTGCACCTGATTACCGGCATACCCCCCCGCGACCGCTCCGGCTGCGGTCGCCACCTTCTTGCCACTGCCCCCGCCAAACTGGTTACCGAGTACGCCACCCAGCGCGGCCCCGACCACGGTGCCGAGGATCTTGTGTTCATCCTGCACCGGCTTGCGGTGGGTCACGGTGACGTTACGACACGTCTGTTTGGGGCTTTTGAACGTCTCGGTGATCGGTTTGCTGGCAACGACCTCGGCGAAGGTAGGAGCGGGTGTGAAGAGTGAGCCGCTGGCGGCCGCCGACAAGGCCAGTGCCGATGCCACGCCAATACCGATACCTGCCATCATGGATCTGTTCATTTTATTGTTCTCCTGCATACCCATCCGGGCTGTTCCAATCTGGCGCCATCTTGTCATAACCGGTTGGCCGGACAAGGCGAGGGGAGCGGGCTTGCGACAACAGCTGGCAAGGTCAAAAAACAGCCACCAGAGAAAGTGTCTGACTTTGGCGACAACGGTGTAAAAGTGACCAGTTTCCGGCGCAGGAGAGGAGATAAACGGGAGGTAAGGAGCGTTTTGAGTCGCATTTTGCAATAAGAGGAGCAGATAGCCTGCCAGAACGGCAAACTGCTGACGGTAACCGCTCAAGTGATCGCGGCCTGGCTGACTTGCAGCCCCTTGATATGGCCCGCAAGTGGCTGATAAATGGCTATAGCTCCATTGGATGTTGGCCGATAAGAGATTACGGCAAGCATTTTGCTTTGATTGGGTGGTAGGCAGAGGGTGAACGGGTCGGCAGGGGTAAGGCAGGATTAGCACCACCTGAAGACGACGGAAATAAGCACCTTCGACCACCGGATCAATGAGGGGGAGATATGTCAATGTTACCCAGCTGGATCACCCCGGCCATCCAGGCCAACATCATCACCGCGCAGCAGGCCGAACGTCTGCTCTCATCGCTCTACCAGCCTCTTGCCGAACAGGGAGAGGAGTTACCCGCGGATATCGCCGACATCAGTCTCAAACTATTCTGCTTCCGCCAGCAGGGACGGGTGCGTCACTAACGATGATTGCGGTAAAGCCTCCGCCATTGGCGGGGGCTCTCTTGTCGGTACTCTCCTCGCACATATCCTTCGGGTGTTGCTCTAAGACGTTTTGCTAATACCTGCCGCCACTGGCGCCCTGTTAGGCTGTCATCCCTATAAGAGACCAGCAACGGGCAGGATGCCCATGTCGCTTGTTGATCTCGGAATGATCCCGGAACTGCCCGTTTTGTGCCACCTGTGAGGAAGGAACCTGATGACAGTGCAGAACATCTATGAGCGCGACCTTGCCAAAGCCGCCGCCAATTTCGAGCCCCTGACCCCCATCAGCTTTTTGGGGCGGGCGGAGCGGGTCTATCCCGACTATCCGGCGCTGATCCATGGCTCGCTGTGCCAGAGCTGGGGTGAGACCGCCCACCGTTGTCGCCAGTTTGCTTCTGCTTTACGGCGCTATGGTATCGGGGAGGGGGATACCGTCTCCATCGTTGCTCCCAATATTCCGGCGATGTTTGAAGCGCACTTTGGGGTGCCCATGAGCGGCGCCGTGCTCAACACCATCAATACCCGGCTCGATGCCGAGTCGATGGCCTTTATCTTCCAGCATGCCCAGAGCAAGGTGGTGCTGGTGGACAGGGAGTTTGGCCCAGTGGTGCGCAGGGCGCTGGATCTGCTGGAGAGCCAACCGCTGATCATCGCCATCGATGATCCCCTCTACCGGGAGGGGGCGCTGATCAGTGAACTGACCTATGAGGCCTTTATTGCCACTGGCAACGGTGATGAACCCGGCTGGTTGCCAGAGGATGAGTGGCAGGCTATTTCGCTCAACTACACCTCGGGCACCACTGGCAATCCCAAGGGGGTGGTTTATCACCATCGCGGGGCCCACCTCAACGCCATCAACAATGTGCTCTCTTGGGAGCTGCCCAAGCATCCGGTCTATCTCTGGACGTTGCCGATGTTTCACTGCAACGGCTGGTGCTTTCCCTGGACCCTGGCGGTTACTGCCGGGGTGAGTGTCTGTCTGCGCCATGTGCAGGCGGCCGCCATTTACGGGGCGCTGCACGAGCACAAGGTGAGCCACTTCTGCGCGGCCCCCATCGTGCTCAATATGCTCAACAACGCCGATCCAGCGCTCAAGCAGGGGTTGGATCACCCCATTCAGGTAATGACGGCTGGGGCGGCGCCGCCAGCGACCGTGATCGCCGGGATGGAGGCGATGGGGATCGCTGTGACTCACGTCTATGGTCTCACTGAAACCTATGGCCCCTGCGTGTTGTGCGAACCGCAAAAAAGCTGGCAGGGGCAAGATGCGGTCTCCCTTTCTCGTCTCAAGGCTCGTCAAGGGGTGGCTTCTCCCTTGCAGGGAGAGATACGGGTTATCAATCCCGTCACCGGCGAGCCGGTGGCCAAAGATGGCAAAACCATGGGGGAGATAGTGCTGCGCGGCAATGTGGTGATGAAGGGATATCTGAAAAATCCCGCGGCCAGCGCCGAGGCGATGGCGGAGGGGTGGTTTCGCAGCGGCGATCTGGCGGTGTGGCACCCTGACGGCTATGTGGAGATCAAGGACCGAGCCAAAGACATCATCATCTCGGGCGGGGAGAACATCTCCAGTCTGGAGATAGAAGAGGTGCTATATCGCCACCCCGATGTGGACGAGGCCGCCGTGATAGCCATGCCCGATGACAAATGGGGTGAGGTGCCCTGTGCTTTCGTCAAGCTTAAGGAGGGGCGAGATATTACCCAGGCGGAGCTTATCGCTTTTTGTCGGGAACAGATGGCTCACTTCAAGGCGCCCAAGCGCATTATCTTCACGCCCTTGCCCAAGACATCCACTGGCAAGGTTCAAAAGTATGTGTTGCGAAAGCAACTGGAGTAGGGGCGGTTATCACTACCGGGCATGGCAAGGGGGGAAGATAACTGGAGGGCGGAGCCCTCCAGTTGGTTGGTTTGCTATCTCTCCTTGCTGGCGACGCAGTTGCGACCTGCCTGCTTGGCCTGATAGAGCATCTGATCGGCGCGGGCATAGAGACTTTCCATCTGTTCACCCTCCCTGTTTTCCACCAGTCCGGCGCTGATGGTGATGATCCGCTCATCGCCATCTGGCAGGGGCAAGGGACTTTGCATCACATGTTGGCGTAACCGCTCGGCCAGCGATGATGCGGCCGACAGCGTGGTGTTGGGCAGCAAAATGGCAAACTCGTCGCCACCGATCCGGGCCAGCACATCTTCACTGCGCAGCACTGACTGCATCACCTCGCCAAGATGGATCAACGCCCGATCCCCTAGCGGGTGGCCATAACGATCATTGATGCTCTTGAACTGGTCCACATCCAGCACCATCAGCACCGAGGTGAGGTGGTGGCGCATGTTCATGCTCAGGTTCTTGTCGCACATCTCGAAGAAAAAACGACGGTTGTAGAGGCTGGTGAGACTGTCCCGTACCGATTGCTGGTGCAGTTGTTCCTTGAGCTGATGCAGTTCGGTGATATCGGATGAAATACCGATCAGCGTTGGCGTACCATTGGCAAGCATAAAGGGTACCTTGACTGACCAGTAGTAGTGCTGATGACCCTCGCTATCGGTTAGCGTCTCTTCTCCGGCTTGCAGTTCACCGGTTTCGAATACCCGATCGTCAAGTCGCCACAGCTTGCAGGCGTTGGCTGCTGCAATCAACTCGTCATCGCGCCGGTTGATGATCTGCTCGGCAGGCACACCGAGCAGATCGGAGACCTTTTGGTTGGCGTAGAGAAAGCGGTGCTGGCTGTCTTTCATATAGATATGGGCATCGACGTTGGCGAGGATGATCTCCAGTAACTTGTGCTGCTCCGCCAGGCGGGCCTCGATCAGTTTGTGTTCGGTGATATCGGTGGAGATGCCACACAGGCCGCTCAGGTTGCCATCCCTGTCGTACATTGGCTTTTTTACGCTCCAATAGACCCTTTTTTCACCGGTTGTTTTCAGGTAATTGACCTCCTCTCGGGCAATCGCCACCCGCTGTTCCAGTACCTGCCGGTCATTGTTTTGCAGGTTGTCTGAGTACTCGAGATCAAAGAAGCCACGATCATCCTGACCTTGCAACTCGGCCAGTGTGCAGCCAAACAGCTCCAGCACAGCCTGGTTGGCGTAGGTGTAGCGGCCATCCAGATCCTTGGTAAACATGTAGACGTCCGTCTCGTTGAAGATGGATTTGAGGTGATCCAGTTCATGCTGTAATCGGGGAGAGAAGGGGTCATCCTTCATGGCGTTGGCCATCCTTGGGTCGTTGCGATGAGTGGGCTGAACAAAATAGACCAATTTGCATCAACTGCTTTAAATTAAGCACTGATCTCGACATATTTCGCGTTTATTTCTGCAGGTTCTGCGTTATGTCACATGGTTGGGGGGAAAAGGAAATCAGCTGAGTCTATGCCTGTTCAGATGACACCGGCCGCGAGCTCTGCGCTACTTTCCAATCCATCAATAGAGATGACATCCCGTTGGTTCGAAGGGAGAACAGGAGAAACAAACAGGTCTTTAATCAAACTATTTTCACGGTGCCCCTGATATCATCCCTGCAACGCAACATGGGGAGGTTCGAGATGGCAGTGGCACCGTTTGAATGGGATGCAGCAATCAAGTGGGACGGGCCGGGGGCTATTGCGGGCGGTGAAGAGTTGGCCGGTGATCGGCTGGAACGCGCCCGCTATGCCAAATTTCTGACCAACTACCTCGCCACCGAAGGCAAGCAGCGCAACTATGTGCTCAACCTCAATGCCGAATGGGGGGCGGGTAAAACCTGGTTTATCAAGCGCTGGTATATGGAGCTGAAAGCGCACTATCCCACCGTCTATATCGATGCCTGGCAGCAGGACTTTTCCGATGATCCCTTGCTGACGGTGATTTCATCGATTATTGAGCAATTGAGAGATGCTACAGGAAAGACGGTTGCCATACCTGATGGCATCAAGTCCAAGTTATTGGGGTTGCTCAAGGTTGGTGGAAAATTGGTACTCAAGTCAGCCATTCAAAAAGCTGGACTGGAAGATAGTGATTTTTCTGTGGAAGGAGAAGATGCAGATAAGCTGGTTGATACGCTTTGTAGCAATCACAAAGAGCGTTATGAATCTATCCAGTATCTTAAACAAGAGATCCGGAAATGGGTTGAAGCGGCAGTTTCAGCAAACTTAGACCAGTTGGATGGGCAAGGTCGCTTGGATTATCCCGCCTTTATTTTGATTGATGAGCTGGATCGTTGTCGTCCCTCTTATGCAGTGGAAATGCTGGAAACCATCAAGCATATCTTTGATATTAAAGGTGTGGTGTTTGTATTGGCAACGGATACTGAGCAGTTACAGCATGCTATCAAGGTCATTTATGGCGAAGGATTTGATGCCCAAAATTATCTTGGGCGATTTTTTCAGAGAAGGTTTACATTAAATAGAAAGTCCAGACGTGAATTCATCTCTAATATATTAGAAGTTAGGACATTACCAGATGGTTCAACGATGGTGTGGCCTGAATTGATCAATCAGCGAGTCTTATTGGAAGTAGTTACTGCGGTTAGTGATAGTTTAGAACTAAGTTTAAGGCAAACAGAACAAATCATAGATCGTTTGCTTTTTGTTATGCGAAAACCAAGAAGAAAAGTTAACCTAGTTTTTCTTATGTATCTCTTCGCATTACATGAAAAAGACTATCAATTATACTCTGGTGTTTCTGATGGTACTCTTTCATACGCTCAAGATAAACTCAATGAAAAAACTCTTGCGCATAAAATTAGTCTTAAAAAAGATGTGACTATGGATGTTTTTATTAGAGCTAACACTGAAATTGGAAGCGTTGTATCTCGTACACAAGGAAAAAGTGATATAGAGAATCCATTTGAGGATACCTTTTACAAGGTTTCCCTTGGTGAAATAATATGTTACTCGTATCAGTTTATGTTGAATGATTTATATAGACATGGAAATGATCGTGAATTAAAAGAGATTGTTGAGAAGTTTGTTGCGAATGGAACTCTGAATATGCAAGAAAATGCTATTTTAGCCAAAAAAGAACTCTCTTTATTAGAGTGTAATCTTTCTCTATATAAAAATTTGGTTGAGCTGGCCGTACATCTTGACTAAATAAAGCCGGGATAACCCGGCTTTCTTATCAGATTATTTATTATGCCGCTCATAAAGTCGCTGCACTACATCCTGTAATCCCAACCCTTCGTTTTGCAGCAGTACGGTCAGGTGGTAGAGCAGATCGGCGGATTCGTTGATGAGCTCCTCCCGATCCTTGGCCATGGCGGCCAGCGCCACTTCCACACCTTCCTCACCAACCTTCTGGGCGATGCGCTTGGTGCCTTTTCCGTAGAGGCTGGCGGTGTAGCTGGTGGCCGGATCGGCCCCTTTGCGGGCGGCCAACACCTGTTCCAGCTCTGCCAGAAAACCGAGGGGCGGCAGCGGGTGACCATGGAAGCAGGAGGTAGTCCCTTTATGGCAGGTGGGGCCGACGGGGTTGGCGGCGATCAGCAGGGAGTCCTGATCGCAGTCGGTGCTGATGGCCACGAGTTGGAGCACATTGCCCGAGCTTTCACCCTTGGTCCAGAGCCGCTGTTTGCTGCGGCTAAAGAAGGTGACCTGACCGGTGGTCTGGGTCTTCTCCAGCGCCTCACGGGTCATAAAGCCCTGCATCAGCACCTCGCCGCTGGCGGCGTGCTGGACGATGGCGGGGATCATGCCGTCACATTTTTCCCAGTCGAGCTGTTCAATTAAAATGTTGGAATTATGCACGGGTATCGGCTCCTCTATTATCAGACCGGCACTCAGGGCGGGGGATCATGGCGCATTTGCACTTTTCCCAATCGAGCTGTTCGGCAAGGGGGCGCTCGCTGGCGGTTGTTTGTGTGTTATCAGAGAAGTTATTCACGGATGGCGACTCCTTCGGTTTTCAGCCAGCGTTTCAATTCGGGAATGGGGATAAGGCCTTTGTGGAACACAGAGGCTGCCAGCGCCCCGTCCACATCGGCGAGGCTAAAGGCATCGCGAAAGTGCGCCATGGCACCGGCGCCACCGGAGGCAATCAGCGGCACCTTGCAGACGCTGCGTACCAGCTTGAGCTGGTCGAGATCATAACCCTGGCGCATGCCGTCCTGATTCATTACGTTCAGCACGATTTCGCCTGCGCCGCGTTTTTGCACCTCCTTTACCCAGTCGAGGGTGTGCCAGGCGGTGGTGCGGGTGCGGCTCTCGTCACCGGTAAACTGTTTGACCTGATAGTGGCCCGTGTCGGCGTCGAAGTAGGAGTCAATGCCCACCACCACGCACTGCACGCCAAAACGCTCGGCCAGTCGACTGATCAGGGTCGGGTCAGCAAGGGCCGGGGAGTTGATGGAGACCTTGTCGGCGCCAAACTCGAGGATCTGGCGGGCATCTTCGACGCTTTTGATGCCACCGGCGACGCAGAAGGGGATATCGATCACCTCCGCCACCCGGCTCACCCAGCTCTTGTCCACCACCCGGGCATCGCTGGAGGCGGTGATGTCATAGAACACCAGCTCGTCGGCGCCCTCTTCGGCGTAGCGGCGAGCCAACTCGACAATGCCGCCCATCACCTCGTGGTTGCGAAACTGCACTCCTTTGACCACCACGCCATCTTTCACGTCGAGGCAGGGGATTATGCGTCTTGCCAGCATCAGTTGCCTCCTGTGGTATCGGCCGCCGGAGTTTGCCAGCAGGCGATGGCGTCACCTACCGAGAACTTGCCCTCCAGCAGGGCGCGGCCAAGGATGATCCCCTTGACGCCGGAGCCCTTGAGCGCCTCGATGTCTTCTATGCCGCCAATGCCACCGGAGGCCTGAAAGGCGACGCTCGGATAGCGGGTGCAGAGATCACGATAGAGCTCGACGTTGGTACCAGCCAGGGTGCCGTCACGGCTGATGTCGGTGCAGAGCACATGTTTGAGACCGGCGGGGAGGAAGCGCTCGATCAGCGCTTCGATGGTCACCCCGCTGTTCTCCTGCCAGCCTGCCACCGCGATATGGCGATTGCCCTGCTCATCAATGTTGACGTCCAGCGCCAGCACGATCTGCTCGGGGCCGTATTTCTCCATCCAGCTCGCCACCAGATCCGGGGATTTGACCGCGGTGGAGCCAATCACCACCCGGCTGGCACCGGCGGCCAGCAGATCTGCCACATCCTGCTCCGTGCGAACGCCGCCGCCGACTTGAACCGGCGCTTCGGTGGCCGACAGCAGTTGGGTCAGCAGGGGCAACTGGCGCGCCTTGGCATCCTTGGCGCCGTCCAGATCCACCAGATGGAGCTGCACCGCCCCCTGGGAGACATATTCATCGAAGCGGGCCTGCGGGCTGCTGCTGTATTCGGTCTTCTGCTCGTAATCCCCCTGATAGAGGCGAACTACCTGACCGTTGATAAGGTCAATGGCTGGGATAATCATCCTTGTTACAGCTCCAAAAAGTTTTTCAGTAGGCGGGCACCGGCTGCGCCTGAGCGCTCCGGGTGGAATTGGGCGCCAAAAAAGTTGCTGCGCTCTGCAACCCCGCCCACGATGGCGGTGAAAGGCTTGCCGTAGTCGCAGGTCGCCAGCGTTGCCCCGGTCACCTCCAGCGCATAGGAGTGAACGAAGTAGAAGTAGCTGCCGCTCGGGATCCCCTTGAGCAGAGGATGGGTCTCGTCGTGCTCAATCTGGTTCCAGCCCATATGGGGCAGGCGCAGGTTACCAACTTCCATCAACCGGATCTTGCCCGGCACTATGCCAAGACAGTCGATAAGCGTATCTGGCGAGCCCTCTGTGCCCATGCTCTCTTCGGAGGCCTCCGCCAGCATCTGCATGCCGAGGCAAAAACCCAGCAGCGGCTGCTTGGCGGCGCGAATAAGGGGCACCAGCCCCCGTTCGTTGAGATTCTTCATAGCCGCCACCGCTGTGCCTACACCGGGCAGGATCAGCTTGTCCGCCTGTTCGATATCGGCGGCCAGGCTGGAGACCAGCGGCTGCACGCCGAGGCGCTCGAATGCCATCCTGACCGAGGCCAAGTTAGCGCAGCCGGTGTCGATAATAACCAGCTTCTGCTTGCTCACATCCATCACAGCACTCCCTTGCTGGAGGGGAGCTCGCTCCCTTCCACCCGAATGGCCTGACGCAGGGCGCGGCCAAAGCCTTTGAACAGCGCCTCCACCTGATGGTGGGTGTTGCCGCTGCCCACCTTCATCTGCAGGGTGATGGCCATGGCATCGGAGAGTGAGCGGAAGAAGTGGGGCACCATCTCGGTGGCCATCTCGCCCACGTTGTCGCGGCCAAAGCCGCTCGGGCAATCAAACACGAAGTAGGGACGGCCGCTGAGATCCAGCGCTGTGCTCACCTCCTGCTCGGTCAGCGGGCGCGCATCGATCACTGCTTGTACCTCGTCCATCGCCAGCACGAAGCCGAAACGGCCGATCCCGCGCTTGTTGCCAAGGGCCTGGCGCAGCGCCTGACCCAGCGCCAGCCCCACGTCTTCTACCGTGTGGTGATCGTCGATATGCAGATCGCCGCTGACGTTCAGCTTGAGCTGGAAACCGGCGTGGGTGGCGATCTGATCCAGCATGTGATCAAAGAAGCCGATACCGGTGGCGATCTGGTTGCCGCAGCTCTTGTTTGTGGCAGAAGGGTCTAAGTCCACAGCTACCTGAATGCGGGTCTCTTTGGTATTGCGCTCCACCGAGGCTACGCGGCCCTTATCTGGACTGAGAACAGTGAGCAGTTGATCACGGATGGCGAGCCAGTCGTGATCCTGCGGGTGGTAGCGAATACCGCCAATGCCCATGTTCTCGGCCAGCTGCAGATCGGTCTGTCTGTCACCAATAACGAAGGAGTTGGCAAAGTCGATGCGGCCCGAGGCGAGGTACTCCTTCACCAACCCGAGGTGAGGCTTGCGGCAGCTGCAACCGTCGGTGGGGAAGTGCGGGCAGATCAGCACCTGTTCCCACTTCACCCCTTGCGATTCAAACAGGTGCATCATCAGGTCGTGGGGTGGCTGGAAGTTCTCCAGCGGCAGGCTGGCGGTGCCCAGCCCATCCTGATTGGTTACCATCACCAGCACGTAGCCAGCGGCCTGCAACTCGCGCAGCACCGGAATCACCATGGGTTCGAAGCGCAGCTTGGCGAGGCTATCCACCTGCTTGTCGGTGACCGGCTCTTCAATCAGGGTGCCGTCGCGGTCGATAAACAAAAACGGGGTCTTCATCGCTACATCCTTGTCTTACAAAGTGGGAGAGGGCAGATCACGCAATACCGCCAGCACGGCATCCATCTCGCCCTGATAGCCGATGGTGACGCGAATGCTGTTATCAAGGCCCGGCTTGGTCGAGAAATCCCGCAGGATGATGCCGGCGGCCTTCATGGCGGCAAAGACGGCTGCGCTATCCACAAAGCGCACCAGCACGAAGTTGCCCTTGTCTTCGAACACTTCCTTCACGCAGGCAAGCTTGGCCAGCGCTGCCTTGAAGGCGGCTTTTTGCTTGTTGAGCTCTACCACTCGCTCGCGCATCAGCTCCAGTCCCATGGGGGAGAGTGCTTGCGCCGCGATCTGAGCGATGGGCTCGGGGATGGGATAGGGGGCGATCACCTTGGCCAGCATGGCGATCACCTCTGGGCTTGCCAGAGTAAAGCCGCAGCGGATCCCCGCCAGCGCAAAGGCTTTGGATAGGGTGCGGGTCACCACCAGATTGGGGAAGCGGGTTAGCAGGTCCACCACGGACGCCTCGGGGCAGAACTCGATATAGGCCTCGTCCACCACCACGATGGCGCGATCCCGGGCTTTTTCCAGCAGGGTTATGAGACCATCGCGACCCACCAGATCCCCGGTGGGGTTGTTGGGGGAACAGAGAAACACCAGCTTCACGTCACTGAGGCGATCGGCGATGGCGGGCCAGTCAGGCTGGCGGCTGGCAGTCAGCGGCTGCTCGACGATGCCGACGCCGCAGGTCTCGGCGCTGATGGCGTACATGCCATAGGTGGGTGGGCAGATCAGGATCTGATCTTCACCTGCCTCGCAGAAGGTGCGGATTAGTAGCTCGATGGCCTCGTCGGCGCCGCGGCTGACCAGCACCTGATCGGGGTTGACTCCGGCGTAGGCGGCATAACCGTTCACCACCTCGGTCGGCTGGGGTTCGGGATAGCGGTTGAGACGGCTCCCCTCGATGGTGAAGGGATAGGCCTGCGGCGCCTCGTTGGCGTTGAGCCAGACGTGGCCCTTGCCGCCGATGCGGCGGGCGGATTGATAAGGGGTGAGGGCCCGCACCACGCGGCGCGCCAGATTGGCAATGCTCATGACAAATCCTTCTGCTGTGCTGTTTGTTGGGGCGCGGCGGCCAGGGCGTTCAACCTGAGGGTGACGGCATTTTTGTGGCCATCAAGCCCTTCGGCCTCTGCGATGCGCTCGACAATGGGGCCAAGGCCGCGAATACCTTCGGCGCTCAGCTCCTGCACCGTGTAGCGGCGCTGATAATCGGCGAGGCCAAGGCTGGAGCAGGTGCGGGCATAGCCATAAGTGGGCAAGGTGTGGTTGGTGCCGCTGGCGTAATCGCCGACCGACTCGGGGGTCCATGCTCCCAGGAAGATGGAACCGGCATTTTCAAGCTGATCCAGTAGGTCACGGGGCGCTCGGGTTTGCACAATCAGGTGCTCCGGCGCGTAGGCGTTGGAGATGGCGCACGCCTCGGCCAGATCCTCACAGAGGATCACCAGACTGCTGCCGAGCGCCTGCGCGGCGATATCGCGGCGGCTCAACTTGGCCAGCTGGCTCTTGATTTCTCCTGCGATGGCATCGGCCAGCAGCGGCGAGGTGGTCACCAGCACCACCTGACTGTCGGGGCCGTGCTCGGCTTGGGAGAGCAGATCCGCCGCCACAAAGGCCGGGGTGGCGCTCTCGTCGGCAATCACCAGTACCTCGGAGGGACCGGCTGGCATATCGATGGCGGCGCCACGCCAGTCGCGCGAAACCTGCCCCTTGGCTTCGGTCACATAGGCGTTGCCCGGGCCGAAGATCTTGTCCACCTTGGGAATGCTTTCGGTGCCGTAAGCCATGGCGGCGATGGCCTGGGCGCCGCCGATGGCGAACACCTTCTCGACGCCGCAGGCGCGAGCGGCAAACAGGATCTCGTCGCTGGCGGGGGACGGGGTGCAGAGCACCACTTCACGGCAACCGGCGATAGCTGCTGGAATGGCCAGCATCATCACGGTGGAGGGGAGCGGCGCGCTGCCCCCCGGCACATAGAGGCCGACCCGGCTGATGGGTTGGGTGCGCAGCTCGCACACCACCCCGGGCTGGGTGTCCACCCGCACTACCGGCTGCACTTGCGCGGCGTGGAAGGTGCGAATATTGGCAATCGCTGCTTCGATGGCGTTTTTGATGTCGTCATCCAGTCGTGCGCAGGCAGCTTCAATTTCGGTTTCGCTGACGCGCAGCTGCTCACGGGGGGCGCGCTCGAAGCGCAGGCTCAGCTCGCGCAGGGCCTCATCGCCCTGGCTACGTACCGCAGCGATGATCTCCCGCACCACGGCGCCAATATCGGCCTCGTCATTGAGGGCGGGACGGGTAAGTACGTCGGCCTGCTGGGCGGGGGAGAGGGTCTTCCAGATCAGGGTCTGCATTATGTCCCTTCCTTATTCCATCATTTTTTCGATGGGCAGCACCAGAATGGAGCTGGCGCCGAGAGCCTTGAGCTGCTCCATGGTCTCCCAGAACAGGGTCTCGCTGGAGACGACGTGCAGGGCCACCTGATTGGTGTCTCCGGCCAGTTGCATGATGGTGGGGCGCTCGGCACCCGGCAGCAGATCGGTTATGGCATCGAGCTTGTCTTTGGGGGCGTGCAGCATGATGTACTTGCTCTCGCGGGCCTGCTGCATCCCCTGAATGCGGGGCAACAGTTTGTCGATGAGCTTCTGTTTGGCATCGGACAAGGGGTTGGGGGCTTGTACCAGTACCGCCTTGGAGCGGTAGATCACCTCCACCTCTTTCAGACCGTTGGCTTCCAGCGTGGCTCCGGTGGAGACCAGATCGCAGATAGCATCGGCCAAGCCCGCACGGGGAGCCACTTCTACCGAGCCGCCCAGCATCACGCTCTTGAAGCCAAGACCCTTTTCGTCAAAAAAGCGCTTGAGCAGCCCGGGGTAGGAGGTGGCGATGCGCTTGCCGGCGAGGCTCTGTGGCCCTGTGTAGGTCACATCTTCCGGCACCGCCAGCGAGAGGCGGCAGCCGCCGAAGTCCAGCTGCTTAAGGGTTTTGACCTCGAAGGGCAGTCCCTGTGAGGCGCGAATAAGCTGCACCTCTTCCAGCACGTTTTCGCCGATGATGCCAAGGTCGACTACCCCTTCCATCACCAGACCCGGGATATCGTCATCGCGCACCCGAAGAATATCGATAGGCATGTTCTCGACATGGGCGATAAGGCGCTGCTCGCGCAGGTTGATCTTGAGGCCGCAGCTCTTGAACAGGGCTTGGGAGTCCTGGCTCAGACGACCGGACTTTTGCATGGCGATACGCAGACGTTGTGTTTCCATTTGCTCGATTTCCTTCTAGTCAAAAACGAAAAAACCCTCGGAAGTGTGTGCTTCCGAGGGTTTATGAATCTTGCGGTCCTTTTGGAAGTCACCAGTTAAGTGTCTTCCAGCAGTCAACCTCCTGAAAGACTAGTCGGGATGATGGTGGTGATGAGTCTTCAGGGTGGTGAACTTCATGTAATCAATCCTTTACAAAATAAGATGTCGTAATTGACGCCTGATTTAAACTACCTGCCTTGACAGAAAATGCAACCGGAAACTGTGATTTGATCGATTAAAGTGGAGAAAACGGTTTTCTGGTCGATAACTAGACAATAACCCCTGCAGGAGTCGCCATCATGCCCAGCCAGGACCTGTTGTTCCCCATTTTGCCCCGGGCACCCGCCGCGCCCGGCAGCGAAGAGATCAAGCGGGAAGTGAACCAGATCAGCAAGAAACATCAGCTGCGCAAGACCAGCACTGATAACAGTGACTCCCAACAGCGCCAGCAGGCGTATAGCACGCCCGCCAAGCGTGATCAGCCAAAGGCGGAAGAGGACGATCACAAACCGGATCCCGACCATCAGATCGATCTGTTCGTCTAGGCAGATTATCTGTCCCGCTTTTGCCGCGCTTTTGGCATAATGGCCGCTTTTGCTGCGGGACGCCCTTTTGACCATCCAGACCCTGTTCAAGCCCGATGGCCCTCTGGCCAGCCATATTGACGGTTTCAAAGCACGCGCTCCTCAACTGGAGATGGCCGAAGCGGTCGCACGCGCCATCAAGAGTGGTGGCCGTCTGCTGGTGGAGGCGGGGACCGGCACGGGCAAGACCTACGCCTATCTGGTGCCTGCGCTGGAGTCCGGCAAGCGGGTGGTGATCAGCACCGGCTCCAAAAACCTGCAGGAACAGCTCTTCTATCGGGATCTCCCGACCATCACAGGTGCGCTCTCCTATACCCCGCCGGTGGCCCTGCTCAAGGGGCGCAGCAACTATCTCTGCATCGAGCGGATGAACCGGCTCTTGAGCGAATCCCATCTGCAAAAGCCTGAAGTGCTCAACGATCTGGTGAAGGTCAAATCCTGGTCTACTGCCACCGATAACGGTGATGTGGGGGATATTCCTGGATTGCAGGAGAACGCCGAGATCCTCGCTCATGTCACCAGTACCAACGACAACTGCCTTGGTCGCGATTGCCCCTATTACGACGACTGCCATCTGGTGGTGGCCCGTCGCCGCGCCATGGATGCCCAGGTGGTGGTGATCAATCATCACCTCTTCTTCGCCGATATGGCGGTGAAAGATACCGGATTTGGCGAGTTGGTGCCGGAGGCGCAAGTCTATGTCTTTGACGAGGCGCACCAGCTGCCGGAGATCGCCACCAACTACTTCGGCAAGTCGGTGGGCAGCCGCACCATTCAGGATCTGGCGCAGGATATCCAGCTGGCCTATCGGGCCGAGGCGCACGACATGGCCCAGCTCGGCAAGGCGGCGGACCGGCTCTCCATCGCCAGTCAGGATCTGCGGCTTGCCTTCGGGGTGGATGGTGGTCGCGGCAATACCCGCGACATGCTGCGCCAATCGCTTTGGGGGCAGGCCTTGGCTCGTCTTAACGATGCCATCGGGCTTTGCTACGAGGTGCTCAAACTCGCACTCGGGCGTGGTGAGCAGCTGGATCACGCCTTCGAGCGGATCTGCGAGCTGCGCACCCGCCTTGGCGAGGTGCTGGCGGTCAATCAGACCGGCTTCTCTTACTGGTATGACTGCTCGCGACTGCATTTTTCCCTCAACTTGACGCCGCTGTCGGTGGCCGAGCGATTCAGTGCCGAGGTGCAAAAACCGGAGGTAGCCTGGGTTTTTACCTCCGCCACCCTGACGGTGGACATGCGTTTTGATCACTTCAAGGCCGAGCTGGGGCTGGCGGGCAGCGCCGAGCTTATCCTCGACAGTCCGTTTGATTACAGCGAGCAGGCGCGGCTCTGTGTGCCCCGCTATCTGCCGGAGCCCAACGCTTTTGGTCGCGGCGAGCAGCTGGCCAATCTGATGATCCCGCTTATCAACAAGACGCCGGGGGGCTGTTTCTTCCTCTGCACCAGCCATCAGGTGATGCGTCAGGTGGCCGAGGTGTTGCGCCGGGAGATTGGCCGCACCGTGCTGCTGCAGGGGGAGGATAACAAGCAGCGACTGCTCAAGGAGTTTGTCGAAAATGGCCGCGCCGTGCTGGTGGCGACCAGCAGCTTCTGGGAGGGGATCGACGTGCGAGGGGCGGCGTTGTCGTGTGTTATCATCGACAAACTGCCGTTTGCCAGCCCCGATGATCCGCTGCTCAAGGCGCGGGTGGATGATTGCAAGCTCAAGGGGGGCGATCCCTTCGCCGAGCTGCAGTTGCCCAAGGCGGTGATTGCCCTCAAACAGGGGGTGGGGCGGCTTATTCGTGATCGCAGTGATCACGGGGTGCTGGTGATCTGTGATCCACGAATGGTCAACAAACCTTACGGCGCCACCTTTATCAAGAGTCTGCCCGCCATCCCTCGCACCCGGGAGTTGGGGACGCTGGGGAGCTTTTTCGATCGCGGTGAATAAGTTTGCCGCCAGATAACAGATTTGAACAACGGGTGAGCATCTCTCGCTTGCCGGTTATGTAATTGACTGATTTTATAGAGATTGGAAAGCATGAACGAGTTGAAGATCCTGGCCGTAGATACCGCCACCGAAGCCTGCTCCGCCGCCTTGCTGGTGGGTGACAAGCTGTTCTCCCGCTGGGAGGAGGCGCCACGGGATCACACCCGAAAAATCCTGCCCATGGTTCAGGCTGTGTTAGAGGATGCCGGGATAAGTTTAAGTGACCTTGACGCCATTGCGTTCGGTCGCGGCCCGGGCTCCTTTACTGGCGTGCGGATCGGCATTGGCGTCGCGCAGGGTCTGGCATTTGGCGCGGGGGTGCCGCTGATCGGTATCTCGACCCTGGCTGCCATGGCACAAGGGGCTTATCGTCTCGACGGCGCCGAGCAGGTACTGACCGCCATCGATGCGCGGATGAACGAGGTCTATTTCGGCCGCTATGAGCTGCTCGATGGCCGCATGCAGCTGGTGGGTGACGAGGTGGTGAGCGATCCCGCTGCACTGGTTGACGCCCGTGGCAAGCTAGCGGGCCCTGTGACCTGCGTTGGTACCGGTTTTGAAACCTACGGCGAAATTTTAAGTGGCCTTGCCGATGAGCTGGCGGTGAGTCAGGTGCGCTTCCCGGCGGCAGAAGACATGCTGCCGCTGGCCCGCGCCGCCTGGTTGGCGGGCGAGGCGGTGCCGGTAGAGCAGGCGACGCCGGTCTATTTGCGTGACAAAGTGACCTGGAAAAAACTGCCGGGTCGCGAATAAGGGCAAGAGGCATGTCGCTCTTGCCACTCATCAGCTGCAACACAAACGGGTGGCCTGGGCAGGCCGCGCTGGCAACAGGAGAGTGACATGATGCGTAATACCAGAAGCGACATGATGAAACGTGGGATGGTGGTCGGGGTGCTGGCCCTGCTGCTCGGGGCCTGCAGCTCGGTCCCCAAGGAGCTGGTTTATGAGCCTGAAAACCAGCTGGTGGCCTATCAACCTGCCCTTGGCGGGATGGAGGGCAAACCGGCCCGCTGGAGCGGCGTTATTTCGGCAGTGCACAACAAGGCAGATCAGAGCGTCATTGAAGTGGTCTATCTGCCGCTCAAAGCCAACGGCGTGCCGGAGCAGACCGAGCAGAGCCCGGGCCGCTTTCTGGCCATCATGAAAGGCTTTGTCGATCCGACCCTCTACGCCAAGGGACGCAGCCTGACGGTGCTGGGGACCATAGGCCAACCGGTTGATAGCCAGATTGGCGAGCACAAGTACCGCTTCTCGGTGCTCAATGTGACGGGCAGCAAGCTGTGGCCGCCGGTCAAGGAGGTGGAGGTGCGCTATATGGACCCCTATTTCTACGACCCCTTCTATGATCCGTTCTGGCCGAGACGGCCGCTGCGTCGTTAAGGCTTGCCATGATCAACGCTATGATGAGCACCATGCACGAGCGTCTGCTTACGCTGGCGGATGGGCGGCATGTGGCCCTGCTGGAGAACCAATCCGCTGATGATCAGCAGGGCAAACCCCTGCTGATTGCCCTGCATGGCTGGCTCGACAACAGCGCCAGCTTCTTGCCGCTGGCGCCGCATCTGGGGGATTTTCATCTCATCTGTGTCGATCTGTCGGGGCACGGTCATTCCGATCATAAAACCACTCCCTATGTCTTTGTTGACTGGCTGGACGATCTCTACCAGATCGCGCAGGCAGCAGGCTGGTCGCGCTTCAATCTGCTCGGCCACTCCCTCGGGGCGCTGATCGCTTCGGCCTATGCCGGGGTCTTTCCCGAGCAGGTGGAGCGGCTGATCATGCTGGAGGGGATGGGGCCGCTCACTCAGCCTGACGACGCAGTTCCTGCCCAGATCAGAAAGGCCATCCTCAATCGCAGTCGTACTCGCGAGCGGAGTTCCGGTGGTTTTGCCTCCATTGATGAAGCGGTGCTCGCCCGTTGCAAAGTGGCTGATATCACGCCGCAGGCGGCACGCTTAATCTGCGAACGACAACTTGAGGTGAGGGCAGGGCGCTGGCAGTGGCGCAGCGATCCCCGTTTGCGGGATCTGTCGCCTCTTCGAATGAGCGAAGGACAGGCCCGGGCATTGATGGCGGCCATCCGTTGTCCGGTATTGTTGATCCAGGGGGAGCAGGGCTTTGCAGCCCTGGAAACCCAATGGCAGGCTCGTCATGATGCCTTTCAGCAGATCGAGCGGGTCATATTGGGTGGAAACCATCATTTTCATATGGAAAATTCGGTCGATACGGCCGTTTATATCGTAAAGTTTTGTCAAGTTCGGTAGAATCACCAGCTTTCAATAATTCCAGGTTTGTTTTCTCCCTCACATTTTTCATTGTTAATTGACTGTTAATTGATGTTGCGCTGTGTAAATATGTGCGGCATTAGAGCATCAGCTTAAAACAACCGATTAAAATGGATGTGAACCGGGACGGAGGCAACACAGTGAGCGCACAGGTGCTAGTTATGCAGGAGAAGTTTGTGGAAAAAGTCTGGCTGAAACGTTATCCGGAAGGGGTCCCTGCCGAGATCAATCCAGACCAATACAGCTCCCTGGTCGAGATGTTCGAATCCTCGGTGACCCAGTTCGCCGATCAGCCCGCCTTCGTCAATATGGGGCAGACCATCACCTACCGCCGACTGGAAGAGCAGTCTCGCGCCTTTGCCGCCTATCTGCAAAACGAGCTGAAGCTGGAGAAGGGTGATCGGGTCGCGGTGATGATGCCGAACCTGTTGCAATACCCCATCGCCGTGTTTGGCATCCTGCGCGCCGGCATGATCGTGGTCAACGTCAACCCGCTCTACACCCCGCGCGAGCTGGAACATCAGCTCAAGGATTCTGGCGCCAAGGCCATCGTTATCGTCTCCAACTTTGCCCATACCCTGGAAAAAGTGGTCTACGATACCCCGGTCAAGCACGTGATTCTGACCCGGATGGGTGACAACCTGGGTCTGGCCAAAGGCACCCTGGTCAACTTCGTAGTCAAGTACGTCAAGAAGCTGGTGCCGAAATATAACCTGCCCCATGCCACCACCATGCGTCAGGCGCTCACCAAGGGACGTTTCCTGCAGTACATCAAGCCGGAGATCACCAACGACGATCTCGCCTTCCTGCAGTACACCGGTGGCACCACCGGCCTCTCCAAAGGGGCCATGCTGACCCATCGCAACATGATTGCCAACGTTGAGCAGTGCCTCGGCGTCTATGGCCCCATGCTGGAGCGTGGCAAGGAGTTCGTGGTCACCGCGCTGCCGCTCTATCATGTCTTCGCCCTGACCGTTAACTGCCTGCTCTTTATGCGCATCGGCGGCTACAACCTGCTGATCAGCAACCCGCGCGACATTCCGGGCTTTGTCAAAGAGATCAAGAAGTACCCCTTCACCTGCATTACCGGCGTCAACACCCTGTTCAATGCGCTGATCAACAACGAAGAGTTTCAGGGTATCTCCTTTGACAGGCTCAAGCTGACCATCGGCGGCGGCATGGCGGTGCAGCGTGCGGTCGCAGAGAAGTGGAAGACACTGACCGACACCCCGTTGCTGGAAGGCTATGGTCTGACCGAGTGCTCGCCACTGGTGAGCGTCTGCCCTTACGATCTGACCGATTACAATGGCTCCATCGGCCTGCCGGTCTGCTCCACCGAGATCCGTCTGGTGGATGATAACGGTCAGGTGGTTCACGCCCTCGGTACCCCCGGCGAAATGCAGGTACGCGGCCCACAGGTGATGACCGGTTACTGGCAGCGCCCCGAGGCGACCGCCGAAGTGATGCAGGATGGCTGGCTCTGTACTGGCGATATCGCCGTGTGCGACGAGCAGGGTTTCTTCAAGATCGTTGACCGCAAGAAGGACATGATCCTGGTCTCCGGTTTCAACGTCTATCCGAACGAGATCGAAGATGTGGTCGCGCTGCACCCGAAAGTGCTGGAAGTGGCGGCCGTCGGCGTGCCGCACAAGGTCTCCGGCGAGCTGGTGAAGATCTTTGTGGTCAAGAAAGATGCAAAATTGCAGGAGGACGAGATTATTGCCCACTGCCGCAAACATCTGACTGCCTATAAGGTGCCGAAACTGGTAGAATTTCGTGACGAACTTCCCAAGACCAATGTGGGCAAGATCCTGCGCCGCGTACTGCGCGACGAGGAGATTGCCAAGCAATAACCGGATTGTGGCTGCAGACCTCTCTGCAAACCAGCGCCGTCGTTATGCAAAACCGTGGGTCAGCCCACGGTTTTTTCTTTTTGGCCCTGATCAACTGCGCAGGCACAGATGCACTATCAACTTATCACTCAGCAAGCCGACCTGGAGCACTATCTCGCTGCTCTGGCCGACGTTCCTCTGGCTATCGATACTGAATTCGTTCGCACCCGCACCTACTATCCCCAGCTTGGCCTGTTCCAGATCTATGATGGCGAGCGTCTGGCGCTGCTGGATCCGCTGACGCTGGATCTCTCCGCCCTCTGGCAACGGCTGGGCAGGGAAGGGCAGATTGCCATCCTGCACGCCTCTGGCGAAGATCTGGAGCTGATCCAGCATCAGGCGGGCCACCTGCCCAACCAGATGCACGACACCCAGCTGGCTACGGCATTTCTCGGGTACGGCGTCTCGGTCGGTTTTGGTGCGCTGGTTAACGAATTCCTCGGTGTCGAGCTGGAAAAAGATCAGGCGCGCACTGACTGGCTGGCCCGTCCGCTCACAGAACGTCAGCTCGAATATGCAGCTGCGGATGTCTTCTACCTGATGCCTCTCTACGAGAAGGTGATGGCCAAACTGCGGGAAAGCGGCAAGTTTGCCTGGTTCGAGCAGGAGTGCCAGAACCACTCTGCCCGCAAGACCCAGGGCAGCGATCCCCGTCAGGCTTACCTCGAGATCGTCAATGCCTGGCAACTGGGCCGCCGCGAGCTTGCCATCCTGCGCGAGCTGGCCGCCTGGCGTCAGCAAGAAGCGGTGCGCCGCGATCTGGCCCTCAACTTCGTGGTGAAAGAGCTGCACCTGTTCAAGGTGGCGGAGCGTCGTCCGACCTCCATGCGTGATCTGAACGAGTTGGGGCTGGCCCCCATCGAGATCAAGATCCATGGCAAGCGGATGCTCGATATCGTCGCCCGCGCCCAGCAGAGCGATCCTGACAGCTGGCCCGAGCCCATTCGCCGGCTGGTGGATTTCCCCCAGTACAAGGCCGAGCTCAAGCGCATCAAGGCCATGGTGGAAGAGAAGGCCAAGGCCAGCAATATTCCGCCCGAGCTGATTGCCAGCAAGAAGATCATCCATCAGTACTTCACCTGGAGCTGGCGGATGGGAGATGCGGAGCGTGCCCGTGCCGATAAACCCATGCTGCTGCAAGGGTGGCGCCATGAGCTGGTAGGTCACCTTTTGGAACAATAAGAGCGCTTATTGTTGCACCGATGAATCAATCCTCACCCTCGGGT
Source organism: Aeromonas sp. MdU4 (assembly GCF_041929505.1). Classification (NCBI taxonomy): domain Bacteria; kingdom Pseudomonadati; phylum Pseudomonadota; class Gammaproteobacteria; order Aeromonadales; family Aeromonadaceae; genus Aeromonas; species Aeromonas sp. MdU4. Next base: position 223,350 of record NZ_JBHFMW010000024.1, on the reverse strand, counting down.
GGGGATTTTTATTGGGCGAAAGATAACGATAGGCTTGCCGATCTGGGGAAAACAGGGTGTTCGTGGATGGCCGGAATTGGAATGAAGATAGAAAAGGCAGCGGAAAACCGCTGCCTTTTTTGATCACCAGATAGGCTGGGTCAGGTAGGGGTTGCTCACCTTCTCGCGGCCGAAGGTGGAGCTGGGGCCATGGCCCGGGATAAAGACGATCTCGTCACCCAGCGGCAACAGGGTTTCGGTGATCGACTTAATCAGGGTGGCGTGATCGCCACGGGGGAAGTCGGTGCGGCCGATGCTGCCAGCAAAGAGCACGTCACCGACCCAGGCGAGTTTTTCGGCTTGGGAGAGCAGCACAATATGGCCCGGGGTGTGGCCGGGGCAGAAGTAAACGTCCAGCTCGCATTGGCCAAGCTGCACCTTGTCACCCTGTTCAAGCCAGCGATCCGGCGTGAAGGCGGGGGTATGGGCGAAGCCGAACATCTGGCTCTGCTGGGGCAGCATGTCGAGCCAGAAAGCGTCTTCCTTGTGGGGGCCGGTGATGGCCACGCCGGTATTCTCCCGCAGCTCGGCTGCAGCGCCGACGTGATCCAGATGACCGTGGGTCAGCAGGATGTGGGTCAGGGTCAGGCCGCGCTTGGCGATGGCCGCCATCAGCTTGTCCGCTTCGCCACCCGGATCGATCAGCGCCGCCTGGTGGGTCTTGTCACACCAGATGAGGGAGCAGTTCTGGGCGAACTGGGTGACCGGGATCACCTCGAATTTCAACATGTGGGGTCCTCTTGTTGGAAAGGCGACGGGGTCAGCCCTGTTGCCCGTTGGCATGCTGCTCGGCGAAGTAGTCGAGACAGGCTTGCTTGTCACCTCTGAACACGATCCGCTCACTCTTATTGCCAAGCTGATAGAGATACATGGGGTCGTAGTAACGGGTCAGCAGCAGGGTGATCCAGGCCAGATGCAACTCGGTGGAGCCGCTGTTGGCCTGTTCGGTGAGGGCCGTTTGCATCAGGGCATCCAGCTCGCGGTGGGCTTGATCGCCGAGACGGCGCTTGAGGCGGGCCAGCGCATCGGTGAGATAGGCAGCAAACAGCGGCCAACCGGCTTCCTGGCCATACATGGCCTGATAACGCAGCCAGAGATCGTGCACGTAATCTTCGCGGATCTGCTCGGCCCGATCGCACTGCGGCACATCCACCACCACCAGCGGCGCCTGACTCATGGCCTCATGGAGGGAAATAGGCAGGCAGCAGCGGCCGATGAGGCGGCTCTCGTCCTCCACCACGAAGGCCTGCTCGCCCTGATGGCGACGCTTGAGCAGCTCGATGGCCATGTTGTTTTCGAAGTTGATGTTGCTGGGCTGGCCGCCGGGCAGTTGACCGAAGGAGGAGCCCCTGTGGTGGGCGTGGCCTTCCAGATCGAGCGCCTGGGCCACATGGTCCAGCATATGGGTCTTGCCGGAGCCGGTCATGCCGGTCAACACAGTCCAGTGGCACTCGGCAGAGGCCTTGTCCTGGGTGTCGATCAAAAAGCGACGCAGCTCCTTGTAGCCACCGGCGACGCGGGGGCGAGTAACCCCTGCTTCATGGAGCCACTGTTGTACGGTTTGCGAGCGCAGGCCGCCGCGAAAGCAGTAGAGCAGGGCATCGGGTTGCTGGCGCAACTGCGCCAGCCAGCCTTCGAGTCGCTCTGTTCGCACCGCTCCCCCCACCAGCTTGTGACCAAGCTCAATGGCGGCGGCCTGACCCTGCTTCTTGAAGCAGGTCCCCACCTGGGCGCGCTCATCGTCTGTCAGCAATGGCAGATTGGTCGAGCAGGGGAAGGCCCCCTCCTTGAACTCGATGGGGGCGCGCACATCAATCAACGGCACATCGCCTAAAAATATCCGGGCGTAGTCCGTGGCCAGTGGCAATTCACTCATTGGGCTATCTCACTCATTGGACAATCTCGATAAAGCGGGATCCCTCAAGGGGCTTGATCTGGCCGATGGGCGAAAGCTCAAGGCCAGCTTCGCGCGCGATGGCGAGCAGCTCGGCTTCGCTCTCTTTACCTACGGCGACCAGCAGACCGCCACTGGTTTGCGGATCACACATGATGTTGCGGGTGCGATCATCCATGGCATCGAGCTTGTGGCCGTAGGAGTCGTGGTTGCGCAGGGTGCCGCCCGGTACGCAGCCCTCGGCGAGGTAGTAATCCACCTCATCCAGCAGCGGCAGCGCCTTGAAGTCGAGACGGGCGCTGACGCCAGAGCCTTCACACATCTCCAGCAGATGACCGGCCAGACCAAAGCCGGTGACGTCGGTCATGGCGTGCACACCCGGCAGCTCGGCAAAACGCTGGCCGATCTTGTTGAGGGTGCACATGGCGTTGGGGGCGAGTTGCTCATGTTCGGGCTTGAGCTTGCTCTTCTTCTGGGCGGTGGTGAGGATGCCGATGCCGATAGGCTTGGTCAGATAGAGGGTGTCACCCACCTTGGCGGTGTCGTTCTGCTTGATGGCGTCAAGGGGCACGATACCGGTCACCGCGAGGCCGAAGATGGGCTCTGGGGCATCGATGCTGTGGCCACCGGCCAGCGAAATGCCCGCTTCATGGCACACCTGACGGCCACCGTCGATCACCTGTTGGGCCACTTCGGCAGGCAGGGTATTGATGGGCCAGCCAAGGATGGCGATGGCAACAATGGGCTTACCGCCCATGGCGTAGATATCACTGATGGCGTTGGTGGCGGCGATGCGGCCAAAGGTAAAGGGATCATCGACAATGGGCATGAAGAAATCGGTGGTGGAGACAATGCCCTGACCGTTGCCGATATCGACCACGGCCGCGTCATCCTTGCTGCTGTTGCCAACGATCAGGGTCGGGTCGTTGAAGCCCGGGATCTGGCTCTTGAGGATGGTGTCGAGTACCTTGGGAGAGATTTTGCAGCCGCAGCCAGCACCGTGGCTGTATTGGGTCAGACGAATGGAAGACATACTTACCCCTTATGCAGAGGCTCTGTGGAGCCGTCTTGGTCAATGGGCGGCCTTGTAGATTGGAAGACAAGAAGCCGCAAATATGGGTGGCCTCGGTGCCAACAGGGGCAGCGATGACTGGCAGTTATGGAGGACCGCCAGGCCGGACGGGGAACAAGAGGGCGACAAGGTGCGCCAGCGCAGCCCCGCCAAGGGCCACAGGACGGAGCATTATGCCACATCTGTCCCTTGGGGTTCGAACAGGAATTCACATAAACAGCAGGGAATTGCTCGCCATTGGTCTGGATGAGGCGGGGACTGATTGGTGCAACACCGAACCCGGTAAACAGAACATCTAAAAGAGAGCAACAGCGCGCACAACCACCGCGCCACCAAGAGGAGAGCTTTGTGACTACCACATTTTTGATTAACCCCCCCATCACTACGGCGCAGTTTGCAGCGCTATTGGCGCAGACCTCGCTGGGGGCGAGACGGCCGCTGGACAAGCTGGCAACCCTGCAGGGCATGCTGGATAACGCCAATCTGCTGATCACCGCCTGGCAGGGCGAAACCCTGGTCGGTGTTGCCCGCTCGGTGACCGATTTTCATTTTTGTTGCTACCTCTCGGATCTGGCGGTGGCCGAGTCAGTGCAGGGGCAGGGGATTGGCAAAGCACTTATTCGCGAGACATTCTGGCAATTGCAGCCGGGCTGCAAGTTGATCTTGCTGGCTGCGCCGCAGGCGGTGGGCTACTACCCCAAGCTTGGATTTAGCCAGCACCCGAGTGCCTGGGTGATGAATAGTCTGGATGAGCTGATGCTGGATGAGCTGGCATAAGACCGCCAACTCATCCAGACAGGGCGGGGTTAACTTATCCAGCCCGCTCCAGCGCCGGTTGCCGTGCCTTGCCCCAACGGCGCAGACGCCGTTGCAGCGGCCGCTCCAGCAGGTTGTAACTCAACGTCGAGAGGCCGATCAGCACCGCCAGCATCAACAGGGTTGCTACTACCCCCAACAGCGGGTTGGTTTGGCCATACCACCACTCGGTGAGCCCCGGTGCCAGATAGTGGATGAGCTCGCAGCCGGTGAGCAGCACCAGCGTATGGAGCAGGTAGATGGAGTAGGAGAGATCCCCCAGCCAGTTGGTGAAACGGTTATCCAGCAGGCGCAGCAGCAGACTCTGGCGCTCCCCCTGAGCGGCTGAAATCCAGATCAGCAGTACGTAGGAGCCGATCAGCAGCAGGGTCAGTTGCGGCGTCATGGCGAACTGCATCAGCGCGAAGGGCAGCACAAAGGCGAACAAGAGCGGCAGATCCCGCTGCATCATGGGCAAGGGTTGTGCGGCCTTGATCCTGGGCAGTAGCCAGAGGCCGAGTACAAATTCACTCACCCCGCGTCCCACCGCCAGCGCCCCGCTGGTGACATCGAGCGTGCCGCGACTGTGCACGATAAAGGCCAGCACCGTCAGCGCCAGCAGGGGGGCAAGATGGCTCCAGCGACTGCGGGCCACCGCCAGCGGAATAAGCAACGGGAATAGCAGGTAGCTGATCCACTCTACGCTCAGAGACCAAGCGGCGAAGTTCCAGGTCAGCCCGTGATCGGTCACCACCTGCAGCAGCAGGAAGGCGCTTGGCAGTGCCTCGGCCGGGGTGAAGGGGGAACCGAAAGGCGGCATCCCTTCCCACTCCCACATCTTGAACAATGGGCCGGCATAGAAGCCCACCCCGTGCTGCGCCTTGTAAAGCTCCCAGCCCACCAGTAGCACCAGCGTCACCAGGTAGAGGGGGTAGACGCGGGTCAGCCGCAGCCAGAGAAAGCGGCCATAGCCCACGGTGCGTGGCGTGCGGGTGAAAGCCTCGCCATAGACATGGGCCAGCACCACGCCACTCAAAATAAAGAACAGATCGACCCAGAGGTAGCCGTTCTCGATGAGTTGGGTGTGGCTTGCGATCGGTTCCATCCACTGGGGAAAGAGCAATAATCGGGCATGGAACAGCACCACCATCAGGGCAGCGATGCCCCGCAGCGGCGTTAACAGCGGCAATGATTGATTCATAAGGTGATCCCTTGTGATGTTCAGCTTGGCCTGACATCGATTTTTGTTGTTGGGCCGCCCATCAATCCTGACGGGTCGGTTGCCCCGGCTTGGCTGCCGCAGGCGGGTTCACACTACGAAAGAGAGAGTCATACGGATGTGATTTGAATCATAAATGTGCACGGATTGTGCAAAAAAATTTAAACAAAGAAAAAGTGGAGAACAGGTTGGGAAAGAAGTGCAAGCAGATAGGGTGGAATAGGGATGGTGGCGAGTGTTACTCAAACCAATATACCGCACCGCAAAACAATCAGGCCCGCAAGGGGCCTGATTGATCACAAAGGGGCGATGGCGGCCGATCAGCGGGCGCGCACCACCAGACCCTTGAGGTAGAAGCCTTCCGGATAGGCAGTACCGATGGGGTGATCGGAGGCTTGGGAGAGCAGCTCCAGGATCTGGGCATCGCGACCGGCATCGAGCGCCGCATCGGCAACGATCTTCTGGAACAGGCTCTGCTCCATCAGGCCGGAGCAGGAGTAGGTCAGCAGCACGCCACCCGGCGCCAACAGCTGGAACGCCAGCATGTTGATGTCCTTGTAGCCACGGCAGGCACCCAGCAGCTGGGCCTTGCTTTCGGCAAACTTGGGCGGATCCAGCACGATGACGTCGAACTTCTCGCCCTTCTCGCGGTATTCACGCAGCAGCTTGAACACGTCGTGACGGATAAACTGGGTATTGCTGGTATCCAGCCCGTTCAGCTCAGCATTCTGGCGGGCAATATCCAGCGCATTCTGGGAGAGATCGACGTTGACCAGCTCTTTGGCACCGCCCTTGAGGGCATAAACGCCAAAACCACCGGTATAGCTGAAGCAGTTGAGCACCCGCTTGCCTTCGGTGTACTTGGCGGCAGCCTGACGGTTGTCCCGCTGATCCAGATAGAAACCGGTTTTGTGGCCGTTGCGGATATCCACCAGGATCTTGACGCCGTTCTCTTCAATCACCACCGGCTCGTTCGGCGTCTCGCCATAGATGACGCCGGTGCGCTCTTTCAGCCCTTCCTTCTTGCGTACCGCCACGTCGGAGCGCTCATAGATGCTGCACTCGGGGTAGAGGGTACGCAGCGCTTGCGTTATCAGTTCACGCTGGAACTCGGCACCGGCAGAGAGGATCTGGCACACCAGAAAATCGGCATAACGGTCGATGGTCAGACCCGGCAGACCATCGGATTCAGCGGCGCACAGGCGGTAGCCGGTGAGACCCTGACGCTTGATCAGCGGATCGCGGGACTCCTGGGCATATTTGAGGCGGCGGATAAAGAAGTCGAGATCGACGGTCTCATCCTTGTCGAAGGTCCAGACCCGGGCACGGATCTGGGAGCTGCCTGACCAGGCGCCACGGGCGAGCCACTTGCCATCGTTGGCATAGATCTCGACGGTATCGCCGTCAACGGGGTTGCCTTCAACCCGCTCAATCCCCTTGGAGAAGATCCAGGGGTGACGGCGCAGCAGGGATTTTTCGCGGCCTTTGACGAGATAGATGAAAACGCTCATGGGTGTTTGCCGATGGTAGAAAGAAAAGGGGCCACATTCTATGTGTAATAGGGCGGCTAAGCCAGTCTTTGCTGGTATATGACGGCCTGACTCAGTTGGCGGCAGGACAATGGCCAAACGTTAGACTGCGTGGTTTGCAGAATGTTGATGTTGGCGTTATCTGGGGAAGATGGCGTGGCCAGGGGGCAGTCTGGCAGGCAGCAAGTCAGGGATCTGGAATTTTTCATTGATAGTGAGATGAATGAGAGAGCGGTCAACCCTGCGGAATTTAACTTCTTCCATAATGGAGCAGCATCCTGCCGATGAGAGCATGTCGCGCTCGTCATCATCTCGGGAATTTTTTCTTAAGCGGAAGGTGTGAGAAATGGGAGAGCAATCTTTTGTTATTCGGGTGTGGGGGCAGGTGCAGGGGGTCGGATTTCGCTATTTTACCCGCGAGCGTGCTTTGCAACTGGGTTTGCGGGGCCATGCCTACAACCTAGAGGATGGCTCGGTAGAGATCCTGATCAGTGGCCCCACGCAGGGGGTACAGATGATGTTGGGCTGGCTGGAGCATGGCCCGCGCACCGCAAGAGTGACCAGCATGGAGTATGAAGAGGCGCTGCCGCCCACCGGTCAGGGCTTTCACACCAACTGAGGGCGCGGGGTCGAGATGGACGCTGACAAGGAATGTCTGTTGTTGACTCAGGCAAAACGCTGGACTGCCCGATATCAGGAGGCTGCGCGGGCGGTGCGTAAAGAGGCCAGCGAACCGGCCGTACACGGCTACCGAATCGCGGCCCGCCGTCTGTTGGCCTTGCTCGCCCTGTGGCGACCACTGGTTTATCACCCCGAGCTGGAACGGCGTCTGCTGCGTGCGGTTGGGCGACTCTCTGCCCTGCGCGATGCTCAGGTCTACGCCGAGCGTTTTGGCAAGCTGCCTGCCACCATGACCGTTATCAATGAGCCTGTCTGTCGCGTGCCCATGTTGTCGGGGCGACTGGCCCGCTGGCTTGCGGCGGTGGCGCAGGTCCAGAATGACCGTGCGCTGGTGCAGCTTTATCAGCGGCATCTGGCGCTACGCCTTGATGAGGTGCTCGCCGGCCTTGGCGAACACGGGTTATCTGCCCGGAAATCGGTCTATTCTCGTCGCCAGCAGTTGCGCTGCTGGCATCGGTTGCGTCTCGAGATCAAACAAGCCCGTTACGGGGTTGAGTTGCTGTTGGAGCTGGGTGCTGGGGAGCAGGGCTGGTTGCATACCCTGACTCACTGGCAGGAGCGACTCGGCCAGTTGCAGGATTGGCGCCAATGGCGGCGGATGTTGCGAGCAGGGAAAGGACGCATTAACCAGCAGACGAAGCGGCGGCAGCAGTTAAAGGGGAAGATCACCGCACGTTTGCGTCAACTGGACTGCCAGCAGGCGGAGCTGGTGGCGCTCAAGTTGGCGATGCTGGCAGGGGCGCAACACGGATGGCTTGCCGAGTCGCCAGATACTTAGCCCAAAAAGCCAGCCCAGCCATGCTGAATGGCCGATAAAGCTTGGATAGCAATATGTGGCCGTTACCCACGCCAACAAACCGCAGCAACTCTCCATGACAAACATGCGAGACAAAAAAAGAGAGGCCGTTTGGCCTCTCTTCTCCATCTTGTTGTGCTCGCAGTCAGCGATACGCTTACTTGACGCGCATGCCAGGCTGGGCGCCTTCCTGCGGCTCCAGGATCCAGAGATCCTTGCCGCCCGGGCCTGCGGCTAGCACCATGCCCTCGGACATGCCGAAACGCATCTTGCGCGGGGCCAGGTTGGCCACCATCACGGTCAGCTTGCCTTCCAAATCTTCCGGGTTGTAGGCGGACTTGATACCTGCAAACACCTGACGGGTCTCGCCGCCGATATCCAGTTGCAGCTTGAGCAGCTTATCGGCTTCCGGTACCGCTTCGGCCTTCTTGATCAGCGCGACGCGCAGGTCAATCTTGGCAAAGTCGTCATAGCTGATGGTTTCGCTGATGGGGTCGTCTGCCAGTGGGCCGGTCACTTTCGGTGCCTGCTCTTTGGCCAGATCTTCCTTGGAGGCTTCCACCATGGCTTCTACCTTGGCCGGTTCGATGCGGGAGAAGAGCGCCTTGAACGGGGTCAGTTGATGGTTGGTCAATGGCTGGGCCACGCCATCCCAGGAGAGGGTTTCACCCAGGAAGGCTTCGGCACGTTCGGCCAACAGCGGCATCACCGGCTTGAGGTAAGCCATCAGCACGCGGAACAGGTTGATACCGACGGAGCAGACTTCCTGCAACTGGGCGTCAGCCCCTTCCTGCTTGGCGATGACCCAGGGGGCTTTGTCATCCACATAGCGGTTGGCCTTGTCGGCCAGTGCCATGATCTCGCGGATAGCGCGGCTGAACTCGCGGTTCTCGTACGCCTCGGCGATAGTGGTGCGGGCGTTGGCGAATTCGGCGTAGAGCTCGGGCTCGGCGCAGGTGGCAGCCAGCTTGCCGTCGAAACGCTTGGCGATAAAGCCGGCGTTGCGGGAGGCAAGGTTGACCAGCTTGTTGACCACGTCGGCGTTGACGCGAGCGACGAAGTCATCGAGGTTCAGGTCCAGATCGTCGATGCGGCTGTTGAGCTTGGCGGCGTAGTAGTAACGCAGGCACTCCGGATCCAGGTGGTTCAGGTAAGTGGATGCCTTGATGAAGGTGCCCTTGGATTTGGACATCTTGGCACCGTTGACGGTCACATAGCCGTGTACGTTGACCTTGGTCGGCTTGCGGAAGTTGGCACCTTCCAGCATGGATGGCCAGAACAGGCAGTGGAAGTAGGCGATATCTTTACCGATGAAGTGGTACAGCTCGGCGCTGGAGTCTTTGTTCCAGTAGCTGTCAAAGTCGATGTCGCCGCGCTTGTTGCACAGGTTCTTGAAGGAGGCCATGTAGCCGATGGGAGCATCGAGCCAGACGTAGAAGAACTTGCCCGGTGCGCCCGGGATTTCGAAACCGAAGTAGGGGGCGTCACGGGTGATGTCCCACTGCTGCAGGCCGCTCTCGAACCACTCCTGCATCTTGTTGGCCATCTCTTCCTGAATGGCGCCGGAGCCGCGCACCCACTCAGAGAGCCATTTTTCAAATTGCGGCAGGTCGAAGAAGAAGTGTTCGGAGTCCTTCATCACCGGTGTGGCGCCGGAAACGGCGGATTTCGGATCAATCAGCTCGGTCGGGCTGTAGGTGGCGCCGCAACTGTCGCAGTTGTCGCCATACTGCTCCGGTGATTTGCACTTGGGGCAGGTGCCTTTGACAAAGCGGTCCGGCAGGAACATCGATTTTTCCGGATCGAACAGCTGGGAGATGGTGCGGCTCTTGATAAAGCCACCATTTTTCAAACGGCCGTAGATCAGCTCCGCCAGCTCGCGGTTCTCATCGCTGTGGGTGGAGTGATAGTTGTCAAAGCTGATATTGAAACCGGCGAAATCGGTCTGGTGCTCTTTGGAAACGGCCGCAATCATCTCTTCCGGGGTGATCCCAATCTGTTGCGCTTTGAGCATGATCGGGGTGCCGTGAGCATCATCGGCACAGATGAAGTGAACCTGATGACCGCGCATTCGCTGATAACGAACCCAGATATCGGCCTGGATGTGTTCCAGCATGTGGCCAAGATGGATGGAGCCATTGGCATAGGGGAGGGCGCAGGTTACCAGCATTTTACGAGGATCAGTTGCCATATTACGTTCTTGATGTGCTTGTTGGGATGATAGAGTGCCGTGCATGTTACCCGAATTGGGGGTAGCCTGCCTAGGGTTGTGGCTGTGCCAACCTTGGCAGGACTTGTCATCGCTATGGCAGGCAAGCCACTGATTTGTGTGCGGTAACCGTTCACCTCAAGATAAAGACAAGATAATGAGGAGTTAATGGTGATTGATTCAGTAAAACAGATCCTCGCCGAATTTAAGCCAGCTGGCTGGCACAAGGATCTGGTCGATGCCGGTTTTGTGCGTGATGTGATTTATAAAGAGCAGGGGCTCTCCATCCGGTTGGTATTGCCGTTTGCCGGTCTCTCGCTGCTCGATCAGCTCAAAGAGAGCTACGATTCCAGACTGCGCAGTGCCACCGGCGCTGCCCGTATCGACTGGGCACTGGAGATAGAAGTCGCCAGTATGCCGCGGGCACAGGGATTGGCGGCAGTGCAGGGTATTCGCAACATCATTGTGGTCGCCTCCGGTAAGGGCGGGGTGGGCAAATCCACCACCGCGGTTAACCTGGCGCTGGCGCTGCAAAAAGAGGGGGCGCGGGTCGCCATTCTCGATGCCGATATCTATGGTCCCTCCATCCCTACCATGATGGGCACCCTCAAGGAGCGCCCGGTCAGCCATGATGGCAAGCTGATGGAGCCGGTGATGGCTTGTGGTCTCAAGAGCAACAGCATCGGCTATCTGGTCTCCGAGCAGGATGCCACCATCTGGCGCGGCCCGATGGCGAGCAAGGCGCTGGCGCAGATCCTCGGTGAAACCCGTTGGGGCGAAGTGGATTATCTGGTGGTGGACATGCCGCCGGGCACTGGCGATATTCAGCTCACCATGGCGCAGCAGGTGCCGACGTCGGCGGCGGTGATCGTTACCACGCCGCAGGATGTAGCGCTGGCCGATGCCCGCAAGGGGATCGCCATGTTCAACAAGGTCAATGTCCCGGTGCTCGGTATTATCGAGAACATGAGTTACCACGTCTGTAGCGCCTGTGGTCATCATGAGCCGCTGTTTGGTACCGGTGGCGGCCAGAAGATGGCAGAGCAGTACCAAGTGGCGCTGCTTGGTCAGTTGCCGCTGCACATCGATATCCGCCAGCACATGGATGATGGCTGCCCGACGGTGTTTGGCGCCCCGGAAGGGAGCCTGGCTCAGGCCTATTTGAAGCTGGCGCGCAGGGTCGGGGCTGAACTTTTTTTCAGCGCAAAACCGATTGCGACCCCCCTCTATGCCATGTCGCTGGATGAATAATCGACTATCGGTCGCTTGAAAGGGAATTGAGGGTGGGCATGACCCACCCTTTTTTATATAATGGATCGGTTTAAACCATCCCCACTGCTCTTCTCTTTTAGGTATTTGTCATGTCTGATACTCAACATTCGTGTGTGATCATCGGTATTGCGGGCGCATCTGCGTCTGGCAAAAGTCTTATAGCCCAGACCATTTATGAAGAGCTGGTGGCCGAACTGGGCGCAGGTCAGATTGGTGTGATCACCGAAGATTGTTACTACCGTGATCAGACCCACATGACCATGGAAGAACGGGTCAAGACCAACTATGACCACCCCAACGCACTGGATCACGACCTGCTGGTGCAGCACTTGAGTCAGCTGGTCAAGGGGGATGCAGTTGACATTCCCCGCTACTCCTACACCGAACATACCCGGCTGAATGAAGTGACCCCGTTTGCACCGCGCCGGGTGATCATTCTGGAGGGGATCCTGTTGCTGACCGACAGCCGTCTGCGGGATCTGATGGATGCCTCCATCTTTATGGATACCCCGCTCGACATCTGTCTGCTGCGTCGTCTGGTGCGTGATGTGCAGGAGCGTGGCCGGACCATGGACTCCGTGCTCAAGCAGTATCAGAAAACGGTACGTCCGATGTTCCTGCAGTTTATCGAGCCATCCAAGCAGTATGCCGATGTGATCGTGCCCCGTGGTGGCAAGAATCGTATCGCGATCGACATGCTCAAGGCGCGTATTCGCCACATGTTGATTGGTTAAGTTGAAACAAGCCGGGTGATGCCCGGCTTTTTTAAAAGCACAATTTGTCAGGAGAGTCGCCCAATGCGTCTGTGTGATACCGATATTGAACGCCATCTGGATGAAGGCAAGATCGTCATTGAGCCACGGCCCGGTGTAGAGCGGATCAGTGGTGTCAGTGTCGATGTGCTGCTGGGTAACGAATTTCGGGTGTTTCGCGATCATACCGCCCCCTATATCGATCTGAGCGGTCCGAGCAGCGAGATGGCCGATGCCATCGATCGGGTAATGAGTGACGAGATCCACATCCCCGATGGCGAAGCCTTCTATCTTCACCCGGGTCAGCTGGCGCTGGCCGTTACCTATGAATCAGTCACATTGCCGGCTGATATCGTCGGTTGGCTCGACGGCCGCTCTTCATTGGCGCGTCTGGGGCTGATGGTGCACGTGACCGCGCACCGGATCGATCCGGGTTGGTCTGGTCGCATCGTGCTGGAGTTCTACAACGGCGGCAAACTGCCGTTGGCGCTGCGCCCCAAGATGAAGATCGGCGCGTTGAACTTCGAGATGCTCTCCGGCGCCGCCGCCCGCCCGTACAACAAACGGGAAAATGCCAAGTACAAGAGCCAGCAGGGTGCTGTTGCCAGCCGGATCAACCAGGATTGAGGCGAGCCGGATACTATCTGCTATCGTTTTGAAGAGGAGCACGTATGTGCTCCTTTTATTTATGGGTGTCTGGCGAGGGCAATGAACCGGGTGGGCCACTGACGGGATTGTATAAAGTTGCACCATCTGGTCGGATGAGAAGGGTTTGTCACTGGTTTCTTTACGCTTTTTTTGGGATTTTCAGAGGGAATAAAAGAGAGTAATGGCCATTTGTTGGCTGAATTATCAACAGATTTACGCTTTTACGGCAATCATTGTTTGCTTTAATTAATCTGCGGCAAGCCGCATGGTGACTGGCTCTAGGATATTTTTTTCCAAAAAGCTCTTTTTTTTTATGGCTGAAATATTTCAATGATGGCTATGGTGTTGGCCGCCATCTGGCATAATCCGCCGCAACTCATAAACAGGCTTTTTTTTATGTTTGAAATGTTTAGTGGTTTGGGTTTGTGGTGGTCAATCGGTTTGGTATTGGCCGTTTTTTTTGTGCTTGCCTATGAATTTATCAATGGCTTTCACGATACCGCCAACGCGGTAGCAACGGTTATCTATACCAAGGCGATGCCGGCTCACCTGGCGGTGGTCGCATCGGGGATCTTCAACTTTTTTGGCGTCATGTTCGGCGGCTTGGGTGTGGCCTATGCCATTGTCCATCTGCTGCCCATCGACCTGCTGCTTGGGATGGACTCCACCCAAGGGTTGATCATGGTCTTCTCGCTGCTCTTTTCCGCCATCGTGTGGAATCTGGGTACCTGGTTCTTCGGGATCCCGGCCTCCAGTTCACATACCTTGATCGGTTCCATTCTGGGGGTAGGCGGCGCCTATGCCTGGATCACCCATAAACCGGTGACAGAAGGGATCAACGTGGGTAAAGCGATCGACATCATGCTTTCCCTGATCATCTCTCCCACCATCGGTTTCATCATCGCGGCGCTGCTGCTGCTGGCGATGAAGCGCATCTGGACCAGCAACAAGATCCACAAAACACCCGAAGAGCGTCAACTGGTGGATGGCAAGAAGCACCCGCCGTTCTGGGCGCGTCTGACCCTGGTAGCCTCTGCCATGGGGGTGAGCTTTGTGCACGGTTCCAACGATGGTCAGAAGGGCATTGGTCTGGTAATGCTGGTGCTGATTTGTATGGCGCCAGCCTATTTCGCGTTGGATATGAGCAGTCGTTCCTATGATCTGGACCGGACTCAGGATGCCAACCAGCGCATCATGGAGATCTACCAGCGCAACCAGGCTGCACTCGGTGGCGTGATCAACTTCTCTGCACCGGTAAAGGCACAGGAAGAGTTGATGACCCACTGTTCTGCTGATGGCGTACTGCAGGCGATGGCAACCCTCGATTCTCGCTTGGGTGCAGTTCGTACTTATGAAGAGCTGAACCTGACTGATCGCCGTGAAGTACGTCGTTTATTGCTTTGCATCGATGATACTGCCCGCAAGGTTGCCAAGTTGCCGCTGCCAGCCAAGGAGCTGACAGATTTGGCCAAATGGCGCAAGGATCTGACCGCGACTGCTGAATATGCCCCTACCTGGGTGATCGTCTCCATCGCGATGGCTCTCGGTTGTGGCACCATGGTTGGTTGGCGTCGTATCGTTCACACAGTAGGTGAGAAAATTGGTTCCACTGGCATGACTTACAGTCAGGGTATTGCGGCCCAGATCACTGCTGCTACCTCCATCGGTATCGCCAGTCTGACCGGTATGCCTGTTTCCACCACCCACATCCTCTCCTCAGCGGTAGCAGGTACCATGGTGGCCAACAAATCGGGCCTGCAGAGCCAGACCATCAAGACTATCCTGATGGCCTGGGTGCTGACCCTGCCGCTGACCATGCTGCTCTCCGGCGGTCTGTTCATCGTCAGCCACCATCTGTTCGGTGGATAACATCGTTATTTTTTCTAAGGGCCTTCGGGCCCTTTTTTCATGCCTGAGATCTTTTTAAATCATCTGAGCCGGCTAGCTATCTATTTCCTTGGTGAGCATTAATCTCACTTCCTGTGCCGAAGGGAGGAGACATCGGAATGCTTGACCGTAGATCTTGCAGATTACGTTGTTGATGGTGTACAGAAAAAGGCTATGCGACTGTTCACCGGCTTGATTGATACAGTCAGGTTATGTGGTATTGCGGTGTGTTGGCTATTGAGCGACGTGAGAACGCTGATACAGCGTTAGTATGGAAAGTAAACCGCCCATTATGGGGGTAGCCAAAAACCAGTTTCTAGCAGTGTCAGTTGATAGTGCAAACTGGATTGATCCCACCCCAGTAGGTAATTCTGTCCTCTTTATTACAACGCATTTATATGCCAACAAACCAAATTTTGAAGACAAAATATTAATAAGATTTTACATCTCATGGCCATTAAACCGCGTTATGCAGAAAAATGAGAGAACAGTCGTGGGGGAGACTGGCTCTGGTGCCATATCTTCAGATATGACGTCTTGATGTCTTTTACTTGTCATCGTCCTGGCGCTGCAGCAGATAATGCAGCTTGCGGGTACCCACCCGTGGAACCTTGCGCACGAAGCGCACTACCTGCAGCCCCTGTGCGTGACGCAGGTCGGCAACCCGAATGCGCCTGTAGTAAACCGGTAAAGCCTGACGATGGTTAGCCTATGGACTTGCTGGGTCGCTTTTTTACGATGGAGACACCGTAGTCGTTTTTGAGTACATCGACCACGGCTTCAAAGAACTGGGCCTTATGGCTCATCAGTGCCAGCTGCTGCTCAAGATCCTTGATACCCGGTTCGGGCGTCTGGTTGTCGGGGTCAGGCATGGTGATACTCCTGCAGGCACGCACAGAAGCCTCTTGACTCCAAGGCTCCAATTTTGCCGACCATGTTTAAGCAACAACGATACTAGAACGGTGGAGCGGCCCTGAATACCATAACGCGTCTGAGCCTGTCTTTAGGTGAGCTCGCCTTTTTCAATCTGCTCGACCAGCGTCAGTTTAAAAGTCAGCGAGTAATCGCGCTGTGTCCGTTTCACTCCTTGTCCCATTGGGCTCTCCATTTATTGGAGGAAAGGTATAAACCATATTCAGGGCGGGACAAGAGTAATAAAAAAGCCACACCGGTTGGTGTGGCTTTTGTTAACGGTTTACCCGGGTCGCTTATTTATGGGCGACCGGCTGGGCAGGTTGCCACGTTGACGGCGGCAGTGCTGCCACCATGACGACCTGATGTGCTTACCTCGTTGCGTACCAGTGGCGGGTAGTTTACCGGCTCACGGGCAGGTAGAGCAGGGGCTTCGGCAGGGGTTGCCATCGGCGCGGATGCCTTGCGGGCACGAGCCAGCAAGCCAGCACCGTGAGCAACCTGTTTGGTGACAACCGGAGTCTCCTCCACCACAACGGTAGCGACAGCGGCCGGGGTTTCGACTACAGCAGCAACTGGCATCTCGACTGCAGCGGCGGCCGGTGCAGCTTCCAGCACTGGCGCGGTTACAACAGGGACTTCATCCACCGAAGCGGTTTCAACCACGTCGGCGGTGATCACCTCGGCAACCGGAGCCGCGACAACGGCGACTTCTGGCTCTGCTGCAACCACGACTTCAGCGACAGTTTCAACAACCGGGCTCGCGGCAACATCGGCTTGAATTGCTTCAACCTGGGCAGTGGCCTGCTCGGCAGCTTCTTCAGCGATGGCTTCGGCAACCACGTGCTCGGTCAATGCTGCAGAGGCCTGCAGGGCTGCGGCAATGGCTTCGGCGCTCGGAATGGTGACAACCGGAACGGCAGGCTCTTCCACTTTTACCTGAGCGGCGTCAGCTTGGGCTGCTGCGGTCAGGGTAGTTGTGCCTTGCTGTTCTTCATCACGCTGGCTGCGGGCATCTTCGTTGATGCGCTTGCGCCGCTGGCCTTCGATACGCTGGCTGCGCGGAGTGCGACGTGAACGGCGTTGCCCTTCACTCTGCTCTTCCTGCTCGTTACCAACGGTTGCATCGATCACATCAGTTTGCGCTGGTACTTCGTCAGCCGGCAGGGCAGGGGTGTCAGAAGCAGCGACATCGACGCGGATCTGCTTGCGCAGTTGGCGACGTTCGCGGCGTTCGGCCACTTTCTGCTCTTTCTCCTGACGCGGCTCGATGGCGATTGCATCAACGGCTTCTACCGCTTCAACAACGACCTCGGCGCGCGGCTCACGGGGAGCTCGCGGTTCACGGGCCGGACGTGGCGCACGTTCTTGACGAGGTTCGCGTTCCTGACGGGGTTCACGTTCCATGCGCTGTTCGTTGCGCACTTCACCACGGGTCTCGCTACGGGCTTCACGTTCCTGACGGGGCTCACGCTCTTTACGTGGGCGGCGATTGCGGTTTTCACCGGCTTCGCGGTTGCCGCCTTCACGCTTCTCGCCAGCTTCCGCATTGTTGCGGTTGTTGCGATTGTCGTCACGACGGGGACGCTGGCCACGGGCGCGGGTCTCATCACGCTGGTGACGATGACCTTCCTCTTTGCGAGCTTCACGCGCGGCCGGTTTCTCGGCGGGCGCTTTCACTTCGGCAGGGGTGGCATCGCTGCTGAACAAGCCGGTAATGCCTTTGATCAGCTTGCTGAAGAAACCGGCTTCGGCAGGGGCCGCAGCAACGGGCGCTACAGGCTGTTGCGGTGCAACAGGAGCTGGTTGTGCCGGTTGGGCAAAGCCTTGCAACAGTGGTTGCTCACGCTCGATCACCTGGGCCTGTTTCGGCTGGTAGGTCGGCTTGGCAATCTCGGTTTTCAGCTCGTAGCTGGCTGCTTCCGGGATCTCGTTCTGGCGAATGCGGGTCACTTCGTAGTGCGGAGTTTCCAGATGCTGGTTAGGAATGATGTAAACACGCACATCATTGCGCTGTTCCAGACTGGCGATGGCGGCACGCTTCTCGTTAAGCAGATAGGCGGCAACATCCACCGGCACTTGGCCGTGAACCTGCTCGGTGTTGTCCTTCATGGCCTCTTCTTCGATGAGACGCAGGATGGACAGGGCGAGTGATTCGTTGTCACGGATCACGCCTTGACCCTGGCAACGGGGGCAGATATGGCTGCTGGACTCGTTGAGGGAGGGGCGCAGACGCTGGCGAGACATCTCCAGCAGACCGAAACGGGAGATCCGGCCCAGCTGAATGCGGGCCCTGTCCTGATGCACCGCTTCACGCAGACGGTTTTCCACTTCGCGCTGATGGCGAACCGGCGTCATGTCGATGAAGTCGATAACGATCAGGCCGCCTAAGTCGCGCAGACGCAATTGACGGGCAATTTCGTCGGCCGCTTCCAGGTTGGTTTGCAGTGCGGTCTCTTCGATATCGCCGCCCTTGGTGGCACGGGAGGAGTTGATATCGATGGAGGTCAGGGCTTCAGTCGGATCGATAACGATGCTGCCGCCGGAGGGGAGACGCACTTCACGCTGGAAGGCGGACTCAATCTGGCTCTCAATCTGGAAGTGGTTGAACAGGGCAACTTCGCCCTTGTACAGCTTCACACGGTTGAGGAAATCGGGACGTACCAGCTCGATATGCGCCTTGGCGCGTTCGAAAATCACCGGATTGTCGATCAGGATCTCGCCCACATCGCGACGGAGATAGTCACGGATGGCACGCACGATCACGTTGCTTTCCTGGTGGATCAGCACCGGTGCGGCGCGCTCCAGGGAGGCCTTGTGGATGGAATCCCAGTGATTGAGCAGAACGTTCAGATCCCACTCCAGCTCTTCCGGAGACTTGCCCACACCTGCGGTACGCACGATCAGGCCCATGCCTTCCGGCACGGTCAATCCGCTCAGGGCTTCTTTCAGTTCGGTCCGCTCATCGCCCTCGATGCGGCGGGAGATGCCACCGGCACGGGGGTTGTTGGGCATCAGCACCAAGTAGCTACCAGCCAGGCTGATAAAGGTGGTGAGGGCTGCACCCTTGGTGCCACGCTCTTCCTTGTCGATCTGGACGATAACTTCCTGACCTTCGCGGACCACTTCTTTGATGTTGGGACGACCCTGATAGGAGTAACCGGAGGGGAAGTAATTGCGGGCGATCTCCTTCAACGGCAGGAAACCGTGGCGCTCGGCGCCGTAGTCGACAAAAGCAGCTTCAAGGCTGGGTTCTACACGGGTGATCTTACCCTTGTAAATGTTCGCTTTTTTCTGCTCGTGTCCCGGACTTTCAATATCCAAATCGTAGAGCTGTTGTCCGTCAACCAGCGCTACGCGCAACTCCTCTTCTTGAGTCGCGTTGATAAGCATTCTTTTCATTGAGTTCTCATTATTGTGTCATTTTGATTTCCTCCATCTGGGTCCTGCCAGCGCCGGCCTCGGGTCTTCAGCATACTGGGGCAACCTCCCGGTTGGGGTATGCATGAGGCGCAAACTAAGGGCGCTCTGGTCATCACTTCTCGAGAAGGGATGAATAAGGATGCCGAAATGGAGACAAATAAACGGTAATGTTTGTGTTCTCCATGCGTTGTACCTCGCACCCGGGAACCGTCATGTTCTTGTAGACACGGTGTTTCGGGATTGGGTGGCATACTTTTTGGCCACTTAGTACAAGGCTTGAACACAATGACAAAACCTTGTTTATTATCCCATTTAAACCTCTTTCATAGCAAGGCGCCATTTTTCAACAAACCATGCAGCCAAGGGGCGCTGGCAGTGTTAAAATCCGCGCCATGACACAGATACAACAACAAGTGCAGCTGCTCACCATCGAAGCTGAGCATGAAGGGCAGCGCATCGACAATTTTCTCAAGACTCAGCTAAAGGGCGTCCCCAAGAGCCTGATCTATCGCATCCTTCGCAAAGGCGAAGTGCGGGTAAACAAAAAGCGCATCAAACCGGAGTACAAACTCTGCGCAGGTGACGAGGTGCGGGTTCCCCCCGTGCGCGTTGCCGAGAAAAATGAGCTGCCTTCGGCAAACTTGACAGTTATCCAGCGTCTGGAGAGCCAGATCCTGTTCGAAGACGATGCCATGATCGTGCTGAATAAGCCCTCCGGCATGGCTGTTCACGGTGGCAGCGGCCTGAGCTTTGGCGTTATCGAAGGGCTGCGTGCCCTGCGTCCGGAAGCCCGTTTCCTCGAACTGGTGCACCGCCTCGACCGCGATACCTCCGGCGTGCTGCTGGTCGCCAAGAAGCGCAGCGCCCTGCGTAGCCTGCATGAGCAGTTGCGCGTCAAGACCATGCGCAAACAGTATCTGGCGCTGGTACGCGGCAAGTGGCAGGCCCATGTAAAAGTGGTCAACGCACCGCTGCGCAAGAACGATCTGCAATCCGGTGAACGGGTGGTGCGGGTCAGCGCCGATGGCAAGCCATCTGAAACCCGGTTCCGCATCGTGCGTCAATTTGCTGAGGCGACCCTGGTTGAGTGCAGCCCCATCACCGGACGTACCCACCAGATCCGTGTGCATACCCTGCATGCCGGTCACCCGATCGCCTGTGACGATAAGTATGGTGAAGCGGCGTTTGACGAGAAAATGCGCAGCCAAGGGCTGAAACGGCTCTTTTTGCATGCCTGGAAGCTCAGCTTTACCCATCCGGCCGATGGTCGCGAGATGCAGGTAGAAGCACCGCTGGCACCTGAGCTCGACAACTTCCTCAACGGTTTGCCACGCTGATGCAGGATATCCGGCTCGCCATTTTCGATTGGGATGGAACCCTGATGGATTCGGTGGGCCGGATTGTGGCCTGTGTGCAGGGGGCAGCCAGAGATTGTGAGCTGGCGGTACCTACACCAGCCCAGATTCGGCAGATCATCGGATTGAGCCTCGATGTTGCCATGTCCCGTCTGTTCCCCTTATGTAGCGACAGTGGCACTACCATCGATGAGCGTGAGATTGCCGCACTCATCGATCGTTATCGTCATCACTATCTGCACGATGCGACCCCCAGCCCGCTGTTTGCCGGGGCAGGGGAGCTGCTGCATGACTGGCATTCACGGGGACTGCAACTGGCAGTCGCCACCGGCAAATCACGCCGTGGGCTGGATCGGGTATTGGATGAGACCGGGCTGCGCCCGTTGTTTGTTACCAGTCGTGGCGCAGATGAGGCTCGTTCCAAGCCTGATCCGCTGATGCTTGAACAGATCCTGGACGAGCTGGGGCTTTCACCCCGGCAGGCCGTGATGATCGGCGACTCTGTGCACGATATGGCGATGGCTGAGGCGATCGCCATGCCGCGAATTGGTGTCACATGGGGGGTGGATAGCTGCGATGCCCTCAGTCGTTACGAGCCTGTGGCAGTTGTTGACTCTATGACGGCTCTTCGCGCGCTGTTGTAGACGCCTCTCTTTGAGAGACATCAGTCTGATTGATATAAAAAGCCCGGCCAATTGACCGGGCTTTTTATATATCGTCTAGCTCATCTATTTGCCCACAATCAGGGCAGGGCGATGCCGTGGCGCTCCAGCAGTTCGATCAGACCGATCAGCGGCAGACCGATCAATGCGTTGGGGTCGCGCCCTTCCAACCCCTTGAACAGCACGATACCCATCCCTTCGCATTTGAAGCTGCCCGCGCAATCGAGGGGCTGTTCAGCCTCTACATAGCGGCGAATGGCGGATTCGTCGAGATCGCGAAAGTGAACCGTAAACGGTTCAATCAATTGATGAATCTCATTGGTTGCAGCGTTAAGTACGCACAGGCCGGTGTAAAAGGTGACGCTGCGCCCCTGGGCCGCCATCAGCTGTGCTATGGCATTGTCGATGGTGCCCGG
Organism: Aeromonas sp. MdU4; assembly: GCF_041929505.1. Lineage (NCBI taxonomy): Bacteria > Pseudomonadati > Pseudomonadota > Gammaproteobacteria > Aeromonadales > Aeromonadaceae > Aeromonas > Aeromonas sp. MdU4. The sequence goes on along the minus strand of NZ_JBHFMW010000024.1, from coordinate 201,789 downwards.
TTTGCCGAGGATGCGGCCATTGCAGACACACACCTGATCAGATCCGATGATCAGCCCGTGATCACGACTATTTGCAATGGCCTGGGCCTTTGCCCGGGCAAGTCTGGCCACCAGCTCCTGAGCGGATTCATCTGCCAGTGGTCGTTCGTCTACGTCAGGAGCCGCACATTCAAAGGGGAGGCCGAGCTTCTCCAGCAGGGCTTTGCGATAGCGAGAAGTTGAGGCGAGGATCAGATTCTGTGGCATAATCGAGTTACCGATGAAAGCAGGTACCGGCATTCTAGGGACTTGTGACGTTAAAATCATCGGCGGTAAGGACTTTTTCCTTTGACTATCAGTTGTTGGACCTATATTATTCGCGCCCTATGCAAAAGGTGAAGTTGCCCGTTAAGGTTGATCCAGTCCGTAGTGCCTTGAAGCTGCTCGATTACATCGGGATAGTGGAAAAGTCGCAGATGCCCAGGCTGGAGGAATCAACCGCTGGCTTGCAGAGTGATATCGATGTATCACTGCACTTTGGCAAAGATGTCCAGAAGTTGACCGTTATGAAAGGCACTGCCCATGCCAAGGTTGACCTGGTTTGCCAACGTTGCGGAGAGACATTCGAACACCTCTGTGAAGCTGAATTTATCTACACTCCGCTGTTCGAAAGAACAAACGAGGAAGAACTGCCGGAAGCTTATGAGCCCATTGAGTTGGACGAAAACGGCGAGATAGATCTTCATCAAATCCTGGAGGATGAACTCATCCTCTCGTTGCCTCAAGTCGCAATGCATCCTTTGGATGCCTGCCCGAGAGGAAACATGGAGATGACCTGGGGTGAAATCGAACCTGCTGATGAGCGGCCGAATCCCTTTGCAGTTCTTGAAGAGCTTAAACGTAAGTGAATTTAGGAGTTAGCCTACAATGGCCGTACAACAGAACCGTAAAACCCGTGCCAAGCGTGGCATGCGTCGTTCCCACGATGCGTTGACCACCGCTGCCCTGACTGTTGATCAGACCAGTGGCGAAATTCATCGTCGTCACCACGTGACTGCCGATGGTTTCTACCGCGGTAAAAAGGTAATCGCTTAAGGATTGCCTTTGTCTACGCAAACTGTCGCGCTAGACATCATGGGGGGAGATATTGGCCCCTCGGAAACAGTGCCTGCCGCCGTGCAGGCACTGTCTCTTTTACCCCAGCTAAAACTGATCCTGGTCGGCGACCAGCACCAGACCTCTTCTTTGCTGCAGCAACATGGCTTGCTGAATCATCCCCGTGTTCGTTTTGTACATGCATCCCAAGTGGTTGGCATGGGCGATAAACCGATCGTGGCGTTGCGAACTCTGAAAGACTCCTCCATGCGGGTGGTACTCAATCTGGTGAAAGCCGGTGAGGCCGATGCCTGCGTCAGTGCTGGCAATACCGGTGCCCTGATGGCGATGGCAAAGTGCGTGCTCAAATCCCTGCCAGGGGTAGACAGACCCGCCCTCATCAAGGCATTGCCGACATTGAGCGGCAAGCGCACCGTGATGCTGGATCTCGGCGCCAACGTCAGTTGCGATGCCGATACCTTGCTGCAGTTTGCCGTGATGGGCTCTGTCGTGGCCGAAAAGGTCGAAGGCATTGCGTCGCCACGGGTTGCCTTGCTTAACATTGGCGAGGAGGAGATCAAGGGCAATGATTTGGTGCGTCACAGTGCCGAATTGTTACGCCAGTGCAACGCACTCAACTATGTCGGTTTCATTGAAGGGGATCGCATCTTCAGTGGCGAGTGCGATGTGATCGTCTGCGATGGTTTTGTTGGCAATGTCGCCCTCAAGACGGCGGAGGGGGTAGTGCGGATGATGGCCCAACTGGCCGGATATCCCCGCAAAAAGCGCACTTTTCTTGGCCGGATCGCCGGATTTATGTTCAAACGGCGTTTTTCTTACCTGAACCCCGACCAGTATAACGGGGCAAGTCTGTTAGGATTGCGCGGCATTGTGGTAAAAAGTCATGGGCGGGCCGAACGGCGCGCCCTGTGTAATGCGATCCTGCTGGCCGCACAAGAGGCCAAACATCAACTTCCACTGCAAATAGCAGATCGCCTTGAAGCTGTCTTCTCTGACAGGGATCTATAAGAACTCTATGCATAGCAAAATTCTGGGTACTGGCAGCTACCTGCCGAGTTCAGTGCGTACCAACGCCGATCTCGAGCAGATGGTTGAGACCAGTGATGAGTGGATCGTGGAACGCACCGGGATCCGTGAGCGCCGTATTGCCGGTGCTGATGAGACCGTTGCCACCCTCTCTTACCAGGCCGCCCTGCGGGCCCTGGAGGCGGCGGGTCTGACCGCTGCCGATCTCGATATGATAGTGCTGGCTACCACCAGTGCTGAAAATGCTTTCCCCGCTGCGGCCTGCGAGCTGCAGGGGCTACTTGGTGTACCGGGTATTCCTGCCTTTGACGTGGCTGCCGCCTGCGCCGGTTTTACCTATGCGCTCTCCATTGCCGATCAGTTCGTCAAGTCCGGCGCCGCCCGTCACGTGCTGGTCGTCGGGGCCGATGTGCTGTCGCGTATGTGCGATCCGGAAGATCGCGGCACCATCATTATTTTTGGCGATGGAGCCGGTGCGGTGGTGATTGGCGCCAGCGAAACGCCGGGCATCCTCTCCACCCATCTTCATGCCGATGGCCGCTATGGTGAGCTGCTCAAGCTGCCGCAGCCCCGTCGCGGCATGCCGGGTGCCGAGCTCGAAGCCTATATGTATATGAAGGGCAACGATGTGTTCAAGGTGGCGGTCACCCGTCTGAGCGAGATCGTGACCGAGACGTTGGCCGCAGCTGGCATTGAGCCGAGCGAGCTGGACTGGCTGGTGCCCCATCAAGCCAACTTCCGCATCATCAGCGCCACTGCCAAGAAGCTCGGCATGAGCCTCGATAAGGTGGTGTTGACCCTCGACAAGCACGGTAATACCTCTGCTGCTTCCGTCCCCATCGCCTTCGATGAAGGGGTTCGGGATGGCCGGATCAAACCGGGTCAGCTGGTACTGCTGGAAGCCTTTGGCGGCGGTTTTGCCTGGGGTTCCGCGCTGGTTCGCCTCTGATCTTCGGCGGGATGGTGTATCCATCATCTCGTCACCGATTTCATTTTTGTCTTATCTAAAAGGAATCAATGATGACTCAATTTGCCATTGCCTTCCCGGGACAAGGTTCCCAGTCCGTTGGCATGCTGGCCGAACTGGCCGAACAACATGCCGTGATCAAGGAGACCTTCGCCGAGGCGAGCCAGGTGCTGGGTTATGACCTGCTTGCCCTGGTGATGGATGGTCCGGTTGAAGATCTGAATAAAACCTGGCGCACCCAACCTGCGTTGCTGACCGCCTCTGTCGCCCTGTGGCGCTTGTGGCAGCAGCAGGGTGGGGCAACGCCTGCCGTGATGGCCGGTCACAGCCTGGGTGAGTACTCCGCCCTGGTGTGCAGCGGTGCACTGGCCTTTGCCGATGCGGTCAAACTGGTCGAGCTGCGTGGTCTGGCCATGCAGGAAGCCGTGCCGGAAGGCACTGGTGCCATGGCCGCCATCATCGGGCTGGACAATGACGCTATCGCCGCCAACTGCGAGAAAGCGGCACAAGGACAAGTGGTCTCTCCGGTCAACTTCAACTCTCCGGGCCAGGTGGTCATCGCCGGCCATAAAGAGGCCGTCGAGCGTGCCAACGTGCTGATGAAAGAGTCCGGCGCCAAGCGTGCACTGCCGCTGCCGGTCTCCGTGCCTTCTCACTGCGCCCTGATGAAACCTGCCGCAGAAAAATTAGCAGCTGCGCTGGACGGGATCGAGATCAAGGTTCCAACCATCGCAGTCATCAATAATGTCGACGTATCCTGTGAACAGGATCCGGCCGCCATCAAGCAAGCGCTGGTGCGTCAGCTATTCAGCCCGGTTCGTTGGACCGAGACTGTCGAGCGGATGGCCAATGAGGGCGTTACTCTCGAAATCGAGATGGGACCGGGCAAGGTATTGACCGGGCTCGCCAAGCGCATCGACAAGCGCGTGGAAGGTATTCACGCCAACGATGTTGCCTCTTTCGAGCAGGCGCTGGCCCAGATCAAGTAAACAGGAGCAAGTGATGAGCTTTACCGATAAGGTTGTGTTGGTGACCGGTGCCAGTCGTGGCATTGGCCGTGCGATTGCCGAAACTTTTGCGGCCCGTGGCGCCAAAGTTGTCGGGACGGCCACCAGCGAGAGCGGTGCCGAGGCGATCAGCGCTTATTTGGGCGACAATGGTTGCGGTATGGCGCTGAACGTGACCAGCCCAGAATCCATCGAAGCCGTCTTTGCCGCTATCAAGGCGCGCTTTGGCGACATCGACATCCTGATCAACAACGCGGGCATCACCCGTGACAACCTGTTGATGCGGATGAAAGACGACGAGTGGAACGAGATCATCGATACCAATCTGACCTCCCTCTACCGTCTGAGTAAACCGGTGTTGCGCGCCATGATGAAAAAACGTCATGGTCGCATCATCAGCATTGGCTCCGTGGTGGGAACCATGGGTAATGCGGGTCAGGTCAACTATGCTGCCGCCAAGGCGGGTCTGGTTGGCTTTACCAAATCGTTGGCGCGGGAAGTGGCGTCCCGTGGTATTACTGTGAACGCGGTTGCGCCCGGTTTCATTGAAACCGACATGACCCGAGCCCTGAATGACGAGCAACGTGCTGGCATCATGAACCAGGTGCCTGCTGCCCGTTTGGGTGATCCAAAAGAAATTGCCGCCGCTGTGGTATTCTTGGCTTCTGATGAAGCAGCCTATATCACCGGCGAAACCCTGCATGTTAATGGCGGGATGTACATGGTGTAATCAATTTGTCGTGAGATCTGTTCAAATTTGCGATAGTACGCCGAAGTTTGGCACATTTCGTGGTTTGACCAGCGGCAAGCTACTTGCAAACTCACGTCAATTGAATAAACTACCCCAACCAGACGCAAATAGCGTATTTTTAAAGGAAAATTCAGGTCATGAGCAACATCGAAGAACGCGTAAAGAAAATCATCATCGAACAACTGGGTGTTAAAGAAGAAGACGTGAAAAACGCTGCCTCCTTCGTCGACGACCTGGGCGCTGACTCTTTGGATACCGTTGAACTGGTAATGGCGCTGGAAGAAGAATTCGATACCGAAATTCCTGATGAAGAAGCCGAGAAGATCACCACTGTTCAAGCGGCTATCGACTACATCACCGCTAATCAGGAATAAGTTCCTGTTCTGAAAGAAGCGGCCCAAGGGCCGCTTCTTTTATATTTGTTTCCTTTCAAATTACCTCTCGGAGACTACCTCAGTGTCAAAACGCAGAGTCGTGGTGACCGGCTTGGGGATGCTTTCCCCGGTAGGCAACACTGCCGAATCCAGCTGGCAAGCCCTGCTCAACGGGCAGAGCGGCATTTCCCTTATCGATCACTTTGATGCCAGCGAGTTTGCAACCCGCTTCGCAGGTCTGGTCAAGGATTTCGATCCCGAGCAGTTCGGTATCAACCGTAAAGAAGCTCGCAAGATGGATCTCTTCATTCAATACGGTATTGCTGCCGGTATTCAGGCACTGGATGATTCCGGCCTCGTCATCAGCGATGACAATGCCGAGCGCGTTGGCGTGGCGATTGGTTCCGGGATCGGTGGTCTGGGTCTGATTGAACAGAACCATAGCAGTCTCGTTAACGGCGGCCCGCGCAAGATCAGCCCCTTCTTTGTACCGTCCACCATCATCAATATGGTGTCCGGTCATCTCTCCATCATGAGAGGTCTGCAAGGGCCGAACATCGCAGTGACCACCGCCTGTACCACTGGTACCCATGCCATCGGCATGGCTGGCCGGATGATCGCCTACGGTGATGCGGACGTGATGGTGGCTGGCGGTACCGAAAAAGCCTCTACCCCGATGGGGATGGGTGGTTTTGCCGCGGCTAAGGCGCTCTCCAACCGCAACGACGAGCCGCAAAAGGCGAGCCGTCCGTGGGACAAGGAGCGCGACGGTTTCGTGCTGGGTGACGGCGCCGGTGTACTGGTGCTGGAAGAGTACGAACACGCCAAGGCCCGTGGCGCCAAGATTTATGCCGAACTGGTCGGTTTTGGCATGAGTGGTGACGCTTACCACATGACGGCACCTCCCGCTGATGGCAATGGTGGCGCTCGCGCCATGAAGAATGCCATCAAGGATGCCGGTATTGCCCCCGAGCAGGTGGGTTACATCAATGCACACGGCACCTCGACCCCGCTGGGTGATGTTGCCGAGTTGCGTGGCATGAAAACGGTGTTTGGCGAGCACTCCAAGTCACTGATGATCAGCTCCACCAAGTCGATGACCGGTCACCTGCTGGGTGCCGCCGGTGCCATTGAGGCGATCATCACTGTGCTTGCCCTGCGCGACCAGATTGCGCCACCCACCATCAACCTGGACAACCCGGATGATGAGTGCGACCTGGATCTGGTGCCCCACGTGGCCAAGCCTGGTAACTTCGAGTACGCCCTCTCCAACTCGTTTGGTTTCGGCGGTACCAATGGTTCCCTGATCTTCAAACGCGTATAATTGCCTGCGGGCAATGACAGAGGCCCGATACTGCCGGTATCGGGCCTTTTTTATCGGAGGGATCCCTTTGCTTATCAATGGATTGAAGCTCGATACCATCTCGGCTCGCGACCGTGGTCTGGCCTATGGCGATGGCCATTTCACTACCATGGCGGTGAGAGAAGGAAAGGTCTTGCAGTGGCCAGCTCATCTGGCGCGACTGCAGCAGACCAATAGCCGACTTGGGATGGTTGAACCGGACTGGGAATTGTTGACTCGGGAACTCCAGACCTTGGTTGCAGGTGAAGCGCTGTGCGTTGCCAAGATCATGTTGACCCGGGGGGAGGGTGGCCGGGGTTATGATGGCAGCGATTGCCAGCAGACGACCCGCATTCTTTCGCTGGCGCCTTTCCCTGCCCTGTATGCCCAGTGGCGACAAGAGGGGATCAACCTGCTGGTTTGTCGCCAGCGGATCGGCGATGCCCCCATGCTGGCCGGGCTCAAGACTCTCAACCGGTTGGAGCAGGTACTGCTCAAGAGCGAACTTGTCAGCCGTGGTGCAGTCGAAGGAGTAGTGCTTAACAGTCGTGGTTTTCTGATCGAAGGGGTCAGTGCCAATCTGTTTTGGCGTCGGGGCAAGACGGTGTTTACGCCCGATCTGGCCCGAGGTGGTGTCGATGGCATCATGCGCCGCAAGGTTATGGCGATGCTGAAACAGATGAGTATTGAGTTGCGTGTGGTAGAGGCTCCACTGGAGTCACTATGGCAGGCGGAAGAGGTGTGGCTTACCAATACCCTGATGGGGGTGGTGCCGGTCAACGGTATCGAGGATATCCAGTATCCCGCCCCGGTATTGAGTCGCCGTTTACAGGAGCGTTTGGTCATTGAAGTTTAATCGGCTTTACACCCTGCTCGCGGGGGCGGCACTGACTGTGGCCGTCGCCGGGGGCTATGTGCATTACAAATGGCAACAGGTGGAAACGCTCACCAATAAGGGGCCGACTCGCCTCTTTACGGTGGAGAAGGGAGCTCATGCTGCTCGCCTGATCGCCGAGTTGGGGGATGGCGAACCCAGTCCCTGGGCGGTGCGCCTCTGGCTGCGTGGTCATCCCGAGCTGGTTGCCATCAAGTCGGGTACTTATGAAATCAAGGAGGGGGCCCTGCTCAAGGAGACCCTCTCGCTCTTTGCCTCTGGCAAGGAGTTTCATTTCAGCCTCACCTTTGTCGAGGGTTCCCGCTTTGAAGATTGGCTGAAGCAGTTGTCCAGCGCACCTTATCTGGAGCGGCTCACTGTCGAGCTGCCCGAAGCGGAGCTGGCCCAAGAGCTTGGTATTGAAAACGGCAAGCTGGAGGGGTGGTTTTTGCCGGAAACCTACGCCTATACCACTCATGCCAGTGATATATCGATCTTGCGCCGCGCTCATCAGGACATGGAGACCTTCCTGCAGCAGAGCTGGGACAAGCGTCAGGCCAATCTGCCTTACAAAACCCCCTATGAAGCGCTGATCATGGCCTCGATCATCGAAAAAGAGACCGGTCTGCCTGAAGAGCGGGCGCAGATTGCCTCGGTGTTCGTCAATCGACTGCGCCTCGGCATGAAGTTGCAGACTGATCCCACCGTGATCTACGGGGTGAAGGATCGCTATGACGGCAACATTCGCCGTAGTGATCTGACTGACAAGAATCCCTACAACACCTATGTGATCGATGGCTTGCCGCCCACCCCGATTGCCATGCCGGGCAAGGCATCCATCGAAGCCGCACTCAACCCCAAGTCGACCGACTATCTCTATTTTGTCGCCAAGGGCGGTGGTGCTCACTATTTTTCCAAGACCCTCGATGAACACAATCGGGCGGTACGCGAATACATATTGAAGAAATCCTGATGTCTAAATTTATTGTTATTGAAGGTTTGGAAGGGGCAGGGAAGAGCTCTGCCGTTCGTTACGTCACCGACTATCTGCGGCACCACGGCATCGATCGGATCGAGTGCACCCGCGAGCCGGGTGGCACGCCGCTGGCCGAACGGATGCGGGCCATCGTCAAAGAGGTGCATGACGAGCGCCTTACCATCGAAGCAGAACTGCTGCTGATGTACGCTTCCCGGGTTCAACTGGTTGAGACTCGCATCAAACCCGCCCTGGCCGAAGAGGTCTGGGTAGTGGGTGATCGCCACGATCTTTCGTCTCAGGCTTATCAAGGGGGTGGCCGCGGTATCGATGCTGCTCTTATCGGTGCCATCAAGCAGGCGGTACTCGGCAACTTCAAACCGGATCTCACCCTCTATCTTGATATCGACCCTGCACTCGGTCTGCAGCGCGCCCGTCATCGCGGTGAGCTGGATCGGATCGAACTGGAGCAGCTTAGCTTTTTCGAACGAACCCGCAGCCGTTATCTCGAACTCGCCGCCGGGGATGATTCCATCGTGGTGATCGATGCGGCGCAAACACCGGATCAGGTAAAAGCGGCGATTGAAGCTGCGCTGGATGCACGCCTATGTATCCCTGGCTGATCCCCGATTGGCAGGCACTGAACCAAACGGCAGCAGCCGGCAGGCTGGGTCATGCCTGGTTGTTGCTCGGCGATCCCGGTCTTGGCAAGGAGCAGTTGGCCGAACGGCTGGCGCGCTTGCATCTTTGTCAGCAACCTCAACGCGGCGAACCGTGCGGCCAGTGCCACTCTTGCCAGCTATTTGACAAAGGCAACCACCCGGATCTCGGCACTATCACGCGCGATAGCAAGACCATCGGGGTCGAAGCAATCCGCGAGATCTGCACCCGGCTGCAGGGCTCTGCCCAGCTCGGCCGTGGCAAGGTGGTGATCATTCCGGATGCGGAGCGGATGACCGAATCGGCAGCCAACGCCCTGCTGAAAACCCTGGAAGAGCCAGCCGGCGACAGCCTGCTGATCCTCATCGCCTCCCAGGTTTCCCGTCTGCTACCGACCATTCTCAGCCGTTGTCACAAACATGTGTGCCAACTACCGAGCGAGGGAGAGACGGTACGCTGGCTGGCAGAGCAGGGACATCAGGCGACCTTGGCTCAGGTGCGGATCTGTCAGGGGGCGCCGCTGCGGGTGCTTGACTACATTGAGCAGCAGCAAGATGGTGCCCGTCGTGAACTGCTGGAAGATTTGGTCGCACTTGCCAAATCTCCGATCAAAGCGACTGCGTTGTGCAGCCAGCTTGGTCAGGAGACACTGGTTCGTCTGCACTGGGTACAGCTCTTTTTATGCGATGCGCTGAAAACCCAGGCGGGATGCGGTCATCATCAACTGGCGATGCCGGATCTGGCGATCCTGAGTCAGCAGTTTGCCGGGCTGCACTCCAGTGAAAAGCTGCTGGATGCCGAGCAGCAGTTGGTCGGCCTCAAGGCTGCTTGCCAGCCGGGACAGCTCTCCAACCCCACCATTCATCTGATGAACTGGCTTAGTCGCTGGTTATAGATCTTCATTCGCAACAAAGGTTTTGTATGTTACTCGTTGACTCCCATTGTCACCTCGATCGCCTCAGTTATGGCAGCAAGCAGATCAGCATGGCTGATGTACTGGCCAAGGCGGCAGCGCAGGAGGTGGGATACTTTCTCTGTGTCAGCGTGACGCAAGAACAATTTCCGACCATGATGTCGGCCATCGCCCCATATCCTCAGGTGTTTGCCTCCTGCGGGGTGCATCCGCTCAATCAGGAACCTGGAGTTAATGCCGCTTTGCTGCTGGCGCAGGCCGCTGATGAAAGAGTGATCGCCATAGGCGAGACCGGTCTCGACTACTTCTACTCCCCCGAGAACAAAGAGGTTCAGCAGGCCTCTTTCCGCGAACATATCCGGGTTGCCCGTGCGCTGAACAAGCCGCTGATCATCCATACTCGTGATGCCCAGCAAGATACTTTGCAGATCATGCGCGAAGAGGGGGCGGATCAGGTTGGCGGTGTGCTGCACTGTTTCACCGAATCTCTCGAGATGGCAGAAGCGGCGATGGCGATGGGGTTCTATATCTCTATTTCGGGGATCGCCACATTCAAGAATGCATCGGCATTGCAGGCTGTAGTCAAGGCGTTGCCTCTTGATCGACTGTTGGTCGAAACGGATGCGCCTTATCTTGCCCCCGTACCTCACCGGGGAAGGGAGAATGAACCTGCGTTTGTACGGGACGTTGCCCAGTTTATTGCCGATCTGCGTCACATGCCGCTCAGTGAATTGGCAGAAGCGACCAGCCGGAATTTCTTTGAACTCTTTAAGCTGGCGAAAAAATAACCACAAAGCCCCGTTGTTCGGGGCTTTTCATTTTTAAATACCAAGCTGATTACCCACCTCAATATTACCAGCACAGTGTGTTATCTCTCACCAAACCAGTCATCATTCCTGCAAAGCTGGGTTGAATGATATTCCGATGTGTCGTTTATCCACGGTGGTCAAAGGGTATTAAAACAGGATGCTATAAGTATCGATAATATTCATTATCGATACTTGATGTATGAAAAGGATCCTGTAAGATCCACTCAAACTCCATAAGAATCATAGTGTTCCGTGGCATATCCAACCTTTTCCAATCCAGCTCATCAGTCGCTGCAGACTGTTTTCGATGCCCAACTAAATAGTCGGGCACGCCGCTTTTTGCGCAGTGCAAAAGCCGACTCCACCCTCAATGCCTATCAGGCGGATACCCGAATTTTTGTATTCTGGTGCCAGCTGCACAGGCTGGATCCACTGCAAACGACCCATCACGACATCATGAACTTTCTGGCAGATCAGGCCGATGGCATATTGGCCGACTGGGTATGGCTGGATAAAGAAGAGGGGAAGGGTGAGTTGCGTGACGGCGAACCGCGAAAACCAGCAACCCTTGTGAGACGTCTGGCGGGGATCCGTTATGCATTCAAGCAAAAAGGGATTCATCCCATGCCCACCGAACATCCCGAAATCAAGGAGATGATGCGCGGTATTGTCAGGTTGGGGGATAACCGCAAACGCAAAACCGGCGCCCTGACTTTGCAGCCATTGACCCAGGTGCTCGATGGCATCGACACCGGTGATTTGGCAGGTTTACGCGATCACACTCTGCTGCTTCTGATGTTCAGTGGCGCCTTGCGCCGCTCTGAAGCGGCCCGAATTGAGGTGTGCGATCTTGATTTTGTGGGGCAGGGGATCCGCCTTCGCCTCAAACCGAGCAAACATCAGCTGCATGAAACCGAGATCGCCCTGATCCCGGGCAAGCACTATTGCCCTGTGTCGGCACTGCAAAACTGGTTGCGCAAAAGCCGGATCAGCGAGGGGCCATTGTTTCGGCGGATGAATCGCTGGGGTCAACTGATGGCCGAACCGCTCGGCCCTCAGGGCATTAACCTGATGATCAAGCGGCGAACCGGTCAGACCATCGACGATCTCTACGTCAGTGGCCATAGCCTGCGACGTGGATTTATCACCTCGGCAGTCACTGCCGGCAAGCCGATGAACAAAATCATCGAGGTGACGCGCCACAAGGATATGCGCACCTTGCAGGAGTATTTCGATGACGCCCACAAATTCTCCGATCATGCACTCGATGGCTTGCTTTAATATCACTGCGCCACTGAGGTATTTATGTTAAATGATATCTTGTTGATCTGATGATATATTTGTCGCACAGCCAACAGCCCAAGGTGGAAGGGTCATCTTCCAATGGATAATGGCATGTGATGAGAGATAACAAATCCGGAAATGGAACATCGCAAGAGCATATGAACCAGGAAATGACAGTGCGTGAAGAGCAAGAGGCGGCCCCCCAAAACAATGCCGAACGACAGCGCCAACATGTAAAACGCAAGCAGGAGACCCATACCCGGTTGCAATGCTGGATCAGCAATCGCCATGCCGAGCGATTGGCCGTACTGGGTCTCCATCTCGAAGACAGTCAGGCATCACTGATAGAGCAGGCGATCGATCTGCTCTATCAACATGAGCTGGGTAGGGAACCCCTGTTTGAAAACACCAAGGCCACCCAAGTCGAAGAGATTGTGGAATAGTGCTGGCAGTGAAGAAACAGCCATTGGATAAGAGATAAAAAAAGCCAGGTACGAATTCCTTGTACCTGGCATAGGGGAATTGGCTCCTTGCAGAGCCGTGCGCTAACTGGTGTTCGGATTGCCTTAAGCTTAGACAAGGCTCAAGGCTTTTCAAGATCCGAAGAAAAGTTCAACCAGAGTGTGGGTATTTCAGACTCGTTCAAGTGCTAATACACCGAACAGCCCGCTATACATTGAACAGATTATTGTCACGCACCAGCTCGCGGGGGAGGGCATTCTTGACCCGACTGCCGACCCATTTCCCCATGCCCAGAGTATGCCCCTGATAGCGGACGATCACCTCGCCAACGCCAACGCCAGCATCCTGCTCTGGCCAGACATCCCGCCCCATCATGAATTCCCGTGCATTGGCGCTATCCAGTTCGACAATGCCCTTGCTCGCTTTATCGCCATAGGCCAGCGCCCACTCATGGGTGAGGCGATAGCCTTTCTTGAACGTCTCGGCCAACTTGATGCCTATGCGATCGAAACGCAGCTTGCCTTGTACTTGCTCAAACAGCTGGGGGAAGAGCCAGATCTCGTCATTGCGACCAAACAGTTGCCCCAGCGGCGCCACCCCGAAGTTGGCTTCAATCTCGCGCAACATGGGCTCAGCCTCTTTGGCCGGAAGCTGCGCAAAGGGGAATTTACCCAGCTTGCCCGGTTTGAACATGGTGTTGGGAACCGAGTGATGCTTGCGCAATCTGGCGACGAAAAAACCCTCACTGTCGAAGATTTGGGGCCAAACGTGCAGGTATCCTTCAGGTGTGCAAGCTTGCTCTGCATGGGGGAACAGATCAGCCAGCGAGTCAAAGCTCAAGGCATCGCCAAACTTGTCCAGCAAGGATTGGCAAACCGCCTGATTCTCCTGCTGGCTCAAGGTGCAGGTGGAATAGACCAGTACGCCACCCGGTTTCAGGGCATGGAAGGCACTCTCCAGCAACCCTTGCTGCACCGCCGCAATCTCATCGATGCTCTCGATGCTCCAGTTGCGCAGGGCATCTTCATCCTTGCGTACCGTCCCTTCGCCAGAGCAGGGGGCGTCGAGCAGAATGGCGTCGAATGTCTCCGGCAACCACTGACCAAACACCTTGGCATCAAAATGGGTCATGCCCACATTGGTCACGCCGCAACGCTGGATATTGGCGCTCAGCACTTTTAACCGGCTGCTGGAAAACTCGTTGGCAACCAGCATCCCCTGGTTGTTCATCAGGGCGGCGATCTGGGTAGTCTTGGAGCCGGGGGCGGCGGCGGCATCCAGCAACATGCCGTCCGCTTTGATCTTGTCGCTGGCAAAGAGCGCCGTCACCGGCAGCATGGAGCTCGCTTCCTGAATATAGAAAAGCCCGCTCAAATGCTCGGCGGTATTGCCCAGAGGCACTGTTTCATCGCTGCGGGTCAGCCAGAAGCCGGTGTCACACCAGGGTACCGGGTCGAGCAGCCAACCCAGTGGTTGCATCAGGGCAACAAAGTCGGAGACGGCGATCTTCAAGGTATTGACCCGAATACTGCGCCGCAGCGGACGCCGACAACTGGCCACAAATTCATCCATCGAGAGATGGGTCGGCATGATGGCCGCAATGTGACGTAAAAAGTAATCGGGAAGGAAGGTGTTGTCGTGCACGGCGCCGTCTCGTTGACCGAAAATAAGGGGCGATATCCTACCACAAAGCCAGGAATATGCTGAACCTGATGAGCGCCGTAAAATAACAAGCCCGACACAGGGCCGGGCTTGAATGAGATACGCGAAGGGGAGGGATCAGGGCTGGATGCGCGGGCTCCACTCCTGCCACTCTTTCTCGGCTTTGCCGTAGAGTGGATAGCTGTGGCCCGCCTTGACGGTCGGCCCCATCTCCTTCTCCGGCGTATTGAAGGCAATACCGCCAGCTAGCAGGCTCTGTACGGTTTCCACTTCAATAGTGCCGCCGGTCAGGCCGATATCTGCTTTGACCCCGGAGACATTCCAGAAACGCGAGTTGGTCCGCACCAGATGGGCATACTCCTGCTCTACGCTCACATCGATCACTACTTCGCTACCATCGCGGGCCAACGCCACCTTGGTGACACTGCCAACGACCATCTTGCGAAACAGCAAGGGGCTACCAACCGAGAGGCCATTGACCGACGGGCTCTTGAGCGTCAACGCTAAACCAACCGGCCCGCTCTGGCTCAGGGGGAAGCGATCTTTGCCAGCGCCTTTACCAGGCTGGGCTTCGACGAATGCCCCCTTGATCAGGGTATCGAGATGAGCGACACCGCCCAGTCCCAACTTGGCTTGCACCAGAGTAAAACGGGCACCGGATTGCAGGAAACGTTCGGCGTAATGCCCATCGAGTTCAGCCTTGAAGATCACCTGACCCAAAGAGGGCTCCAGCTCAATCTGCTCAATCTTGCCGATATCGACCCCGCGATAACGGATTGGGCTGCCAACCCCGAGCCCCGGGTTGCTCTCTGCCACCAGTGACAGTTGGCGCACCTTGGCCTTGGCTTGCTCTTTGCTATCAAACAGCTGATGGCTGCTGCGGCCATTGGCCAGCCTGTCGAACTCGATAGCCCCGCGCAGCAAGGTCGCCAAATTGCCAACCTTGACTTTGACACCGTCGACCCCGACCCGGGTATCGAGGGCGGCTTTCTTCCAGAACTGTGGCTGCTGGGCGAGGAGGGGGGCATACACGCCATCAATTTCGAGCTCGATTTCGACCCCCTCTTTGACGGCGCGCAACTGCTTGACCTTGCCCGCTTCCAGCCCGAGATAGAGCACCGGTGAGCCAATGCCGATGCCATCTGCCTGATCCGCGGTGAGCAACCAGCGCTGGGGCTTGGCATCCCGAGTGCCGAGAAGAGCCAGCTCCTGACTCGGGTAGAGACGGTTGACTCGCTCGCCGCTGCTCGCCTGTACCAACTTGATGCCGCCGCTTAACCAGGCACTGGCCGGACTGGCTTCCACCTTGATACCGCTCAGATCGGCATCGATCTGCAGTGGTGCTGCGCGATAGAAGCGGGCGCGGTTGAGCAGATGGCCATAGTTAGGCGCCATCACCAACTCGACACTGGCATTGCCCCGTGCATCCAGGATCAACTGGCTGATGCGACCCACTTGCAATCCTTTGTACCAGACCGGTGCATCCTGATTCAGCCCGGCCAGATCGTCGGCCTGCAGCGTCACTTTGGTGCCACTCTGGGGGGCACGATCAGTCAGGGTCATCTTCTGTGCCGGTTTGCCTGCCACATAGTCGAGGCGAATGGCAGGGCCAGCCAACAGACGATCAGCATGTTTGACGCCGGTCGGGGAGAGGGAGACGCTCTCCCACACCAGCTGGCTCTTGTCGGTGATGCGATAGGCCTGCTCCGGATTGATCAGCGCCGTGACCATCCGCCCCTTGTCGGTGAGACGAATGGGATCGATACGACCAATCTCGATCCCCTCATAGAGGATGGGCATCCCCTCTTTGACCGGGAGATCGCCAGCCACAATATCGATACGCTCACCGCGTGCTGCTTCCGCCAACCCTTTGTAGAGGACGAAAGTCTGTCCCTTCTCGGGCTCCGGCGAAGCTTTGGGCGAGTCAAAGGCGATGCCACCGCTCAGGATGGAGGTGAGGCTGCCGGCCTCAACGCTGACGCCAGCCAGACTGAAAGAGCCCTTGATACCGCTGATGTTCCAGAAACGGGTATCCGCTTTGACCAGGTGTTCAAACCGCGGCTCAATGACCAGATCCAGAATGACGTTCTGGTTGTCCTGGCCCAGACGGGTATTAATAACGCTACCAACTTCGATACCACGAAAATAGAGCTTGGCGCCAATCCCTATCGAGCCCAGTGAATCGGCGGTCAGGTGCAGCATCCGCCCTTGAGCCTGATAGCCGGGGGGAGGGCCCTCCAACGCATCGAAGGTCTCTTCCAGCGGGTTGCTTTCACGCCCCGGCTGCAGGTTGATGTAGTTGCCGGAGACCAGGGTATCGAGACCGGATATCTCGGTCAGCGACGCCTTGGGGCTCACCAGCCAGAAATCGGAGCCTTTGCGGATCAACGGCCGGGCACGGCTGTCAATTTTGGCCATCACCGCAATCTTGCGGCCATCCTCGGCCAGCTCCAGCTCCTGCACCACCCCGACGGCCACCCCCTGATAACGGATCTGGGTTTTGCCCGGCAAGATGCCGTTGCCCTGAGCAAAGTTGATCTGGATAAGCTGGCCACGACTCAATACCTGCTGATAGAGAAAACCACCTGCCAACAGCAGGGCTATCAAAGGCAACAGCCAGACCGGCGATAACCAGCGGCGCTTTTCAATGACGGGTTCAGCCCCGATCATACCGACTCCTTATTTGGCTGGGTTAACCAGCACATCACACACAGAAATAGAGAACAGCTCAACGGGCCGCTTTGTCCCACAGTAAACGGGTATCAAGCATCCGGGCTGACATCATGGTCAACACCACCACACCGGCAAAAGCGGTGGCACCCGGTCCTGCACGGACACTCAGCATGACGCCGCGATCGACCAGCGCCACCATCAGCGAGATGACGAACAGATCCAGCATCGACCAGCGGCCAATAAAATCGATCACTCGATACATCAAGAGTTGCCGCTTGCGCCGCACCGGTTTGCTCCGTTGCAACTGCCAGCAGATCCAGCCCAGCCCCAATATTTTGCCCACCGGCACCACGATACTGGCGGTGAGCACAATGGTGGCAATTCCGCCCATCTTGCTGCGATAGAGAGTCATGATACCGCTGAAGATGGTATCTGACTGCAGCAGCCCCTTGTTATAGAAGTGGGTGATGGGCAGCAGGTTGGCAGGCAGCAACATAAAGGTGGCCAGCGCCAGCAGACCCCATGACCAGGCAAGTGAGTGGGGGATCCGTACCTGCAGCTTGCTGCCACAGCGCGGGCAGACCTTGCCTGCCTGATAGCGCACCAGCAGGCCACAGGTATGGCAACCGCAGAGCCCCATTTCACGGGCGCTGGTCATCGCCTTCCTCCTTGAGCGGTATCCGATCCCAATAGGGCGCCGGATCAAACAGGACCAGCAAACTCATGTTGAGCAGCATCAGAATGCCGAGGCTGAGCAGCCCGCCACCCAGCCTGACATCGGCAATATCGATCAATTTGAACAGGGCAACCAGCAGGCTGACGATATAGACCTCCAGCATGGCCCAGTGGCGAAACACCTCCACCACTTTCAAGGTGGGTGCAAGGATGTGCATGCGTTTGGCCAGGCCAGATGCCAGCGCAAAGATCCCTGCCAGCAATCCTACCGGCGCCAACACGGCGCACCAGAGCACCAGCGCAGCAACCCAGAACTCGCCCTCATCAAGCAGCACAAAAATCCCGTGCAACAAGTTGGCATCGGAGTTGACCCCCGCCAGGCGCAGATAGATCAGCGGTTCAAAAAAGGCAGAGGGGAGCAGCAAGAATCCGGTGATGGTCAGTGCCATCAGCTGGGAGGGACGAAAGGCATAACGGCCATAGAGATGCTGGTGACAGCGGGGACAATGGGCATGGCGACGCAGCGGCAGTGCCTTGCGCTGGATCAGCAAGTCACACGCCGGGCAGACGATCACGGAACTGGGCTCCATCATACAATTCAACCTGTTGAAGGAATTGGTGAAATTTACCCTAAAACCGTTTCCCTGTCTTGCCTGCTGCCTGAATGTTACGAAAGTATAATTGACGTTAACGTAAACGTGATATTAGATAGCCAGACTAGACAGGTGAAAGGAGTCATGATGTCCAGTTTGTCCCCCTCGGCGGGCCTGCGCTTTCGCACCGCCCTAGCCAATGAACGGCCCCTGCAGATCGTCGGTACCATCAATGCCTATATGGCGCTGATGGCTGAACGCAGCGGCTTTCAAGCCCTCTACCTCTCCGGCGCCGGGGTGGCCAACGCCTCCTATGGCTTGCCGGATCTCGGCATGACCTCCCTCAACGACGTGCTGATCGATGCCGAGCGGATCACCGCGGCCACCCGGGTGCCGCTGCTGGTCGATATCGATACCGGCTGGGGTGGGGCATTCAATATCGCCCGCACCATTCGTGCGTTCGAACGGGCCGGGGTTGCCGCCGTCCATATGGAAGATCAGGTGGCCCAGAAGCGCTGCGGTCACCGCCCCAACAAGGCGGTGGTCACGCTTGAGGAGATGTGCGATCGGATCAAGGCAGCAGTGGATGCCCGCGAGAATAGCGAGTTCGTCATCATGGCTCGCACCGATGCGCTGGCAGTGGAGGGGATGGAGTCAGCACTTGAGCGTGCCGCCGCCTATGTGGCTGCCGGTGCCGACATGATCTTCGCCGAGGCGGTGACCGAGCTGGCTCAGTACGACCAGTTCAAGCAGGTGGCCGGAGTGCCCATTCTTGCCAACATGACCGAGTTCGGCAAAACCGAGCTGTTTGACAAGGAGTTGCTCGCAGCCCACGGCGTCGACATGGTGCTCTACCCCTTGAGTGCCAACCGGGCTGCCAATCAGGCTGCCCTCAACGTCTATCACCATATTCGCCAGGATGGCCATCAGCGCGCCGTCGTGGAGACCATGCAAACCCGGGAGTCGCTCTACGACTTTCTCGGCTATCACCACTACGAGCAGACACTGGATCGTCTGTTTTCAGCCAAGGAATAGGAGGCAGCTTATGGGACAACAGAAACCGTTGGGCGGGGCAGGTCTGCGCGGTCAAAGCGCAGGGGAGACCAGTATCTGTACCGTGGGCAAGAGCGGCACCGGTCTCACCTATCGCGGCTACGACATCAAGGAGCTGGCCGATAGCGCCCAGTTCGAGGAGGTCGCCTATCTGCTGCTCAAGGGGGAGCTGCCCGGTGAGCAACAGCTTGATGCGTACAAGCGCGAACTGCGTCGCCTGCGCGCCTTGCCCCAGCCGCTGCTGGAGGTACTGGAACGCATTCCCGCCGATGCCCACCCGATGGATGTGCTGCGCACCGGTTGCTCCATGCTCGGCGATCTGGAGCCGGAAGATGGTTTCGAGCATGAGCATGAAGTGGCGGATCGGCTGCTGGCCGCCTTCCCGGGCATTCTGATCTACTGGTACAAGTTCAGTCACGAAGGGGTGCGCATCGCCCTTGATACCGACGAGGAGTGTATCGGCGGTCACTTTCTGGCACTGCTGCACCAGAAGGCGCCGAGTGAACTGGAACGGCGGGTGATGCAC
Source organism: Aeromonas sp. MdU4 (assembly GCF_041929505.1). Taxonomy (NCBI): domain Bacteria; kingdom Pseudomonadati; phylum Pseudomonadota; class Gammaproteobacteria; order Aeromonadales; family Aeromonadaceae; genus Aeromonas; species Aeromonas sp. MdU4. Next base: position 182,067 of record NZ_JBHFMW010000024.1, on the reverse strand, counting down.
GTCTCGCTCATTCTCTACGCCGAGCATGAGTTCAACGCCTCCACCTTTGCCGCGCGAGTCTGCGCCTCAACCCTTTCCGACATGTTCTCCTGCATCACCGCCGCCATCGGCACCCTGCGCGGCCCGCTGCACGGCGGCGCCAACGAGGCGGCCATGGCGATGATCGAGCCCTGGCAAGATGAGGCGCAGGCAAGGCGCGAACTGCTGGCGAAACTGGCGGCCAAGGATAAAGTGATGGGCTTTGGTCACGCCATCTACCGCACCTCGGATCCGCGCAACGTCATCATCAAGGAGTGGTCGGCCAAGCTAGCCGCAGCGGTGGGTGATGATCGCCTCTATCGCGTCTCCTGCGAGGCAGAGAAGGTGATGTGGGAGGAGAAAGAGCTCTTTCCCAACGCCGACTTTTTCCACGCCAGCGCCTATCACTACATGGGGATCCCGACCAAGCTGTTCACCCCTATCTTCGTTTGCTCGCGGGTCACCGGCTGGTGCGCCCACGTGATGGAGCAGCGCGAACACAACCGGATTATCCGTCCGAGCGCCGATTATGTCGGCCCGGCACCCCGTCACTTTGTCTCTCTACAACAACGATAAGGAAGTCACGATGTCCGCCAACGTCGACGTCAACCACAGACCCGAGCCCGATCAGGTGCTGGTCGATATTGCCGATTATGTCTGCAACCACCCCATTGTCAGTCAGGCGGCCCTCGATACCGCCCGCTACTGCCTGATGGATACGCTAGGCTGTGGCCTCTTGGCCCTGCGCTTCCCCGAGTGTACCAAGCATCTTGGCCCCATCGTCCCCGGCACCCTCGTACCTCATGGCGCCCGGGTGCCCGGTACCCAACTCTGCCTAGACCCGGTCAAGGCAGCCTGGGACATCGGCGCCATCATCCGCTGGCTCGATTACAACGACACCTGGCTGGCCGCCGAGTGGGGCCATCCTTCGGACAATCTGGGCGGCATTCTCGCCACTGCCGATTGGCTCTCCCGAACTCGCGTGGCCGAGGGCAAGGCGCCGCTCACCATGGCAGATGTGCTGGTGGCCATGGTCAAAGCCCACGAGATCCAGGGGGTGCTGGCGCTGGAGAACTCCTTCAACCGGGTCGGCCTCGATCATGTGGTGCTGGTCAAGGTTGCCAGCACCGCTGTGGTAACTCATATGCTGGGGGGAACCCGCGATCAGGTAATCGATGCGGTATCCCAGGCCTGGGTTGATGGCCAGAGCCTGCGTACTTACCGTCATGCCCCCAATGCGGGGTCGCGCAAGAGCTGGGCGGCGGGGGATGCCACCTCTCGCGCAGTGCGCCTCGCCCTTATCACCATGAGCGGCGAGATGGGCTATCCCGGTGTGCTGAGTGCGCCCAAGTGGGGTTTCTACGACGTGCTGTTCAAGGGCAACCAGTTCGCCCTGCATCAGGGGTACGGCAGCTATGTGATGGAGAACGTGCTGTTCAAGATCTCCTATCCCGCCGAGTTCCATGCCCAGACCGCGGTGGAGTGCGCCATGAAGCTGCATGGTCAGGTGAAGGGGCGACTGGACGAGATCGATCGCATCGAGCTCACCACCCATGAGTCGGCCATTCGCATCATCAGCAAGGTCGGCGCCCTCAACAACCCCGCTGACAGAGATCACTGTCTGCAGTACATGGTGGCGGTGCCGCTGATCTTCGGTCGCCTGATCGCCGAGGATTACGAGGACGACGTCGCCGCCGATCCCCGCATCGACGGGTTGCGCGACAAGATGGTGGTGCAGGAGGACAAGCGCTACAGCCGCGAATATCTGGAGGCGGACAAGCGCTCCATTGCCAACGCCATTCAGATCTTCTTCAAGGATGGCACTCACACTGCCAAGGTCGAGGTGGAGTATCCGGTCGGCCATCGTCGCCGGCGGGAGGAGGGGATCCCGCTGTTGGTAGAAAAATTCCAGCACAATCTGGCGACCCGCTTCCCGGCCAAACGGGTCAGCGACATCCTTGCCCTCTGTCAGGATGGGCCGCGCCTTGCCGCCACCCCGGTGCACGCCTTTATGGATCTGCTGGTGATCTGATCGATATCTATTGGTGAACAGCGATAAACGAAAAGCGGGCCCATCGGCCCGCTTTGTCATCTGGCAACCTCGTTATCTGACAACCGCTTGCGCGCTCTCACAATGTCCTTGCTGCCTGTTACGGAAGATCGGACATCGGTATTGGGTGAGAATCAGCCCTGATGAAACATGGGGCTCATCATTAACTGTTTCACTGGCGCAACAGTTGCCTATTTCAAACCGATTTATTTGCAACAATCTGTGCGGCCACTGTCTTAAGCCAGCACGCTACTATCGCCGTTAAAGAGCGCCGTCATGATCGCCGTCTCGCGACCGGCAATGGTCTCGAGAAACTCGTTGGCACGTCCCATCTGGTGACACACCTGATAGCCCCGCTCGACAAAAGAGAAGAGCTCGCCCAAGCCCGCCAGATGTGCCGGACCAGAAACCAGTTTGAGGGTTGCGCCCAACAGCGGTTTTCTCGCCAACCGGTCCAGCGTCATGCCAAGCTCACTGACCAGCACAATCTGATGCGCACGGCGATCCTGTTCGCCGACGGCGCGGTAGGCAATGGTGTAGTGCTCGGCGGTAATGGGGTTAAGCCCGCCAATACGGCGCAGCGCCACCACCATCAGGTAATCGAGCTCTTCGGATAGGGCATCAAGCTCGATCGCCTGCGCCAGCACCTTGAGACCAGACTCCGGCAGCAGTCGCTCGGCGGTCGGCATCACCCGCATCACGTCCGCATCGCGACGGGCACAATCCCCCGGGCCATAGAGATCGGTCAGGAAAAACTCGGCGGCGGGACCGTAGCGGTCGCTCTCCAGCAGATCGCGATGGGTGCGCCCCAGTCGGTCGGCCTGCCACTGGCGTAACCGGTCACGATCTTGCTGATCTTCGGGGTGAGCACGCATCTGTTCGCGCAAGGCGGCGACCCGCTTGAGCTGGCGGTAGAGCCGTCCCAGGGTGCTATCGTCATCGTGGCCGTGGTCTTGATGCGTCATCTACAGCTCTCTGGCCTCGGGCCCATTGATTGGAATGTGGTGATAAAGCGATACAAGTGAATGAAAAACAAGCAGCTTTTGCTGTCAATTCGATGATTAGTGTAGCGCGCAAGGGGGAGGGAATAAATAACGTGAGCCATTCACAGGGTTCATTGCGGTCGACTCTGTTAAGTGAGTCCCATTTATGTGAACGCCCCTTTCACTTGTTGTGAACATGTGTTTAATATCAATAAATATCTTATGACTCAGAGTATCTTCCATGTTCTTTTATGACTCGCTCGCTGGCAGCAGCGCACTCTCCACCATTCAGATCAGCCGTCAGCATCCATTGGGACTGGCCGCCGCACGACTCGCTGCCGAGGCCATCGCCCAGGACATGAGCGAAAGCTATCAGCTCGACTGTGAATGGGCAGATGACGAGGAGACCGAGCTGCGGTTTCGTGGCTCAGGGGTACATGGTTCACTCACGCTGGACGAAGATACCCTGGAACTGAAAGTCCATCTTGGCTTGATGCTGTTACCGGTACGCAGCGTACTGGAACAGGAGATCCTCGATTATGTAGAAAATCGGTTGCCTTGCCCCAAACGTGTTTGAAACTATCGGCCATCCCGGCATTTAATAACCTGTTGCCGCAAGATGTCTGTTTTAAATAATTTGGTGGCACATCCTGTTTGCCATATTGATATATGAACAATGTCCAAATCGGATATTTACTGTTTCTGTTGTTTTTCTTTTTCATAATTTCGCGGCGGTCGCCACCATTTGGATGTTTATCACCAAGATCCGGATTCTGATATTGAGAGCATCGGTGATTGGCCGCCGCGGTAAATGCATTTTGTAGGGAAACACGCATGCCACTGAATGAATTTATCTCCTGCGTCGATACCGCCTGGTTACGCATGGACAGACCCAATAATCTGATGCAGATCATCGGCGTCCTGATGTTTGAAGGGGAGCTTGATGAAGCGCGGTTACGGGCCGGATTACGCCACACCATCTCGGTACAACCCCGCTTCCACCAGCGGGCTGTACTGGAAGGCGGCTCCTACTACTGGCGCCATGACCCCGATTTCGATCTCGATCAGCACCTCAAGCGGGTGATCCTGCCGGGCAAGGCGGGCAAGATTGAACTGGAGAAGCTGGTGGCCGATCTCGCCTCGACGCCGCTCAACCACCAGCGTCCCCTGTGGGACATGCACCTGACCGACACCACTCTGGGCGGGCAAGCGCTGGTGGTGCGGATCCACCACGCCATGGGCGACGGCTTCTCGCTGGTGCGGGCCATGCTCACCATGATGGATAACAGTCCCGAAGGATCGCCCCGTCCACCATCGCCAGAACCGCTGCTCGATGGCGATGACGAGGAGGAGGACGACAGTCATCACGGCAGCAGCCGTCTGGTGCGGGCCGGTCTCAAGCTGACCGGCACCCTCTGGTCAAAATATGTGGAAGTGGTCACCCATCCCACCAAAGCGGTGGATTACCTCAAAACCGGACGGGATGTGGCGAGCGAACTGTGCAATATCGCCACCCTCGGTGATGATTCACCCTGCCGCTTGCGGGGCAAGACCGCCAGCACCAAACGGGTTGCCTGGTCGGAGCAAATAGCCCTGCCGGATATCAAGGCGGTGGGCAAGGTGCTCGGCTGCTCGGTCAACGATCTGCTGATCGCCGCCACCGCAGGGGCATTTCGTCACTACCTGCAGGAGAAGGGGGACGATGCCAACAAAGTGGAGATCCGCGCCCTGGTGCCGGTCAATATGCGTGCGCCGGATGATGATGGAGCGCTCGGCAACCGCTTCGGGCTGGTGGCCCTGGATCTGCCCATCGATGTCGAACATCCACTGCAACGGCTCTATACCGTACGTGACCGGATGCAGGCGCTGCGTACTTCGCTACAACCCGTGGTGGTGCTCAACCTGTTGCACGCCCTTGGCATGTCCCCCAAAGCAGTACAGCAGCAAGCCGTCGAGCTGCTCTCGGCCAAGGCCAGTGCGGTGATCACCAATGTGCCGGGCCCGCAACAGACCCTCTATCTGGCCGGAGCAAAACTGCGTCAACCGCTGTTTTGGGTGCCGCAGGCGGGGGATATCGGCGTTGGCGTCTCCATCCTCTCTTACGATCACAAGGTGCAGCTGGGCCTTATCACCGACAAGAAGCTGGTGCCGGATCCCGATCTGGTGGTGGCACGTTTTGCCGTGGAGTTCGAACAACTGTTGCTGTTGGTGCTGATGGAGCCTGCGCTGCTCTACGATCCCAGCGAGCTGGATGCACTGCTCGGTTGAGTGAACCGATTGGGTGATAACAACCGGGAGCGATAAACGAAGGAGGCCAACCCCAAGGTTGGCCTCCTGCTTTTAACGGTGTGAGCAGATCAATGGAGGACGGAGATCACTCCTCCAGCTCCTCGCGCGCCGCCTCCACATCGAGACGCTCCATGGCATCCATCGGTTCACACGCGGCCGCTTCGGCATAAAGGGCTTCCGCCGCTTTCAGGCGGCTCTTGCCGTGCAGCATCACCTGAGCATTGGCGTACTCCATACGGGCGATGGCGGAGTCGGGGATCAGGGCCAATGCCTCTTTGAAGTGACGCTCGGACTCCTCTTTCTTGGCGCCATAAGTCAGGCCGCCAATCATGGCGCCCAGCTTGTCGATGATCTCGGCATGCCAGGCCCCGAAAGCGATATGGGCTTCGGCATGATCCGGTTCCAGCGCCAGCGCCTTCTCCAGGCTGGCCTTGATCTTGTCACCGACCCCTTGCGAGAGCGCCTTGGAGACGGAGATAACCTGGCTGTAGCGGCCAAGGGCCAGGGCATGGAAATACCAGGCGTTGGCATTGTCCGGCTGGCGTTTTTGCAGCTTCTCGGCATGGCTGGCCGCCCGCTCGAAGGCAGCACGCTTGGCATACTTGTCCTCAAGCAGGTAGCTGGCGTGGATCACCAGCGCCTTGTTCGCCACGTTAAGACCCGCTTCACCCGCATCCTCACCCAACGCAACGGCTTGGGCAAAATCCCCGGCGTGATAGGCCCGCCAGGCATCCTGTACCTGCTCATCCTCTGGCCAGGGCTCGGCATCCCCCTGATGGAGACGTTCCCAGTGATCCGCCAGCTTCTCGCCTGAGTAGTCATAAGCCGCATCGGCGTAAGGGAAGGGGACAAATTCGAGTTGTGAAGTGCTCATGCATATTCTCCCTGTTGCATGTGAATCAAACCTTGTCGGTATAGTGATGGGCGAGGGCGCCCAGATGAGCGCGGGCATCTGCCCGCAAATAGGGTGCGACCAGCTGCATCACCTGAAAGACGCCGAGGGCGATATCGGCATCCGCCTTGGGGTGCAGTGCTCGCTGATAAGAGATCCAAAATGTGCCCACCAGCGCCACATTGGCCGCCAGCGTGTGCATCTGTTGTGCCGTGCCCTCCATCAGCCCGACTGTTTGCAGGTGGTGGCAAATGGCGAAAGCAGTCTGCTCCTTGCGGCGCAGCAGGACGGAAAAACGTTGCTCCACCTGATGATAACCACTCATCAGGGTCGCGATATCGTAGTAGAGGAAACGGTACTGCCAGATGGTCTCAAACATCAGATGGAGGAAGAGCCAGATATCTTCCGCTTCATCGGAAGGGGTACTGACCGCATCCAGCAGGCGCTCCATCTGCTGTTCAAATTCGCCGAACAGGGCGTTGACGATCTCCTCCTTGTTGTGGAAGTGGTAGTAGAGATTGCCCTGGCTTATCTCCATCTCGGCCGCAATGGCCGAGGTAGTGATGCTGGGTTCCCCTTGCCGATTGAAGCAGGCGAGGGCTGTGGTCAGGATCCGCTCCCGGGTACGGCGTTTGGGTTTGCGATCCATGCTACTCCTTTGTGGGTGAACGACGTATGCCGTGGCGATAACGCTTGGCAAACCAGTGTTGCAGTTGTTCCAGCGACTTGTCGAGGGCGGCGACCGAGCCACTGCTGGGCGCCAACAGGGTGCGCTCCTCATCTGCCAGCGAGGCCAGATTGAGCTCCAAACCATGCTTGGCCAGCACGGGGGCCAGTTCGTCACGCCGTTGCCAGAGATCCCGGCGGGTATGCTGGTAGGCATGCTCACAGAGGCGGCGGCGATCCCGATAGCTGAACACATTGGTGAAGAACATTTCGCCGTCGGCGGAAGAGGGTTCAAACAGCAGGGCGTCGGCCTCGGGATATTGATGTTTGTAGCGATCCATCCCGACATGCATCCGTGAATGGATGATGGCGCGAAAGGTTTGGGCCAGCACGACCGGCAAACCGCTATCCACCAGATTGGTCGGCTCTCCTGCCGCCATGCCTGCATCGAACGGTACCAGCGGATTGATGCAGAACACCAGATCCGCCCCCTCTTGCAGCGCCACCGAGGCGTGCAACGTCTTGATCAGTGCCCCATCCACATAGTAACGGCCATTGATCAGCGAAGGAGGAAAGAGGCCGGGCAACGCCGCCGAGGCCTGCACCGCCGCCGAGATGGGCACGTCATCCAGACCGGGGCTGCCAAATGCAACCGGATGACCGGTGTCGAGTTCGGTGGCCACCACAAACAGGCGACTGCGCAGCTGACGAAAATCGTTGCTGCGGCCGGGACGAGAGAAGAATTGGGTCAGGGTGCGATCCACCCCGCGATTGTCAAACAGCCCGGTCGGGATCGCCTTGGAGAGCCCCTGCAGCGATTCAAACAAGCTGCGCTTCCAGGGGGCCGCCAGATAGTAAGTCAGGCTCTGCCACGCCAGCGGTGGAATGGAGGTCAGGCGGTCGGCATATTCCCGAAACGCGGGGCGCAGCAGGGTGGCGGGATCAAACATCTCGCCCGCATCATCGCTGAGCAGGATCCGCACCAGTTTGGCCGGGGAGATACCATTGGCCAGTGCCGAGGCAACTACGGCCCCCGAGCTCACCCCAACATAGATGTCGGCATGGTCAAGGCGCAGACCACTGATGCTGTCGGAGAGGGCTGCGCAGGCACCGATCTCGTAGATGCCGCCGAGCGGCCCACCGCCAGCAAGAGCAATTGCGATCGTACTCATAGCACCTCCCTATCCATGACACTCTCCATGACAAGACCGGCCCAGCGAGGGGCGTGGGCCGGTATCAATCACCTTCCGTCACCACGAGGGATCAGGGAAGTACGCTTTCCGCTTTGGCCTTCACCTCTTTCACTGCGTCTTCAGCAGCGGAGAGAAGATCGGCGGCCTGCTCAACGACGGCCTCCTTGGCTTTGGCGATCGGCTCCTTTTTTACCGGCGGCTTCCTGGCTGCGGGCTTTTTGGCGGCAGCCGGTTTGGCTTCGGCAGCAGGGGCTTCTTCTTCCTGCGCATCCAGCAGTTGCTGAACCACGTCGGTCAGTTCGGCCATGCGTTTGGAGAGCTTGTCGATATCCTTGCGGGTCGGAATGCCGAGGCTGGCAACGGCGCGGGCGACGCGATCTTCAAACACTTGCTCCAGACGGCCCCAGGTATTGGCAGTCTTGTCGGTCACTGCGGCAATCTTTTCGTCTGCGCTCTGACGGGTTTTAGCCTGCAGGGCTTCCCCTTCCTGTACCAGTGCTTCAAAAATCTTGCCGCCCTCTTCCTGTGCCTTGGCATAGGCACCCAGACCCGCCAGCCAAATCTGCTGGGTGGACTCTTTGATGGTGGAGGTGAGTTGGTTGTCGGTCACTGAACTCGCCAGTGCTTTGAGTTTTTTAGCCATGATCTTCTCCTTGAATAACGACAGTTAAACGTAATGGCGACAACAACAACGGCAATCCGGTTGTGGCATTACTGATTTTTCAACTCCAGTCTAGGGACAAAAAATAGAGGGTTCTACCTAATAACGAAATAGCTAAGTGGCTGAAATCTGGGTTGGCTCACGAACCGACAATTGAATTGAAGATTTCCATATGAAGCGTGATATATCTAACGGCAAGTAACAGCCAAATCAGTAACGGAACAATGACATGAACTATTTCATCACAGGCGGAAGCGGTTTTATCGGGCGCAGATTGATCAAAAAGTTGCTGGAAACCGCACCCGACAACCGGGTCTTTTTTTTGATGCGATCCGCTCATCAGGATAAATTGCCGGATCTGTTTTCCTTCTGGAATGTGGATGAGCAAAGAGCCATCCCGATATTCGGTGATATGACGCTGCCATTGCTGGGCGTATCCGTTGCCGAACAGGAACAACTCGCTGGCCATATCGATCACTTTTTCCATCTCGCGGCGATCTACGATCTCAACGCCAAAGCCGGGGTCCAGCAGCAGGTCAACATCGAAGGCACCCGTCAGGCCGTACAGCTCGCCGAGCGGTTGGGGGCCCACCAGTTCCACCATTGCAGCTCCATCGCTGCTGCAGGCCTGTTTGACGGTCTGTTTCGGGAAGACATGTTCGACGAAGCCGAACACCTCGACATGCCCTATTTCCAGACCAAACATGAAGCCGAAGGGATCGTGCGCAACGAATGCACCGTTCCGTGGCGCATCTACCGGCCGGGTATTGTCGTAGGAGACGCCAATACCGGTGAGATGGACAAGGTCGATGGCCCTTACTACTTCTTCAAAACCATTCAGAAATTGCGTCGTCTGTTGCCGCCCTGGATGCCGGCCATCGGGGTGGAAGGAGGCCGCATCAATATTGTGCCGGTCAACTTTGTGGTCGATGCCATGGCTCATATTGCCCATCAGGATGGGGAGGAGAACAAGACCTTCCACCTGACTGACCCTAACCCGATGCGGGTCGGCGATATGCTCAGCACCTTCTCGCGCGCAGCTCATGCTCCTGAACCGGCGATCCGCATCAATGCCTCCCTGTTCAACTTCATTCCCCGCCATTTGACGGCGATGCTGATGACCATGGCACCGGTACGCCGCATTCGCGATGCTGCCATCGCTGACCTGGGGCTACCCAAGGATATTTTCCGCCTGATCAGCTATCCCACCCGTTTTGACAACCGGGAAACCCAGCGCCTGCTAAAAGGGACGGGGATCGAAGTACCGCCGCTGCACAGCTACGCCTGGCGGTTGTGGGACTACTGGGAGCGCCATCTCGACCCCGAGCTCTTTATCGACCGCACCCTGCGCGGGCGGGTCGAGGGCAAAGTCGTGCTGGTGACCGGTGCCACTTCGGGTATTGGTCGTGCCACCGCGCGCAAGCTGGCGGGAGCGGGGGCCATCGTCGTGACCATCGCTCGCGATGAACAGAAGATTGCCGAGACTAAAGCTGAGTTTGCCGAGCTGGGACTGACCATCGAGATCTATCAGGGGGATCTCGCCAATCTGGCGCAGGCCGAGGAGATCACCGCTCGCATCGTGGCCGATCACGGCGGCGTCGATATTCTGGTCAACAATGCAGGCCGCTCGATCCGCCGCTCCATTGAAGACTCTTTCGAGCGCTTCCACGATCTGGAGCGCACTATGCAGCTCAACTACTTCGGTGCGCTCAAGGTGATCATGGGGGTACTGCCCACCATGATTGAGAAGAAAACAGGGCACATCATCAATATCTCCTCCATCGGGGTGTTGACCAATGCGCCGCGCTTCTCCGCCTATGTCGCCTCCAAGTCGGCACTCGATGCCTGGGTACGTACCGCCGCTTCGGAGTTTGCCGACAAGGGTGTCAGCTTCTCCATCATCAACATGCCGCTGGTGAAAACACCGATGGTCGCGCCAACCAAAGTCTATGAGCAGGTGCCGATGATGACGCCGGAAGAGGCTACCGATCTGGTGTGCGATACCATCATCAACAAGCATGTACGGCTGGCGACCCGTCTCGGGGTGTTCGGCCAAGTGGTCCATGCGCTGGCACCACGCGTCGCCCAGGTGATCATGAATACCAGTTTCCGCACCTTTGCCGATCCCAAGGATGGCGATAAGTCCAAGGCAACTGCCGATCAGGTCGCCGTCTCTACCCTGATCAAGGGCATCCACTTCTAACCGGATGATGCGCTAAAAAATGAACAAGGGCCTGAGTGATCAGGCCCTTCTCTTATTTGGTGCATTGCTACAGGGATATGTCAGAAGCGGGCCAGCAGGCCAAGCAACAGATCAGTGGTGCGGCAAGAGTAGAGCAGGGATAGATGGCCGATGGCAGGCAGTTCGATATCTTCCATGCCCGCCAATCGTTGCCGCTCCTGTGGCATCACCACGTTGTCATGACTGGTGCGCACCGAGATCCCGGGCACGCAGAGAGGAACACAAGAAAAGCGTTGTAACCAGCCTGAGCCGGGCACCATTTCCCGCGCATTGGCCCCCAACCCCAGCATCGCCAGCTGGCTACCCTGATGGGGGGTGGCCAGAGTAATAAGGCTCGCGACCTTGTCACCACCGCACACCGCCAGATAGTCACGGCATACCAGTCCCCCCATGCTATGACCCACCAATACCAGTCGGCTGGCATCGGTTGCCGCCAATACATCGTCGATCCGCTTGGCCAGCAGGGGCACCATATCGTCAATATGGCCAAAGGGTGGCATCAGGGTAATGGTGGCGACCACATGACCGGCCGCTTCCAGTCTGGCACGCTGGATGCGCCAGATCCCGCGGCTGCAACCGTAACCATGTACCAGCAGTACGGGTTGCCGGCAAGGGCGCAACCGATCGGGAGCCATCAGCAGAGGTTCAAAAGGCAACAACCAGGTGAAGGTGTAGAGGTAGGCCAACATCTCTTGGGCCATCATCTTCACTCTGCGCCAGACACCGATGGCTGGCGAAGGGTAAAAGCGGGTAAAGAGCCAACTGCCGAGCACCACTAAACAGCGCAAACCAAGCAAGGCAAACAGCACAAACAGCAAGGTCAGCGGCCAGGGCAGACCCACGACCAGATGGGCGATGCTCCCAAAGAGCAGCACCTCGACCATCAGCAGAATAAACAGGTGTTGTACGATCGTCATAAGGCCATGATCCGACCAGTCAGGCTTGGATGTCAAATGGCACTTTGAGATGAGTTGATCCCGCACCAGTTTTATCGATAACACACTGCGATCTCTTTTCTGGTGAGGTTATTTGCAATACTGTATATCCATACATATACTCTATGTATCATCACCAAGAGGAGGCCATCATGGCTGTCGAGATCAAATATGTGGTTGTTCGTGGGGGAGTGGAGAAAATGACCTTTGCCAGCAAAAAAGAGGCCGATGCCTATGACAAGCTGCTGGATACGGCCGACGAGTTGATGACCCTGTTAGCTGGCGCACCTGTCGAGCTGGCACCAGAGCAACAAGAGAGTCTGGCATTCTATCTGGCAGAGCAGCGTGATGTGCTGCAAACCCTGCTGCGCGGCGGCAAGGCTGGCGCGAAAGAGGAAGATGCTCCAGCGGCCAAACGCAAAGAGAAGCCGCTCAAACAGGTAGCCTGACTGTCCCGGTCTGCTATTTCTCGGGATAAACAGCTAAAGCCATTCATTTTTACTACATTTAAAAGCATCTTTGCGGCTATTTACCCCGAGAATTTTTTAACAACTGTGCATATCCAATGCATAACTGAATAGAGTGCTGTAATGGGCGACATCCGCCGAATCAACAAGCAGACAAGAGTGAGATAGACGGCCAAATCGCTCCCGATGACCCCAGCCAATGACCTCTGCCAGCAACAGCAAGGGACTGCACAAACATAAATAGAAGCCGCATTGATGCATCACGGTTCAGCCCTTTTCTATCGTCTCGGTTCACAGATCTCTATCGATTAACCTCATCACCAACAAGCAACACCATGACTCAACACCCATTATCCTTGCCGCCAGCCATGCCGCTATTTGACAGCCTGGTCTATCTGGAAGCTGGCAATCCGCAGGTCAATCAGTACCTTGCCAACCTCAGCCTCAACGATGTGCCCGATGCCGGATTGGTATATGAATTGGCAGTCGACTGGCTGCTGGAACAGCGCAACAGCGAGAACAACTACAAAACCTATCGCAGCGAACTGACCACCTTTTTACACTGGTGTTTTCGCGAGGTCGCCATCAGCCCGAAAGATCTCACTCGCCGCATCATGACTCGCTACCTCGACTACTGTCAGTCCCCTCCCGAGCCGCTGATCGCCTACCGCAACGTGGCGCAGTTTATCCTCGACAAGGAGTGGGGAGAGCGGTTGCCCAATCCGCAATGGCGCCCGTTTCTAGGCAAACGGGAGCTGGGTCGTACCCTGCCATATCGCCTGAGTGAGCAGGCGATGAAGACCAAGCTCGCCATCTTGTCGGCCTTCTTCCAGTTCCTGATCCAGGAGGAGTATATGGACCGCAATCCGGCCCTGCTGCTGCAGCGGGTCAAACGGCCGCAGCAGCAGGAAGCTGATGATCAGGTACAGTGCTTTAGCGAATTGCAGTGGTCATACGTGATGCAAGCCGCAGATACCCTGGCCAACGACCACCCGGAGCAACACGAACGCAGCCGCTTTCTCACCATCTTGATGTACGCCTGCTATCTGCGGATTTCGGAAGTTGCCGCCAGACCAGGCTTTACTCCCGTGATGGGGCAGTTTCGCCGCGATAGGAAAACTGGCGTCTGGGGCTACTTCATTCCCCAGAGCAAAGGAGGCAAGCGACGTACCGTAGCCGTTTCCCAAGCACTGCTGGCTGCGCTCGAACGCTACCGTCTATTTCTTGGCCTCTCACCTTTGCCAGCACCGGATGAACAGACTCCGCTGTTCGTTCGCCATAAAGCGGCGGCCCATGGTCGTGAACAAGGCGAGCTAAACGCCAACCTCGGCATTCGCCAGCTCCGGGATCTGATCATGGTGATCATTGGCAAAGGGGCCGAATTGGCAGAACAGGATGGATTGGTGCAGGATGCGGCTGAAATGCGGCAGCTGTCCCCCCATGCCATTCGCCACACCGGGATCACTCACGACATCAATCTGCACGGGCGACCTCTTTCCCACGTTCAGGCTGATGCCGGGCATGACAGCATCGACACCACCTCGAAATACCTCCATACCAGCAATAGCGAGCGACATGAAAGCGCACAACAAAAGCCGTTGGACCGGTTAAACCTTACCGTGAGAGATAACAATGAAGAAAAATAGTGAACGGAGATACGTGATACGTGGCTCTGCCATCTGCATTTAAAATAAAGTATGTTTCATTAAGGTCTCATACAAGCTGATGCGGTTATTTTATATGCCTCTGCAATGGCAATCGGTTCAGGGAACAACGGGGCGGTAAGGAACGAGCGCATTGCCATCAACGGAATACATATCCATTCCGGCTCAGAGAAAACAATCAACCAAATAGCTTGCTGAAATACCGAGAAACCCAATGCCGCTAGATATCATCAAAAAACAGTACAAAGTTGTCGGACAAGGCGAACTGATGGCTCAATTTACCCTGATCCCCTCGGGCACTTTGAATATCTGGTTTCCTGAAATGGGACTGCAGATGGAAGCGCCTTGCAATCAGCTTCGCTTTGAAAATGACACTATTCTCTATACCAATGGCATGCACTATAGCCAAGCCAGAGCATTCTGGTCATTGACTCTCAATCCGGCTGATATGAGTGAACTAAAAACCTTGATTATCGAGGTGTGCACCAGTACTCGTAGATCTCATCAACCGACCCCGATGCCAAAACGCAAACGGTGGCTGGTCGCCTGATCGGATAGTAAATTACTGAATAATTACAGTCAAAAGAGAGAAGGGCCAGCATTACAATATGCAGGCCCTTTTTTATTATTGTGCTTTAGCCGTGCCATTTTACATCTACTACTCATTACTTTCGATTGGCTGCAAGCAACGCTCGGTATGTGCTGATGATTATTCATATGGGGGAGGAGGGGAAAATTCTAAATAATGGACTCTTGTCCCAAAATGGGACTGTTGTAGTTTGCTGTAAAGAATCTCAGGGGAAGGGCATGAATTACCAGTCGGTAATGACCTAAATAACTATTCCGAATAGTAGATAACCAGAGGAAGGGAACTCACTCCGGTTTTTTGCGATCCCATTATTCGCCAAACAAAACAAGCCACGACCACAGCGGCGATGCATGCACAGCATTATCCATGCCACGCACGTTCAGGTGCATGTGCGTCGCTTGATGGCAATCTTGTTGTTATATGACGGATGACTGCCTGATTTTCCCCACAAGAGTAAGGTTCGATCGACGGAGAATAGAGGCACTAGCTATCATTCAAGTGGAGAGATCTGAACGGCAAATGGCCGCATTCGACGGGAGGAAAGCGCGAGGCAAAGGCTAACTGAAAACGAAGCGCGGCCAATGCATGGCGGCAAAAGATGGTTGTTATAAGGTACTTTGCCGCACCTCATACGAAACCCAATAAAATGATGGTGATATAAAACAACATGTTGCGAGCACGTAACGCGATGATGATAGTGGCAAGATATATGCAGAGTTTCTAAAGTGGCATTCGGTGCCACTGTCCACACTTACTTGTAAGGAACATGGTATGTCGGATATCAGCTCAATCAGCAGCTCTTCGGTCTCTGCCTCGTATAACACCAGTGCAGCCTCTCCAGCTAACACTGAGCAAGTAAAGCCACATCATCATCACCACGGTGGTGGCGATAAAATGATGGGTGATGTCACATCGGCCCTCTCATCTCTGGGTGTCAATGTCGATACCTCCAACCCGGATACCAAATCAGCCTTATCATCCCTCATGCATACCCTGATGGGAGCAATGAAAGGCTTTGGTGGCAAAGGAGATGGCGATGGAGATGGGGATGACAACCAGGGTGGGGGGCAAGGTGGAGTTCCGGAAGCAAAAGAAGCCGGCAATGGTGCCAACCCGTTTAAACAAGGGCTGGACTCCCTGATATCTGCCTTGAGCAGCGGGAACAGCTCAAATCCCACGTTGAGTCAGCTACAACAGCAGTTCGATTCACTGACAGGGGGAATAACCAGCCAAGATGGCAAGAAACCATCCCTGCAGGACTTTCTAACATCCTTCAAAAGCAAATTACCCGAAGATCAATCAAGCAGCGGATACATGGTTAACACCACAGCCTAATACAGAAAAGAGGCCTATTTGTATTTTGGGGGCTATGGCCCCTTTTTTGCTTCATGAGGGAAATGGAAACATGATCGGACTCACAAGTAACAATGATTTCACATGGAGCCTACAGGGCATAGTGTTAACCTATTAACTTGGATGTCAATATGAGCATAAGAGGGACGAACTATGCAGTTACGTGTTGTAGAAAAAACATTCAAGCTTGCAGGAGATGGAGATATTATTGCCAAATTCAGCTTTATTACTTCAGGTACAGTGCATATCTGGTTCCCCAACCTAGGGCTCCAAATGGAGGCTCACCATAATCAACTGCGCATACAAGATAACACCATTATGTACACTGATGGACTTCATTACGGTCAATGTAGAGCTCTTTGGGCTTTGACGCTTCATCATGAAGACGTAGCTGAATTTAAACGTGCAATGTCACAATTTAACCAACAGCCTCCTCGTAAAAAAATGCCTGCACGACGACATTGGGCTGTAGCTTAAGTTGTGTCTCAAGGGGCCGTTGGTCCCTATTTTTAGGGTTGATAAAAATGATGCGTATTGGCGCGAACACCACTAAATATGAAGGCTGCGCACATGCACTTTAAGTGAACGGATCCAGCCCTGGACATGCTCCAGAGTGGACCTAACCGCCGTGGAGTGTTCAAGGGTTCCGAGAGGGTAGGGGATGGGGTAGAATTCCCCCCGAATTACTACAAGGGGGCAGCTGACGAGATACAAAAAAACAGACAGAGCCCCTATATCATTCCCTCCACATAAATCAAGGCTGCCAGCGATGAAGAAATACTATCTATGCGTGTTACCAAAGGAGCCTGTTTTTTTTATTCAAGACGATGTTGATAATGAAATATGGTCAAGTAACATTTCTGGGATTATGGAGTACCTGAAAAATAAACAAATAAGCCCTTACTCAATAATAAAGTCCTATCAATATAAATTCCAGCTAGCCAGAACTGATGAAGAGTTTACTTATTGCAACATAAACCTGCACTACTGCGGAGCTGTCAGCATTGAAATACCAAAAGAAAAACAAAATGACATATGTCAAAATGCATGGTTCAAACAAGATTGGGTTGTAGCCTCTTATCATATTATAAAGGGTTTTTTCATCAATATACTTAACATACTACCAACTGAATCACTTAGTACATCAGGCTATTGCGACGAGTCAATAATTATATGCAAAGACGAAAGTGTATATCAAAAGAAATTTCATTCACAAAAAGGTCAAGCAATCACTAATTTTATCAGCGCATGTGAACTATATGTAAATACCCCCGTCGAAGAAAAAACCTTTAAACACTATGCAATTCAGTTCATTGGCACAAAGAGAATTTCAATCAGTGAAGTTGATAAAAATATTGAAAAATACATAGAAATGACGGTGGCCACACAAAGTTTTTTCATTCCATTAAATAGAAACCTAGCTATAACCTATGCACAATTAGGGATAAAGTTCACATTTATATTCTATGCGTGGAAAGCAATAGAAGAATTAACTCAATTGATATATAAAAAACACCTCCAAACAGATCCACCACACAAAATAGATAAGATCTTGAAAAGGTTGATAAAATATAATGTTATAAGCAAGCAACTATATGCACATCTGAATAAAGTAAGAATACATAGAAATAATCTCATTCATGAACCATCCACATCATTCATGTCGATTAACAATGAAACTCAAATGGAGACAGTCGATTTACTGAGATACATTGACGATTTAATATCTCTTCTTAATAAGAAAATTGAGATAAATTTCAATGTAAACAGAAAAGAGTTCACAAAGGAACTAAAACAGTTTCTTAAATATGCACCAAACAATAATGACTATGAAAATCTGCAAACATGGGAAAATCTGAAAAAAGCAATTTCAGAAGAACTCAAGAAGGCTGAAAATAATACGAGCGCATTGCATCAACTGTATGGAAACACAGCCTATGAGCTATGGATTAATCAACTAGAAAATACCAAGTAATCCTAATGAATTTAATGATTAAAAATCCCAAGACCTTGAGAGCGGCTTGTCTCCGACAGGAGGAACCACAGGCACCACCCATGCCCTATAGCCTACAAGGTATCGTCCTCGCTACGCTCCTTCCTCAACCTTTCCGACTGGCAGCTCTGAATGGGGCCTTCAATATCGGTTTGGAAGGGAAGTGTGTGGTGAGAGATAACAAAGAGTAAAGCGGCCATTACACGTGGTTCTCACCCCAACCAATCAATCAAAGGGGAACATCACACAATCGCCGCTCAAATTGTTGCAGGCCTCCCAATAATTGAGGCCCCCTCAACCATGTCGAAATAGGAAAACTACAACAAGGAAGAGCAGGTCGCTTTCAACTCTTTACGCATATCGGCGTGGGACTTGTATCCAGAGCGCAAGACTCGCGCCATCATTTCAGTCATTGAAGGGGTAAAAACGGGGTAGGGGGCTTGGCTACAACCTTAAAGCTCAACAGTTCGGAGGTCTTGTCTACACCCGCGCCCCGGCAAGGGTTTGGCCTTGTCATAGAGCCGTTGAGTTACCTTAATGAAGTGGGCAAGGGGAGCGAACCCCACTGGATGCTTCCACAGATAACGCAGCCCCTTTACCGGAGGCTAAGAGAAAGCTGCCGGAACGCCTTTACATTGGTGTCAAAGCACAGGATGGCCTGTAAGAGTGCCTTGCAGGCCAGTTCAGTCGGCGCCCAGGCAAAGAACAGATTGTCGCTCAAGGTTTTGGTGCCGATAACCCTATTTATCGGCATTAGATCGGGTAGTGCTCGGCCTCATAGGCCTCGACCAGGGCAACCAGCTGCTCCAGTTCAGCACCGTCAGGCGAGCCGATCTCGGCCCCCCAGAGTTCGTCGATACGGATCATGGCTGCCAGATAGTCGGATTCAGTCATAGGTACTCCAGGAGATAACGATGGGAAAATGAGATGATTTCTTCGACTCAGAGCCGGTAGATCCCGATTTTTTGGCCGAACGTGAACAGGTCATCGCCAAACCCACGTGGCATGGTGCAACCCGCGAGGAGCTGCTGGCCCGTGGCTATGTCCTCAGTCTGGACGAGCTGAACCTGCCGCCATCACCAGAACTGGACGAGATTATAAGCATTCTGCAAGCCGATCGCGGTCCTGTGTTTGTTGCGCTGTGGTTCCAGGCGGCCAATAGCTGGCTGCGAGGTGCAAGACCTGTCGATGTGGTTCGTGAACGTCCGCAAGATGTGTTAGTGGCGGCCCGTGCAGAAGTTGAGCCCATTTCCCATGGCTAACAGAGCCATCCAATCCGGTAAGCGTCCTTATGTATGTCTGTAAAACCCAAACTCACTGTCAACACCATTTAGAAATGTCTCAAAACCAGCTAGATAGAAATGTCATATAGAGTGGCTTTAGAGAGTCGAGAGTCAATGCAAAGATAAGGAGATGGGATACATCCCCTTTATCAGGCAGCTCTTATTTGGAATGAGGGGTTCGACGCAATGGTGATTTTTGTATCGATGCTAATTCTGCATGACTTTCCGCAATAGATACAAACGAATCATTTACTTCTTGAAGTGCTTGTAGGTAATCAACCTCCGATAACTCTCTTGGTCTGTACTGCCCTTTTACACGTTCTCGACGGCGATTAACCCCAGGTGTACTGGGTGCACTACGAGAACGGACATTGTCACGTTTGGCCTGGATGGCTTTGGCAACCAACAGGGCATGGCCTAGCCGTTTGTTCTCAACAATCTCACCTTGGTTAATCACTGGCAATTTGTCATATATGGTGTACTTGAGTTCACGGTCATGAGTATCGACCAGCAGGATCTGACCGGAAGGATAGTGAAAGACAGAAACTTCACGGCCAATAAGTCCTCGCAGCTCTGGTGTATCCTCAAGCAGATAGAGACGCTTATCATATTGTAATGAAAGCCGTTTTGAGACTTTTCGATACTCTTTCCACACAAGAATTTTATCTAAGTTGCCAGGATCATCTATAACCCTGTGAACATTAAAGTCATGCAGAGGAGCTTTCCCAAACCGCTGGTTATAGTCTTCAATAAATGAAGGTAACCACGTATTGGCATCGCCTATATTGTCTATTCCCTGCAATCTCAGCTCTTTCACCAACCGATCTTGTAATGTCAGATGCGCCCGTTCGACACGACCTTTAGCTGAACTGGTATTGGCGCACATACCATCAATATTGAGTTCATCTAAAGCTCTGGCAAATTGTGTCTGGCCATCACCACCTATTCCTTGTTTGTTAATTCGGAAAACAGATGCCTTATCGCTATAGAGTGCTTGTGGTTTACCGTGGGAAAGCAAGTAGTCGTGTAATGTTTCAAAATAAGCCAATGTCGATTCGCTTTCGACAAAACGCATGGCCATGATACGGCTCGTAGCATCATCAACGAATACAATGGCAGTGCAAGCCGGGCCTCGTTCCTCAAACCAACGGTGATCGCAACCGTCAATCTGTACCAGCTCGCCCAAACAAGCGCGCCGAATACGTGGCTGCTGCACCTTAGGTGCACGTTGCCGACGAGGGAGCCAAAGACCACTGGCAATCATCATTTGCCTGATGGTCTCTTTTGCGAGGTTGATCCCATGCAGCTCTGCCAGCTTCTCGCAGGCCAATGTGGGACCAAAATCAGGATAGTGCATTGCTATCAACTGGTAGGCTCGCTCCTTAATGCCTGTTGGCAACTGATGGTTGCTAGCTCTGCCCACAAGGCGAGAGCGCAACCCTAATGGCCCTGATGCTCGATAACGGTCTACTAATCGATACACCTGGCGAGTGGATAAGCCCAAGCGTCCTGCCGCAATGCTTGCGGTGAGATGGCCATCAACAACTGCTTGGATGGTCTTGAGTCGGTCGATCTCTTTCATGGTTAAACAGATCTCGCTGCGTACCATCGGGGAGCCCTCCGAATTGTTCAAAGAACAACCACCTTAACACACGAACCCGATGACATTTCAATTTGGCTCGAATGCGACATTACAACTTAGCCCTTACACCAAGACTGCGCATAATGTATATTATGTTAAATTGAATATCTTGTTTCCTGTCACCACTTATTGAACTGTGTATAATGGCAACAATTGATCCTATCTTCGACCGGATGTCTTAAGTGGCTGAATTAACATCAGAACAATTAAAACCCGCTTTTGCGATTGAACAGTTCCCCAAGCTCAGTGAGCTTGAACCTATCCCCTTTGCAGCGCTGCAGCCCAGAGCCATATCTGGCATCAAGCGCTTGGCCAGTTTTGATGGTGACTGTCCGGTCATGCTGCTCAACGGGTTCCCCGGTGCAGATTATGAAGGCGTTTGCCAGACGCTGATTGCCGACTCCCACGGCAAGGATGGCGACCTGTTTGATCTCTGCTACACCGAGAATCTGAACAACCCCTACAAACCAATTTGGCTGCGACTGCAACCGGGTACCGGCATTGAATTCTGTGAAATGGTTGGCGAACTGCTCAAGCTGCTGAGCCACCATCTCGATGCCGAGCGCATCGTGACCCGCATTATGCGCAAGCAGAACAATGATCCGAAGATCGATGACTTCCTCTCCGATCTGGCGGCTCATGTTGCCCTTGGGTTGGAATTCCAGCACCCCGTTCTGATCAACCTGCTGATCCATCACGAGGCGCAGGAAGCTCCGGTGATTTATGGCCGGGATCTCAACTGGGATACCCTGTTTGGCTCTATCAACTACCAGACTGAGCAAGGCTCTGTCTATGCCAACCAGCACCTTCTGGAACCGGGTCTGCTGCGCGAAGCCAACGGTGGCTACCTTATTTTGCAACTGGACGAGCTGCTGGATCAGCCACACCTCTGGTTCAAGCTGAAAAATGCCATGCAAAAAGGCGAACTGGACTGGAACGCCTATCAGGAAGGGAAAACCCTGACCCCCTTCTTCGCACCTGAAGCGACCCCCATCAAGCTCAAGCTGATCCTGGTGGGTGACCGACTCGACGTGGCAGAGTTCCAGATGCTGGATCGGGATATGTCCGAGCGTATCTTCCTGCGCGCCGATCTGGTCTCAGAGGTGAATATTGAGGAGGATCTGCAGGAGTTTTTGCAGTATCTGGCCTGGGTTCGCGAGCGTTGGGGACTGCTGGACTTCACGCCTGCCGCCCTCGCCGCCCTTTGTCGTCATGCCAGCCGCCTGTGTGACCATCAGGAGTGGCTGTCGCTCTCCGAAGTGCAGCTGGCCGCCATCATGCGGATGTCTGACAGTCTGGCCCGGGAGCTGGGATCCGATGTGGTGACCGACGAACATATCCGCGGTGCGCTGGAGGAGCAGGATTACCGCCTCAACTATCTGGTTGAGCAGTCCGATCAGGGCGTCATCGATGGCCAGATCCTGCTGCAAACCGATGGCGAAGAGATCGGCCAGATCAACGGCCTGTCGGTTATTCAGGTCTCCGGTCACCCTTATGACTTCGGTGAACCGGTGCGCCTCACCGCAACCGTCCACCTCGGCGATGGCGATGTGGCAGACATCGAGCGCAAAGCGGAGCTGGCCGGTCATATCCACGCCAAGGCGATGATGATTATCCACGGTTATCTCTCCAACAAATTTGGTGCCGAGAACCCCTCCCCCCTGTCGGCCAATCTGGTGTTCGAGCAGTCCTACCACGAAATCGATGGTGACAGCGCCTCTTTGACCGGTTTGTGTGCCCTGCTCTCTGCCCTCGCCCGTCAGCCTATCTATCAGCACTTCGCTGTAACCGGCGCGGTCGATCAGTTTGGCAATGTGCAGGCGGTGGGTGGCGTCAACGAGAAGATTGAAGGCTTCTTCCGGGTGTGCAAAATCCACGGCATCACCGGCAAGCAAGGGATCATTCTGCCAGGCACCAACATCCAGCAGCTGAATCTCTCTGACGAGGTGATTGCAGCTGTTGAAGCGGGTCAGTTCCATATCCACCCGGTGGATCATGTGGAAGAGGCCATCGAGTTGCTGACCGGCTGTGTCGCCGGTGAGCCTGATATGCCTGATACCCTGTTTGGCCGCATTCAGGATCGGTTGGACGAGTTGAACGGCTCCACTGCCAAAGTCGGACTGCTGCGAGCCCTGCTGGGACGCCTGTTTGGCCGCTGATGAAGTGATCGGAGTTGTTTAGCGAACAACTGTAAGCTAAATTGGCCCGGCTTTGACCCATTTGAAGGAAATACCGCGTGACCGTAGACAATACCACCATGGAAGCCCGCCTTTCTCTGTGCGAACAGGGCAAGAACTCTTTTACCCGTGAAGAGCTGCTGGCTTGCAGCCGTGGCGAACTGTTTGGTGAGGGTAACAGTCAGCTGCCTGCCCCCAACATGTTGATGATGGACCGCATCGTCAAGATCAATGACAACGGCGGCGAGCACGGCAAGGGCGAGATCCTGGCTGAGCTCGACATTACTCCGGATCTCTGGTTCTTCGATTGCCACTTCCCGGGTGATCCTGTGATGCCTGGCTGTCTCGGTCTGGACGCCATGTGGCAGCTGGTTGGTTTCTTCCTGGGCTGGAAAGGCGGCCCCGGCAAGGGTCGTGCTCTGGGCGTGGGTGAAGTGAAATTCACTGGTCAGATCCTGCCGACTGCCAAGAAAGTGACCTACAAGATCACCTTCAAGCGTGTCATCAACCGCAAGCTGGTGATGGGGATTGCTGATGGTGTGGTCGAAGTCGACGGCCGTCCGATCTACAGCGCCACCGACTTGAAAGTGGGCCTGTTCAAAGATACCACCGCATTCTGATCTCTCTGATTAGTGGTAAAACAGCATTAACGCAAAGGGGCCACAACGGCCCCTTTCCTTTTGTAATAAGTGATGAAGTGTTGTTACTTCATGAAGAGGCCTGAGCCCCGCCCTTCCATGGCGTCACGCCAACCACCAAGCCAATGCCCACGGGCATCCAGGCATTGATACGGACACGCTTCTTTCTGTTTGCCGACCACGCCAGCCTGATAACCACGAGCACGAGCTCTTTCCAGACGGTCCCGCTTCTGTCTCTTCATCATCTACGACCCTCTTCGTGGAACAAAAAAGCGACCAATTCTTCATCGGTCGCTTTCATCTTTACCCCAGCGAGCTGACCCGGTCAAACAAAAACTTTCACCCTAACCGGGCTATGTGACACAAGGCACTGAACTGGATTAAGTTTTAATTACAGGGAACTTACTCCTGATTTTTGAGTCCTTCCAGCTCTTCCCAGCGTGCAAATGCCTGCTCCAATGCTGCTTCGGCAGCGTTGAGCGCATCCAGTTTTGGCTGGGTTTTATCTGCCGACAGCGAGAAGAAACCAGGTTGGTTGATCTCGCTTTGCAACGCATCCAGCTCGGCTTCCAGCTGCTCGAGACGGGCGGGTAACCCTTCCAGCTCAAGCTGCAGCTTGTAGGAGAGCTTCTTGCTCTTCTTCGGCGCTTCGCTTGCGACGGCAACGATCGGCTCGGGCGCCTTGGTCGGCACACTCTTGGCCTGTTGCTGTGTATTTTGCTGCTCGCGAGTCGCCATCATGTCGGCATAGCCGCCGACGTAATCGCTGATGCGGCCATCCCCTTCAAACAGCCAGCAACCTGTCACGGTGTTGTCGATGAAACGACGATCGTGACTGACCAGCAGCAGGGTGCCGGGGTAATCGGCAAGCAGCTCTTCCAGCAGTTCCAGGGTCTCGACATCCAGATCGTTGGTCGGTTCATCGAGGATCAGCAAGTTGCTGGGCTTGAGGAACAGCTTGGCCAACAGCAGACGGTTCTTCTCGCCACCAGAGAGTGCCTTGACCGGCGTACGGGCCCGCTTGGGCTCGAACAGGAAGTCCTGCAGGTAACCGAGAATATGGCGGGAGCGGCCACGCACCATCACCTCCTGCTTGCCCTCCCCCACATTGTCCACCACGGTCTGCTCGGGATCGAGCTGTTCGCGGTACTGATCGAAGTAGGCCACCTCCAGATTGGTGCCCCCCTTGACGGTGCCACGGGTCGGCTCAAGCTGACCCAGCAACAGCTTGATCAGGGTCGATTTACCGCAGCCATTGGGGCCGACCAGCGCAATCTTGTCACCGCGCAGCACTTGCAGATCGAGCCCCTTGAACAGGGTGCGATCGCCAAAGTCCAGCCCCAGCCCTTCGGTCTCGAACACCAGCTTGCCGGAGCGATTGACCTCGTCCAGTTGCAACTTGGCCTTGCCCTGCAGCTCGCGGCGCTGGGAGCGCTCCATGCGCATCGCCTCAAGGGCCCGCACCCGACCTTCGTTACGGGTACGGCGAGCCTTGATGCCCTGACGCACCCACACCTCTTCCTGCGCCAGCTTGCGGTCGAACTCGGCGTTTTTCAGCTCTTCGACCCGCAACCACTCCTCTTTCCCTTGCAGGTACTCGTCGTAATTGCCTGGCCAGGAGGTGATGGCGCCGCGATCGAGATCGATGATCCGGGTTGCCAGCTTGTGGATGAACTCCCGATCGTGAGAGATAAAGACGATAGCGCCGCGAAAATCCTTGAGGAAATCTTCCAGCCAGTTGATGGCTTCGATATCCAGGTGGTTGGTCGGCTCATCGAGCAGCAACAAATCGGGATCGCAGGCCAGTGCACGGGCCAGCGCCACTTTACGCAGCCAGCCGCCGGAGAGACTGTCGAGGGTCACATCAGGATCCAGTCCCAGCAGGGTCAACACCTGACTGATACGGGTCTCGAATTGCCAGCCGTTCTGATAGTCGAGCTGCTCTTGCAACTCGCTCATCTTGCGAATATTGGCGTCTGAGGGATCGTGCGCCAGCTCCATGGAGATGTGGTGATACTGTTTGAGCAACTCACCCACGCCCGCCAGCCCTTCGGCAGCATAGTCAAACACCGTCAGCTCGCTGGAGGCCGGTGGGTCCTGCTCAAGGCGGGTCACTTTCAAATCTTGTTGCAGCACCAGACGCCCGTCGTCCAGCGGCAATTCGCTGGCGATGACCTTCATCAGGGTGGACTTGCCTGCCCCGTTGCGGCCAACCAGACAGAGGCGCTCGCCCCGCTCGATGGTCAGTTCGGCATTGTCGAGCAGCGGGAAATCACTGAACGACAGACAGGCGCCGTGCAATGTTAAAAGAGCCATGTTTGTTCCTTATTTCATATGAAAAAAACGGGCAGCAGACTGGGCCTGCCCCCGTTTTATCGTCAAATCACTCTCACCCCTGACGGGTGGCCCAACCCTTGAGCTCGGCCAGCGTGAAGGGCCAGCCGAGCTCGCGGCCAGCCTCGTCACGCAGTACCGGAATACGCACCCGATAGGCGGCAAGCCACTGCTCATCGTCCATGATGTCGCACTGGCGGGTGGCGGCGGCAAGGCCTGCCTCCTCCACCAGCGTCCAGGCCTGCTCGCACAGATGACAACCGTCGGTATGAAACAGGGTCAGCATCACGCCCCGGCCAGCTCTGGCGCATGGGTGATGATCCAGCAGTTGTGGATGTGCTGGTTGCGCTCGAAATCTTTCGGCCGCGTCTTCTGGGTGATGTTCTGCGCCTTGAGACCGATAGCCTCGAGACCGGCCAGATCCATCTTGAAGTGACGCTTGTTGTTGGAGAAGACCAGAGTGCCATCGGCCGCCAGCAAACGCTTCAGGTGCTGCATCAGCAGCAGGTGATCGCGCTGTACGTCGAAGCTCTCGTCCATCCGCTTGGAGTTGGAGAAAGTGGGCGGATCAATGAAGATGAGATCGTACTGCTCATCCGCTTCCGACAACCACTTCAGACAATCGGCCTGCACAAACTTGTGCTGACGGCCCACCAGCGAGTTGAGACGCATGTTGTCCTGCGCCCAGTTCAGGTAGGTGTGGGACATGTCGACCGTGGTGGTCTCGCTAGCACCGCCAAGACCTGCGTGCACGGTGGCACTGCCGGTATAGGCAAACAGGTTCAGGAAGCGCTTGCCCTTGGCCATCTGACCCAGCATGCGGCGAGTCTGACGGTGGTCGAGGAACAGACCGGTATCCAGATAGTCGTAGAGGTTGACCCACAGACGGGCACCGTACTCCTGGACTTCCATTCTCTGCTGCTCTGAGTTCAGCTTCTGATATTGCTGTTTGCCTTCCTGACGCTCACGCACCTTCAGGATCACCTTCTCGCCGTCCATGCCGGTCACCTTGATGGCGGCTTGAACCATGTCGAGCAGACGCTGGCGGGTCTTCTGGGCGGGGATATCCTTGGGCGCGGCATACTCTTGCACCACCAGATAGTCCTGATAGCGGTCGATGGCGGCGTTGTATTCCGGCAAGTCGGCATCATAGAGGCGATAGCAATCGATGCCCTCTTTGTTGGCCCACTTCTCGAGGGTTTTCAGATTCTTGCGCAGGCGGTTGGCAAAGTCCTGTGCGACCTCTTTCTGAGATGCCACGGAGTCCAGGGCGATTTGATAATTGCGCAGCTGACACTCGAGGGCACCGTTGAACAGGCGATATTGCTTGTCGGCACGCAGGCGCAGACAGCTGAGCAGTTCGGGGGATGCGGAAAGAATGGAGACTTTCCAACCCTGGAAGCTGCGACGCAGGGCATCACCTAGGGCCTGGTGCACTTCCAGCAGTGCCGGGAACTCGCCAAGACGCTCGCCATAGGGCGGGTTGGAGATCAGCATACCGACTTGGCGGGCCTCCCCTTGACCTTCTTCCCCTTCAACAGGGGCAGGCATCGGCAGCGGGTTTTCCAGCTTGGTGACGTCGGCCTGCTTGAAGGTGATGAGATGGGCAACACCGGCCGCTTTGGCGTTGTCGCGCGCTTTGAGCAGCACGCGCTGGTCGGCATCACAGCCAAACAGCTTCACTTCGCAACGCTGCATGCCGCGTTTGGCGCGCACTTGCGCTTCCATCATCAGACTCTGCCACAGCTCGCTATCGTGCTGCAGCCAGCGATCGAAACCGAAGCGCTCGCGGCGCAGCGCCGGCGCCATGTCGGCGGCGATAAAGGCCGCTTCAATCAGCAAAGTACCGGAACCGCACATGGGGTCCATCATGGGCTCACCGGCCCAGCCGCTACGGGCAATCATGGCGCAGGCCAGGTTCTCTTTGAGCGGTGCTTCACCGGTGCCCTGACGATAGAAACGCTGGTGCAGCGCCGGGCCTGACAAGTCCAGCGTGATATTGGCCTTGCCTTTGCCCAGGTGCGCCATGATGCGGATATCCGGCGACTTCTTGTCCACGTCAGGACGCACGTGACCGCGCTTGGTGAAGCGATCGACGATAGCATCCTTGATCTTCAACGCGCCATATTGGGTATTGCGAATGGCGGGGTTGGTACCGGTAAAGTCCACCGCGATGGTAGAAGTACCGGAGAAGTGCTCTTCCCAGGGGATGGTGTGGGCGCCCAGATAGAGATCCAGATCGTCGTTCATCTGGAATTCGGACAGCACCAGCACGATACGGGAGGCAAAACGGCTCCACAGGCAGGCTTTGTAGCCAATCGCCAGTTCGCCTTTGAAGTGGACGCCAGCCACGGTCTCACGGACCTGCTCTGCGCCCAGGGTGGTCAGCTCGTCGGCCAACAGGTTTTCCAGCCCTTTGGGGCAGGTTGCAAAAAATTCTTTCATCACGCTCACGGGAAACCCATAAAAATAGTCCCGCATTATACCTCATCAGGTGACTCTGAGCATGCAAAAGTGGCTGGCAATGAAGGGAGAAACGGCGTGACAAGCGCCTATTGGCCCCCTTCTTGAGCGTCGGAAAAACCGCTTTGCATCCCCTCCCCCAATTTTTGTCCTGCGCAGGCTGGCCCATTTTTAAAAAGTCCACCCACATCAACTTATTGGACAACAATTAGGAGGTCTCGCCCCATGTCAGCCAGATATCAATAACGCCTGTGAATGAGCCGCCTTTATGACCAAAACCATCCTCGTTGTGGAAGATTCTGCCAGCATCCGAGCGACCATCACCATGACGTTGCAAAGCGCAGGCTTTGTCGTCATTGAGGCCGATGATGGCAATGCTGCCCTTGGCCAACTCGAACGCCAACGTGTTCATCTCATCATTTCGGATCTCAACATGCCGGGAATGGACGGCATGACCCTGCTCAGGCAGGTCAAAGCGCAGCCAGCGACCCGTTATCTGCCTTTCATCATGCTGACCACCGAAAACTCGGCAGAGATCCGTCAGGAGGGTTTCGACGCTGGCGCGCGCATCTGGCTGACCAAGCCATTTGAACCACTCAAGCTGATCGATGATGTCTACAAAGTGATGCAGCCATGAAAGGGGAGTTACAGGGATGAGTTTCGAGCTTGATATTCTGCATGCCCCCCCGACGGCCATCCTGACGGGGGAGCTCACCATCATGACCCTGGGGGACCTGCAAGATGATCTCTTCGGCTTGCTTAACTTTGCCATCGTCGTGCTGGATGTCAGCCAGTTGGAGGAGCTGGATAGTTGCGGTGCCCAGTTGATCGCCCTTTTGCAGCAGGAAGCCAATCAGCAGAGCAAACGCTTGCGGATCCGCACCGGGGAAGAGAGTGTAGCGCAGCTGGCGTTGAGCCAACTCGGCCTGTTACCCATGCTGACCATCGCGGGGACCAAAGATGGATATCAATAAAGCGCGCATCCTCTTTTTTGAAGAGGCCTACGAGCAGTGTGACCATCTGGAACACGCCCTGCTTGACAGAGATACCTACCCAGCGAATGCGGATACCTACAATCTGATGTTTCGCACCGCCCATACCATCAAGGGGTCGGCCAGTATGCTGGGGCTCACCATGCTGGTGCGCTTTGCCCATGCCATGGAGAACATGCTGACCCGGCTGCGCAGCGGCGAGATCCAGCTCGATGAACATCTGATCAACCTGCTGCTGGCCTGTAATGACCAATTGCGCGACCTGCTGCAAGGGGCCGAACACAACCCGGAATTGCCGCAAACCGAGACCCAGCAGATCCTGGCGCTGCTCTCCCAGCTACAAGGGCATCAGAGTTTGCCCAATCCACCGGTTTCACTGCCCGTCCAGCACGAAGTTGCCGAACAAGATATGCGCTCGTGGCACCTGTCGCTGCGCTTCTACCCAGCCCTTTATCAGGATGGCTTCGACCTGCTGGCATTTATCCGCTACCTCGGCAATCTGGGCGAGATCGGGTTTATCGAACCAGTCTGGCATGAGTGGCCCCCGTTGCAGTTGCTCGATCCAACAGAGTGTTTCCTTGGTTACGAGATTGCGTTGCGTAGCGCGCAATCTCCCGAACGAATTCGCAGCACATTTGACTTTGTGGCCCATGCCAGCATTATCTGCTTGCTGACCCCCCATCAGGATCTGGCCGAGTATGCCAGACAGGGCGCCAAGCTGGCCCAATGGCGCAATGAGCCATTGACAGCGCAGCTGGCTCGCTGGGAGGCTGCCGGTGCCCTGACCCGCTCGGAAGCTGATGCCATAGAACACGACACATATGGCAATTCATCTTCTCCCCAACCAATTCAAATCGCCGCAACCCTGCCGGAGAGTAAAACCGAGCCCTCAGTCACGTCCCAGGCCAAGCCTGCGCCGTTGCGTGCCGAAGGTCATTACATCCGCATTGAGGCGGCCAAACTGGATCGTCTGATCAATCGGGTGGGCGAACTGGTGATCGCCACCTCGGCAACCACATTACAGGCAAAATTGCGGGGCGATGCCGAGCTGGTCGAATCAGTCGCCACAGTCAACACCCTGGTCGAAGGGATCCGGGATGATGCCCTGACCTTGCGTATGGTGCCCATCAACGAGATCTTTAACCGGTTTCCCCGTCTGGTGCATGAACTCTCCCAGCAGACCGGCAAAAACATCAGTCTGCACATTCACAATGCCGATACCGATATCGACAAATCCATGGTCGAGAAACTGACCGATCCCCTGATGCATCTGGTCCGCAACGCCGTCGACCATGGTATCGAGGATGAACTGCAACGCCTGCAGGCAGGCAAGCAAGCATCCGGGGTGATAACTCTCAATGCGTACCACGATGCAGGCGCCGTGGTCGTCGAAGTCAGTGACGATGGTCGTGGTATCGATCGGGAAAAGATCCAGGCCAAGGCATTGGCGCTCGGCATGACACAAGAGGGCAAGGTATTGGGGGAACAGGAGATATTCCAGTTTCTGTTTCAGCCAGGCTTCTCCACCGCGGCCGATGTCAGCGATCTTTCCGGCCGCGGGGTCGGGCTGGATGTGGTCAAACGCAATCTGGAATCTCTGCGCGGAGAAGCCACCATCGAAAGCCGCCTGGGGACCGGGACGACCTTTCGCCTGCGATTGCCGCTGACGCTGGCCATCATCGACGGCTTTCGTATCGAAGTGGATCACTCCTCACTGGTTATCCCCCTCGACATGATGATCGAATGTATCGACCTGCCGCCGGAGGCGCTCGATACCCCTGCTCGCCAGATCAATATTCGTGGTGAGTGGGTGCCCTTCATCGTGTTGCGCGAACTGTTTGCCCTCCCCCCAGCTACCGAACCCGCCTTTGTGGTGATGGTTGACTATGCCGACAACCGGGCTGGCATCGTGGTAGATCGGCTGGTCGGTGAGGTACAAGCCGTGATCAAACCACTGGGTGAGTTATTCAAATCACTGCGCTATGTCAGCGGCTCCACCATTCTGGGCAATGGTCAGCCAGCACTGATCCTTGATGTGCCACAGCTGATTGAGCTGGCTCGGCGCCGAGAACAACACATGCTGCATCAACAGAATGATGCGGTATTTAACATCAGAAATTGAGTCGCCCCCCATACTGTCATTAACGGTATTTATGGAGTCAAAACCATGGACTGGTTTCACAACTTGCAAGTCAGAACAAAACTGGTGCTGTCATTTTCCATCCTGATGCTACTGCTGATCACATTGACAGTGACCAGTTACAGCTCCACTAGAACCATGGCTCAGCTGGTGGTCAATATGCATGCAAACCAGCTGATACCAATAAAAGACATTGCCACTGGTAATCTGTATGCGGTTTATCAAAATCGCGCCCTTTATCGCTATATCGGTGAAGTCGATCCTGATTTGAAAGATCAATCGTTAGCCAATATGGACAAGTTTGAAAAGCTGATGTGGGAATCACTTGCGAATTACCGTAAAACCAATCTCACCCAGCGGGAAACTGACCTGCTCTCCCGCTTTGAACAGACATGGTCAGCATACAAAGGGTACCAAAATGACATTCTCAAGTTGGCCCAGACCCAAGGAATGGATATAGACGCCGACCGCAAATCTTACCGCATGATGAGTGAGAAGGGTCGACCTGCCTTCGATATGGCGGATGCCGTTCTCAGGGAATTGGTCGACGTTAATGCCTCCTTGGCGAAAAGCTCTCTAGACGAAAGCCAGAATATCTATCAGGAGAACCTGCGACTCCTTCTCGTAATATCGGTTATGGCATTTGTTATCTGTCTGATACTTGCCTTATTGGTGACCCGTAGCATCTTGCGCCAGCTGGGAGGAGACCCTTCCTATACCGTGCAGGTAGTCGCCCGTGTCGCCAACGGCGATCTCTCCACCCCGGTCAAACTGAGAGCCGATGACTCCTCCAGCTTGCTCTTTGCCATCAAGAGCATGGCTCATCGACTATCGGACACCCTCAACGAAGTCGGAGCCATGTCGGAGGCAATCGGTTCTGCCTCGGAACAGGTTGCGGCCACCGCCAATTCGCTCTCCCAAACCGCATCGGAGCTCGCCTCCAGCGTCGAGCAGACCAGCGCCTCGGTTGAAGAGATGGCGGCTACCGTGAGCCAGAACGCGGACAACGCCAAGGTGACCGAAAACATCTCCACCAAAGCGGCCAGCAGCGCGACCGACAGTGGCAAAGCGGTTGGCGAAATGGTCCATGCCATGAAGGAGATCGCCTCCCGCATCACGGTGATCAACGACATCGCCAACAAAACCGATCTGTTGGCAATTAATGCGGCCATCGAAGCAGCCCGAGCAGGTGAACATGGCAAAGGGTTTGCCACTGTCGCCGCCGAGGTCAGAAAACTGGCCGAGCGATCCCAAAATGCCGCCAAAGAGATCGGTGAACTGGCCAGCCGTTCCGTCAGCGTGGCCGAGCAGGCGGGGACCCTGCTGCGGGAAATGCTGCCCGGTATCGATCAGACCGCCACGCTGGTACAAGAGATCGCCTCTGCCTCCCGCGAACAACGAGCCAGCGTCTCGCAAATAAATATCGCGGTCACCCAGATCAGCGATGGCATGCAAGCCTCTGCTGCCTCCGCCGAAGAGCTGAGCTCCACCTCGGAAGAGCTGAGCTCCACCGCACTGCAACTGCAAGAGTTGATGCAACAGTTCACCCTGAGAGGAGGCAATGTGCGCCAGCCACAGCTGTTCCACGGTTCACACTATGTGGCTAAAAGTGTGAGCCCGAAAAAGAACATCCTGACTCCGCATTCACACCTGCACCACGATGAGGATCTGGAGCGGGAAGTTGATGACGGCAAGTTCACCAACTACTAGGAGCCGGCATATGCGCACGAAACCAGCTCCTGAGGCAACAACCTCCCATTTTCACTGCGTGACATTCATGCTGGGGGGGGAATTGTATGGCGTCGATATCAGTTGCATCCGTGAAATCATTGAGTTCGAGGGGATGACCCCGGTGCCCATGATGCCGCGCTTTGTCAGGGGGATCATTAATCTGCGGGGCGCCGTGGTGCCGGTGATCGATCTCTCGATCCGCTTTGGCCGGGCCCAGACCGAGCTCAAACCGACCACCTGTGT
The DNA here is from genome assembly GCF_041929505.1 of Aeromonas sp. MdU4. NCBI lineage: Bacteria > Pseudomonadati > Pseudomonadota > Gammaproteobacteria > Aeromonadales > Aeromonadaceae > Aeromonas > Aeromonas sp. MdU4. The sequence goes on along the minus strand of NZ_JBHFMW010000024.1, from coordinate 148,429 downwards.
GGCGATCCTCTCCCTGTCAAACAGCAGTGGCGAAGAGCAGGAGATCGGCATGTTGCTCGATGCCGTGTGTGAAGTGCTGGAGATCGCCACCGATACCATAGAGCCAGCGCCTACCTTTGGCGCCCATATCAGAGGCGATTTTATTCAAGGGGTAGTCACGATTGCGCAGCAGTTCGCCATTCTGCTCGATATGCACAAGGCCCTCTCGATTGCCGAACTGAGTGCCATGGCGGAAGCGACCACCAGCCAGCTGTTCAATATCGAGCAAGGGGGATGCTAGTGGCATCACTCGTTACCCCTGAACAAGGGCCGGTACTGAGCCAAAAGGAGTTCGATCTGTTCCGGCGTTTTATTCTGACCACCGCCGGCATTGACCTTGCTCCCTGCAAGCGGGCGCTGGTGCAATCCCGGCTGGCCAAACGGCTACGGGCACTCAATATCAGCAGTTACTACAGCTACTGGGAGAAGATCAATCACGCCTCGGAAAACAATGAGCGGCAAATCGCGATCAATCTGCTCTCGACCAACGAGACCTATTTTTTCCGCGAGGCGCAGCACTTCAACTGGCTAAAACACCATGCCGAGCAACTATTGGCTAACCGCCACCAGCCGCTGCGTATCTGGTCTGCCGCCTGTTCCACCGGCGAAGAGGCTTACTCTGCGGCCATGGTACTGGCCGAACAGCTCGGCATTAACGAGCGCTGGCGAGTCTATGGCACCGACATCAACACCCGGGTCATCCCCTTTGCCCAGCGCGCTATCTATGCTGCGGAGCGGGCCCAGCATGTCCCCCCCCATTTGTGGCTGCGTTATTTTCAGCGCGGCCATGACGAGTATTCAGGCAAGATCCGGGTCAGGCCAGAACTGGCCCGAAAGGTCTCCTTTTCCAACTTGAACCTGCTTACCTGCAGTGACTTCGTTGAGCGGGATTTCGACGTCATTTTTCTGCGTAACGTGCTCATCTATTTCAATGAAGCGACCAAAGCGCGCGTACTGTCGCAGTTGTGCGATCTGCTCAAGCCCGGTGGTTATCTGCTGGTCGGCCACTCGGAGATCATCCGCCAGCATGATCTCCCGCTGGAACAGGAAGCGCCTTCTCGCTATCGCTGTCAGGCTCCTCTGGCCAAGGATAATCTATGACAATACGGGTATTGATCGTTGATGACTCGGCACTGGTGCGGGAGGTACTCACCCAGATGCTGAGCAAATCCCCCGATATCGAAGTGATTGGCGCCGCATTTGACCCCATTTTTGCCATGCAACAGATGAAGAAAGGCTGGCCAGACGTCATTATTCTCGATATCGAGATGCCAAGGATGGATGGCCTGACATTTCTCAAGAAAATAATGACCGAACGCCCGACCCCGGTCATTATCTGCTCCTCCCTGACCGAAGAGGGAGCCAGCATTACCCTGGAGGCACTCGCAGCAGGCGCCATTTCCATCATCACCAAGCCGGGTGTCGGCATCAAAAATTTTCTGCAACAGTCTGCCAATGAGCTAATTCAGGAGATCCGTGGTGCGGCCAATGCCAAATTGCGCAATCTGCTCCCCGCCTCCAATCAACTCACCGTGTCTCCCAAACGCAGTGCCGATGCCATGCTCTCCCCCCCGGCTGAACGGATTAAATTCAAAACGACCGAACGGATCGTTGCCGTAGGGACATCGACGGGCGGCACCCAGGCGCTGGAATACCTGCTCACCCGTTTGCCAACAAGCTGCCCGGGCTTGGCCATCGTCCAGCATATGCCCGCCAGATTTACCGCCTCGTTTGCCGAGCGGCTGAACGGTTTATCCCAGATTGAAGTCAAGGAAGCGGTCACTGGCGATCGCCTCCTTCCCGGGGTGGCGCTGATTGCACCGGGCGGCAAACATCTGCTGATCCAGCGCAGCGGTGCCCAGTATCTGGCCGAGGTGAAAGAGGGACCTCCCGTCTCGCGGCACTGTCCTTCAGTCGATGTGCTGTTTCGCTCCATCGCGGTCAGCGCTGGTCACAATGCCCTTGGCGTCATCATGACCGGCATGGGAGACGACGGTGCCCGTGGTTTGCGGGAATTGCACGATACCGGCGCCCGTACGATTGCCCAGGATGAGGCCAGTTGTGTGGTATTTGGCATGCCCAAAGAGGCGATCGCACACGGAGGGGTCGATGAAGTGATGTCACTTGCCCAGATAACACAAACGCTCGCGCGTCCGGATTAAATAGAGGGTTAACTATGTCATTAGTGCAATGGCAGGGCCGCTGCGCTCTGGTGGTCGATGATTCTCGCACCCAGCAATATGAGGTGACCTGCCTGTTGCAGGCGCTGGGCTTTGGCCAGATCCATGTCGCCAATGATGGTCAGGATGCACTCGATAAATTGCAGCAGATCGACCATGTGGATCTGCTGCTCACCGACCTCAACATGCCTGGCATGGACAGGGTTTACACAATTCAACTTAATTTGCGTAACTAGATCCAGTCTAAATGTTGTGAGTATCAGAGGTTGTGGCGGGAGTAATATCCCGCCACTTTTTTGCATCCGGCATCTCTTTGGTGATAAGCCGACAGCATGAACGCGGGGCGGGTTGATGGTGAATAGCAGAGCAAGAACAAATAAAAATGAGGATGTTGTTCAGACAAAAATGATAAGACGCTAGTGATCAAACACGCCAGTAAAACAGCGCAGAGGATCAACTCACCTGACGATATTGCTCGGTCACCACCATGCGAGATTTCATCCGGTTGTTCATCACCTTGATCACGCCGAAACGGGGCAGCGTTTTACTGGTGGTCAATATAAGATCGGCGGTCAGGTTCAAACAGACGCTGGCCTGTTCACCCGCCTCAATAACCATAAATTCCCCTTTGCCATGGGGTGTATGCATCAAAATCAGATCACCATTGTTTGGTGCAATGACCGGATGCTGTTCACTAAAAAACCAGCTTTGCGGCATCAGGGGCTTATAAAAACGGCTAACGGCTATTGCATTGAGAACCAATTGTACCTGATGAGGAATACTCCACTCCAGTTCGGCCGCTTTGTCCATCAGCTGATAATAGAGCGCCGCATCATCGACACAAAATGGCTGGGTAGCAAACGAGCTGGGTACCAATTGTCGCCCTTGATACTCGGTCGCAAATAACATGTTATCAGACAGGTCCAACATCAGACGGTCACTCTGGGCATCATAGTGCCATTGCCAGCTATCGGTCGGTTGGATAAACATGTTGGAGCCCTTACTTGAAATTTTATCAGTTGACTTTATTCCATGTAGATAAAATCAGCAACGTCAAATAAAGGGCTCCCTACTATTTCTTATATATTTGTCACGATCTCTTTGACCAGACCCGGTCCTTTATAAATAAAACCGCTATAAATTTGTACCAGACTGGCACCGGCGGCCAATTTTTCACGGGCGGCCATGGCACTATCAATACCCCCTACCCCGATAATCGGCAATGCACCATCGAGCGCCTTGGCCAAATGGCGGATCACCTCGGTGCTCTTGTACTGCAGCGGACGACCGCTCAGGCCACCTGCTTCACCGGCATGGGGCATGTCATAAATCATCTCGCGCTCAAGGGTGGTATTGGTGGCGATCACACCATCAATGCCATTACGCACCAGTGAGGCGGCAACCTGATCTATTTCTGCAAGGCTTAAATCCGGGGCAATTTTAACCGCCAGCGGCACATACTTTTTATATTGGGCGGCCAGCTCTTGCTGACGCACCTTGAGGGCTGCCAGCAATTCATCCAGCGCCTCGCCATATTGCAGCGAACGCAAACCCGGGGTGTTGGGGGAAGAGATATTGACGGCAATATAACCGGCGTGATCATAAACCTTGTCCATGCAGATCAGGTAATCATCCTTGCCCTGCTCGATGGGGGTATCTTTGTTCTTGCCGATATTAATGCCGATCACCCCCTGATATTTAGCCTCTTTTACCTTGGCTACCAGATGATCCACTCCCTTGTTGTTGAATCCCATCCGGTTGATGATCCCCTCTGCCGGAATAACCCGGAACAGGCGAGGCTTGTCATTGCCGCTCTGGGGTTTGGGGGTGACGGTGCCTACCTCGATAAAGCCAAATCCCATGGCTCCTAACGCATCAATGCACTCACCATCTTTATCCAGACCGGCTGCCAATCCCACCGGGTTGGCAAAAGAAAGCCCCATAACAGTGACGGGGCGTTTCGGCAAATTCTGGCGGAAGAAACAATCGAGTGGCGTACCGAGAAGGCGGGGCAAATATTTCATGGAGAGATCGTGCGCCTGTTCCGGATTGAGCTTGAACAGGAAATGCCTTGCGATGGGGTACAACATCTTTGCTCCTTAAAGAAAGCCCCGGCAACTGGCCGGGGCTTGGGGTGTAATGCCGGTGTGATGCCTTAATTTGGCAATTTAAAGTGCCCGGCAATTCAACTGGAGCAGGTTCAACTCTCGCAAGGCCACCGAGAACTTGGCGAACTCGTGAGTGCTGGTGGTCTTGAAGTCGGCCAACATATGGGTCCAACGGGACAAGAGTTGCTCATGCTCCGAAATCCAGTCGGCCAGTATGGTAGCGCATTCTCCCTGATTTTTGCACCCTTCCAGTACCACAGAAGTGAGACTGCGCTGCTGCCAGTCCAGATCTTCGCGGAACGAGGCCCGCGCCATCGCCTGCCAGTGGTTGCCCACCGGTTGATGATTGATCTGGTCGAGGAACCAGTGCAGATCCAGTTTGGCCCCAAGGCGATAGTAGACATTGGCGGCACGCAGGATGTCAGTCTTGTGCTCCGCGGCAATCTGCGCCAGATCCAGACAGGAGAAGAGACTGCTCATATGAGCGACCTGACAGGCAATGGCCTCCGGTACCTGTTTCTCCACCAGCTTGCTCACGGCCAGCTTGTGCTCAGCCACTTCGCTCTCATCCATCACCTCATAGAGGTGCTGACTCAAGGTCTCGAATGCCGGGCGGAAGAAGGCGATGTTCTCGCTGATGCTCCAGCTGCGGTTGCGAGCACGCAGGAACCAGCGGGTGGCGCGGCGCACAATGCGACGACTGTAGAACATCAGCTCGAGCTGGGTCTTGGCATCCACCAGGTTGTCGCACCCTTCGATATCGCGCCACAGCCGGTTCATGCCAAACACCTCACGGGCCATAGCGAAGCAGCAGGCCACTTCCGCCACCGAGGCTCCAGTCTCGTCCTTCATTCGGCTGGCGAAGTTTAGCCCCATGTCGTTGACCAGCATGTTGGCCACCCGGGTCGCGATGATCTCGCCGCGTAGCGGGTGATCGGCAAGCTGGGCACCGAACTGCTGCTGTATCTTGGCCGGGAAGCTGGTGACCAGCATGTTGGCGAGGAAGGGCTCATCGGTCACTTCCGGGCAGTTGAGCTGCTCTTTCAGTACCATCTTGCCGTACGCCACCAGCACCGCCAGCTCGGGGCGGGTCAGCCCCTGCCCTGCCGCCATCCGCTCGGAGAGCTCCTCATCAGAGGGCAGGAACTCCAGCGCACGGTCCAGCTTGCCTTCCCGCTCCAGCCCCTGAATAAAGCGCTGTTGCTCTTTGAGTTGTTCCGAACCGCGGAAGCTGGTGACCGAGATGGACTGGGACTGGCGATAGGCGTTAGTGATAACGATCTGGGCAACGTCGTCGGTCATCTCATAGAGCATCTGGTTGCGCTGCTTGAGGGTCAGATCCCCTGCCGCCACCAACTGGTTAAGCAGGATCTTGATGTTCACCTCGTTGTCGGAGCAATCCACCCCACCCACGTTGTCGGTGAAGTCGGTGTTGATGCGACCGCCCTGGCTGGCGTACTCCACCCGACCAAGCTGGGTAAAGCCGAGGTTGCCCCCCTCACCCACGATACGGGCCCGCAGATCGCGACCATTGACCCGCAGCGCATCGTTGCTGCGATCGCCAACTTCCGCATCGCTTTCGCGAGCGCTCTTCACGTAGGTACCGATCCCGCCGTTCCACAGCAGATCAATGTTCAGGCAGAGCAGCGCCTTGATCAGCTCGTTCGGGGCCATACTGGCCTTGTCGGTACCAAGCAGGGTCTGCATCTCGAGGCTGAGCTTGATGGACTTGGCAGAGCGCAGGAAGATGCCGCCCCCTTGTGATATCAGCTCGCGGTTGTAGTCATCCCAGCTGGAACCCGGCAGCTCGAACAGGCGCTGGCGTTCGACAAAGCTTTTGGCTGCATCCGGAGTCGGGTCGATGAAGATATGCATGTGGTTGAAAGCACCCACCAGTCGGGTGTGCTCGGAGAGCAGCATGCCGTTGCCAAACACATCCCCTGCCATGTCGCCGATCCCGACGCAGGTAAAATCTGTGGTCTGGCAGTTGACGCCGATCTCGCGGAAGTGGCGCTTGACCGACTCCCAGGCACCGCGGGCGGTGATGCCCATCTTCTTGTGGTCATAACCGACCGAGCCGCCGGAAGCGAACGCATCGCCCAGCCAGTGACCGTATTCAAGGCTTATTTCGTTGGCGATGTCGGAGAAGGTGGCAGTGCCCTTGTCGGCGGCCACTACCAGATAGTAGTCATCCTCGTCGTGGCGCACCACGGATTTCGGCGGGATCACTTCACCGCCAATGATGTTGTCGGTCACATCGAGCAGACCACGGATAAACAGGCGATAGCAGGCTTTGCCCTCTTCCTGGATGACGGCTCTGGGCGCGCCCACCGGCATCTGTTTGCAGTAGAAGCCGCCCTTTGCCCCCACCGGCACGATGACGGTGTTCTTCACCTGCTGGGCTTTGACCAGACCCAGCACTTCAGTGCGGAAGTCTTCTTTGCGATCCGACCAGCGCAGGCCGCCACGGGCCACCTTGCCCCAGCGCAGGTGCACCCCTTCTACCCGTGGCGAATAGACGAAGATCTCGAATTTGGGCAGCGGCAGCGGCATGTCAGTAATATTGGCGGGAGCAAGCTTGAAGGAGACGTAGGGCTTGATGTTGCCCGCCTTGTCCAGCTGGTAGTAGTTGGTGCGCAAGGTGGCGTCGATCATCTCCACATAGCGGCGAATGATGCGATCGTCATCGAGGTTGGCCACCTGATCCAGCTTGGCGGCAAGCGCCTCGTGCAGCTTGGCTTCTGCCTTAGCGTCCTGTTTGCCTGCCGGATCGAGGCGCTGCTCGAACAAGGTAAACAGCAACTGGGCGATATCGGGATAACGAGTCAGGGTCTCTTCGATATAGGACTGGCTGAAGGAGACTCCGGTCTGGCGCATGTATTTGGCATAGGCGCGCAACACCGAGACCTGACGGCCAGTGAGGTTGGCGCCCAGCACCAGCCGGTTGAAACCGTCATCTTCCAGCTGCTTGTTCCAGATAGCCGCAAAGGCTTGCTGGAAGCGCTGTTGGCTCTGCTCCAGCTCAAAGGGCTGCTCGCCGTGCAACAGCATGGAGAAGTCAAGGATCCAGAACAGATCACCGCTCGGGGTGCGTACCTGATAAGGGGTCTCGCCGATGACACGCAGCCCCATGCTCTCCAGCATCGGCAGTACGTCGGAGAGGTGAATGGGCTCAGTGCGGTGGAACAGCTTGAGCCGTACCCGACGGTCGTTCTCCTCCTCCTGGGCACGATAGAACAACATGCCAAGGGGTTCGGCTTCACTCAGGTTATCGAGCGCCATGATATCGGCAACGGCAGAGCCCGGCAGCACATCTTCCTTGTAGGCGCGGGGGAAAGCGGTGCTGAAACGGCGGCGCAGCTCGTTGCCACGGGCTTCGCCATAGTGGGAGAGCAGCACGGAGTCGAGTCGGTCGTCCCAGCTGCGGGCCGCTTCAATCAGGTTGTTCTGTACTTCGTTCACATCCACATCCACGTTGTTGTTGTTGACCCGCACTATGTAGTGGGTCCGTGCCAGCACCCCTTCGGTGAAGTAGACATTGAACTCCACCTCTTCACTACTGCCGAAATACTGTTGCAGGATCTGTTGGGTCTTGATCCGCAGGGCGGTGTTGTAGCGCTCCTTGGTGACATAGACCATGCAGGAGAAGAAGCGGCCATAAACATCGCGGCGCACGAACAGGCGCAACATGTCTCGCTCCTGCATCTCCAGCACGCCCAGGCCGGTAGCCAACAGCTCCTCTTCACGGGCCTGGATCAGCTCGTCACGGGGGTAGGTTTCCAGCACGTTCAGCAGCGCCTTGTAGGCGTGGGAGCCTTTCTCATGGCCGGAGGAGGCCATGATGCGCTCGAGACGGTGGCTAATGAGCGGGATCTGGGTGGCGCTGGTGTTGTAGATGGAGGAGGCGTAGAGGCCGATAAAGCGATCTTCACCGACCACCTTGCCATGCTCGTCGAAGCGCTTGATGCCGATGTAGTCCACATAGGCAGGGCGGTGCACCCGGGACTTGCTGTTAGATTTGGTGAGGATCAGCAAGTCAGAGCTCAGGGCGGCATGACGGGCGCTGGCAGGCATATTGCCAAGGCGCTGCCCTTCATCCTTGATGGAGTTCTTCATCAGACCGAGACTGGAACTGGCCTGCGGCAGGATCTCGTGGTCCCCCTCCACCGCCTTGACGTCGTAGCGGCGATAGCCCATCAGGGTGAAGTTGTGGGCGGCTACCCATTTGAGGAAGGCAACGCAGGAGGCTACCTCTTCCTTGCTGACCGGACTCTTGCGTTTGGGCAGTTCATCGATGATTTCATTGAGCTTGGCCAACATCGGCAGCCAGTCCCCGACCGCCAGCGCCACTTCCCCTGCCACCGAGTTGAGTTCGGCTGCCAGCGCGGCCATCTGCTCTTCGCTGGTGAGATGATCGATCTCGATGAGGAACGCAGTTTCAACCGAGGTCTGCCCGTCGGTGTTATCGAGCTCCAGGATGGCGCCGATCTTGCCATCCGCACCACGAATAAGGTGCAGCGGTTGATGCAGCATCATGTGGGCAGTGATATTGAGCCGCTTGAGCGCCATCCGGATGGAGTCCACCAGGAACGGGGAGTCCTGCAGGATAACCTCGACAATGGTATGGGGAGACTGCCAACCGTGGCGGGTCAGCTCGGGATTGTAGACCCGGATATAAGGCTCGGTGCCGCTACGTTGATTGAGGGCATTCCACAGGCTCAACGCAGCACCGTAGAGATCACTGTCGTTGCGATCATGCAGATCGGAGCTCGCCATATTGCCGTAAAACTTGGCCACGAAACGTTCAACCAGAGAGGCACTCTTCTCAGGCAATTTCTGGTGGATCAGGCCGAGAACGTTTTCGAGCAGAACTGAGGTAGGGGCGTCTTTCAATGCCATTTCTATATTCCTTATCGGACGACATTCACCACCGACGCAGAGGCAACCACCCTGGTTACCCGCTTGGTGCAGAGTTGTTGCGAAGTGTAATGGCTTGGATCAAGGAAGGCGAGAAAAGGTGCTAATGGGATGTTAAAAACAAGGTGCAGATCACGGCTCAAACTGTGAGATATTTTGTTTACAGACTAAAAAACAGAAATTACCACTGCCTTTATGCCTATTTTTTGGATAGATAATAACGAAAAACAGGTAAGTAGTCGGTAATCTGTTCAATTATTGTTAATTTATGCGTTCGAGACTGATAAAGCGATAATCGTCCTGTGTTTTGATACGAAAGTAGCCATGTACTCCACTGATCGTGACGAACGGCCGGATTTTCTCGATGCCAAGCTCAAGGGTCAACCCTTGCTCACTGCGTACCACCAGCCGTCTGGCGTGGCCCTGATACATCAACATCACCTCGTCACTGCTCAGTGACAACCGAAAGGTAAATTGCTTCACGTTCACTCCCTATAGATCTCTTGTTTCCCTCGCGGTCGAGTGGAGAGGGTCAAAAAACGGGGCAGAAGAACGACTCCCCTGCCCCATCAGTTTTACTGCTGCAGCGCCTTGCTCACTTTCTCGAACAGATCCCGCGCCAATCCCTCAAGGTTGGCCAGACGGGTCAGTTCGGCGCGGATAAGTGCCTTGCGCCCCTCATCCAGTCGCTTGAACTGAATAAGCGGGGTAATGAGGCGTGATGCTACCTGCGGATTGACCTCGTTGAGTTCGATCAGCAGATCGGTCAGGAAGCGGTAACCGCTGCCATCAACCGCATGGAACTGCACCTGATTGTTCATGGCGAAGCTGCCGATCAGAGCCCGCAGTCGGTTCGGGTTGCGAATACTGAAGGTCGGGTGAGCCATCGCCTGCTGCACCTCGCTCAGCACATCCTCCGCTGGCTTGCTGCCAACCAGGCGCAACCAGTTATCCAGCACCAGTCCATCCTTGGCCCACTTGCCTTCGAAAGCGGCCAGGAGCTCGGAGCGACACGGCAGCAGATAGCGGTTTGCCACCTGCAACGCGGCCAAAGTGTCGGTCATGTTGTCGGCGGCGGCATATTGCTGGCGCACCAGCTGATCGGCACTGCCGGCATCGAGGGCTGCCAGATAGCCGAGCACTACACTCTTGAGCGCACGCTTGGCCATATCGGCATGCACCACTTGATAGCTCGGCAAGTGGAGACTCTCGTAAGTTGCCAGCAGTTGCGCGCCAAAGGCCTGTGCCAGTGAGGTGGTGATCTCGTTGCGCACCTGATGGATGGCGTCGATGTCGGCCACCTCGAACAGCTCGGCCAGCGTCGCTTCGCCCGGCAGGGTCAGGAGCTCCGCTTTGAGCGCCGGATCGAGCTCGGCATCTTCCAGAATGGCGATAAAGGCAGCCAGCAGCGTCCGGGAGAGCTCAACCCCCTGCCCATGCTGCACCCGTGCAACCCCTTCAATAACCGCCTTGTTGATCAGCATTTGCGCCGCATCCCAACGGGCAAACTCGTTGCGGGCAAAACGCATCAGGAAGGCGAGCGCTTCGTCACTGTAATCAAAGTGCAGCTTGACCGGCGCGGAGAAGTCCCGCAACAGGGAAGGAACCGGTTTGGCCGACACCTGATCGAACACGAAGGTCTGCTCAGCTTCCAGTACATCGAGTACGTTGCCAATTGCCTTGCCCTGATACTGCAGAGGGATGACGGCACCTTGCTCGTCATAGAGTTCGATATCGAACGGAATGTGCAGCGGCAGCTTTTGCGGCTGATCCTGAGTCGGCGGAGTGTGCTGGCGCACATGCAGACGGTAAACGCCGCTCGCAGCATCGTACTCGTCGGTCACCGTCAGCTCGGGGGTACCGGATTGGCTATACCAGCGGCGGAAACGGCCAAGATCAACCCCGGAGGCATCTTCCATTGCCTGCACGAAGTCATCGCAGGTGGCCGCCGAGCCGTCATGACGCTCGAAGTAGAGGCGCATACCGGCCTGGAAGGCAGCTTCACCCAGCAGGGTGTGCATCATGCGGATCACTTCCGAGCCCTTCTCGTAGACGGTCAGGGTATAGAAGTTGTTCATCTCGATCACCACATCCGGACGGATGGGATGTGCCATCGGGCCCGCATCTTCGGCAAACTGTGGTCCGCGCATGGTGCGTACGTTGTCGATGCGGTTGACGCCACGGGAACCCAGATCGGAGGAGAACTCCTGATCCCGAAACACCGTCAGACCCTCTTTCAGGCTGAGCTGGAACCAGTCGCGACAGGTGACGCGGTTGCCGGTCCAGTTGTGGAAATATTCGTGCCCGATCACCCGCTCGATACCGTGGTAGTCGCTGTCGGTGGCGGTTGCCGGGTTGGCCAGTACGAACTTGGAGTTGAAGATATTCAGCCCCTTGTTCTCCATAGCCCCCATGTTGAAGAAGTCCACCGCGACGATCATGTAGATGTCGAGGTCATACTCGAGACCAAAACGTTGCTCGTCCCAGCGCATGGAGTTGATGAGGCTCTCCATGGCAAAACCGGCACGATCCAGGTTGCCCTTATCGACGAAGATCTCGAGGGCCACCTTGCGACCGCTTTTGGTAACGTAGTTATTGCGTTCCACATCGAAATCACCAGCCACCAGGGCAAACAGGTAGCTGGGCTTGGGGAAAGGATCCTGCCACTGCACGAAATGGCGACCATCGCCCAGATCACCGCTATCAACCTTGTTGCCGTTGGAGAGCAGGAAAGGGAACTGGGATTTGTCGGCGGTGATGCGGGTGCTGTAGCGCGCCAGAATGTCGGGACGATCCAGATAGTAGGTAATGCGGCGGAACCCTTCAGCTTCACACTGGGTGCAGTAGGCATCACCCGATTTGTAGAGCCCTTCCAGCGCGGTGTTGGCAGCCGGATCCAGCAGGGTAACGATGGTCAGCACACACTCGGCTGGCAGATTGAAGATGGTCAGGGTGCTCTCGCCCTGCTCGTGGTGGTCACAGGGAATGCCATCAATGGCAACGCTTTTGAGGGTCAGTTGCTCACCATCCAGCACCAGTGGCGCATTATGTTCACCGTTGCGACGAATACGGGTAATGGCGGTGACTTGAGTCTGTGGTTCCTGCAACTGGAAATCGAGATCGATGGTGTCGATCCAGTAGAGCGGTGCCTGATAATCCTGGCGATATTTGGCCGGCATGGCCTGAGAGTGATCGGTCATTATTGTCTGCTTCCACGCATGTTAAAGGCGTGAAAGAGGCTGTCACAACCAACTGGCGGGGTCAAACAATTTGCATATCGGCAGATACGCCTGAAAACAAATAAAGAAAGGGCGACCTGAGTCGCCCTTGTGCATTATTGGTAGCCTGATCAGCTGCGTTTGCTGACTTTTGCCAGATCCGCCGTGATATTGGCCGCCTCGACGAGATACTCGTCGGGCGCTTCAAAATCAGCGGGCAGTTCATCCAGACTCTTCACCGCTGGCTTGCCAAGACGTGTCAGACGCTCGTTGGTGCGTTTGAGCGCTTTCTCATCCTGTTTAGCCTGTTCTGCAACACGCTCCGCCTCGTTGAGGGAGACCGACTTCTTGTCTTTCTCCTCCTTGTAGTCGGCAATGTCCTGCATCACATAAGCAAACTCGGGATCCTTGGCAATCCGGGCATCGTGAGCCGTCTGCAACTTGGGCAGCTGGCTGGCAAAGTTGCCGAGTTTCTCGTAATTGGCCGAGGCAATCTTGTCCCACGGCAATGCGTTGAACTCGCGGCTCTCACCCGTATCTTCCGGCGCAACCGGTGTCGGGAAGCTGATATCCGGCGCGACCCCCTTGTTCTGGGTGCTGCCACCGTTGATCCGGTAGAACTTGGCGATGGTGTATTGCACATGACCCAACGGCTGCTCGTAGAAGTCATAGACTTTGGCGAGACTGCGATGCTGTTGCACCGTGCCCTTGCCGAACGAGTTTTCCCCCAGGATCAGGGCGCGGCCATAATCCTGCATGGCTGCAGCGAAGATCTCGGATGCCGACGCGCTGTAGCGGTCGATCATCACCGACATGGGGCCGCCGTAGTAGACGTTGCCATCGTCATCGCCATTGACCGTGATACGGCCCATGTGATCACGAATTTGCACCACGGGACCGCTGGCAAAGAACAGGCCGCTCAAGGCAGACGCTTCGGTCAGCGCACCGCCGCCGTTGCCGCGCAGATCAATCACGAGGCCATCGATCTTCTGCTTGTTAAGGCTGGAGAGCTCCTTGATCACATCGTCATGCAGATTGACATAGAAGCTCGGGATCTCGATGACGCCAATCTTCTTGCCTTCGGCGGTGATCACTTTCGACTTGGCGGCCTGATCTTCCAGACGAACCTTGTCCCGAGTCAGCTCGATCTGCTCGGTTTTGGCTGTTGCACCTTTACCGCGCTGGATCTCCAGCTTGACCTTGCTGCCTTTTGGCCCTTTGATGAGCTCGACCACGTCATCAAGACGCCAGCCGATCACATCGACAATCTTGCCATCCTCCTGCCCAACCCCGGTGATCTTGTCATCAGGCTTGAGGTGGTTGGATTTGGCCGCCGGGCCGCCCGGCACCAGAGAACGAATGACGGTAAAATCATCATCCGCCTGCAACACGGCGCCAATTCCCTCCAGCGAGAGGTTCATCGCTGTGTTGAAGCGATCGGCACTGCGCGGCGAGAGATAGCTGGTGTGCGGTTCGATGGCACGAGCAAAGGAGTTCATGAAGAGCTGGAACACATCCTCGCTCTCGGTCTGGGACATCCGCTTGATGACGTTGTTGTAACGCTTGCCAAGCAGCTCCTTGATCTCGGGCCACTCCTTACCGCTGAGCTTGAGGCTCAAGGCATCGAACTTGACCCGCTGACGCCACAGCTCATTGAGCTCTGCTTCATCTTTGGGCCAAGCCGCCCCTTCCCGATCAAACACATAGTTGTCGGTCTGGGTAAAATCGAAAGGAGTATCGAGCAGTTTGAGGGCGTATTCGTACCGCTCATAACGCCGCTGCTGACTCAGGTTGAACATCTCGTAGGCGGGTGCCAGGCGGCCTCTTTCGAGGTCGGTGTCAAAACCGTTACGGTACTTTTCAAAACGGCTGATATCAGAGGCCAAAAACAGATTGCGGCTGTAATCCAGATTCTCCAGATACTTATCGAAGATCACGGAAGAAAAAGCATCGTCCAGCTTGAACTGTTTATAGTGCGAGCGGGTAAACAGATTGGTAATTCGCTTGCTGGCCGTAGCATGTTGGCTCTCTTGAGCCAACACAGGCAAATCACTCTCCTTGAGCACCGGCTCGATGGCCTGTGCAAACCCGGCAAGCGCCAGGCTACAGGCAACGAGGGAAAAACGAATTACGCCATGCTTCAACATTTGTCTCCTTAGAGAACCAAGTGCTCTGATTTGACCCGCACCATCATGCCGGTCTGCAGCTGGACCTGTACATCGTCCTTGGTCACTTCCTTGATGGTGGCTGCGACCGGAAATTTACCCATGACGACGCGCACGTTCTGGCCCACTTTCAGCGTAGTAGCATCTACCTTCACCAGCGGAGCCTCAGCGACCACGGCCTTGGCTTCAGCCTTGGGCTTGGCAGCGGCATCAGCAGCCTTCTCGGTTTTGCGGGGAGCAGGACGACGAGGCTTCTTGGCTTTTTCATCCTTCTCTTTGGTATTGGTGCGACGGCTGGCAAACACGCGCTCTTTACTCTCTTTCAGAGCTTGTTTGGCGTGCTCGATGTGCTCTTCAGTCAGCAGTTCACCCGGGTTACCGTCCAGATCAACACGGGCCTGGCCAGCTTTGAGGCCATGCAGGTAGCGCCAGCTGGAGGTGTACTGACGCAGTGCGGAACGCAGCATGGTCTTGGAGACTCTGGCATCGTCAGCAAGACGCTCGGCCAAATCCTGGAAGATGCCAATCTTGAGCGGCTTGGCCTCTCCTTCAGCAACGAAGCAGGCCGGGAATTTCTCGACCAGGTAGGCAACGATCTCTTTACTGTTCTTCAGCTTCTCAGTGTTTTCCATGTATAACCTTGGCTTTCATATAAACGCACGGGCACGTCCCGAGCACAACAAAGGCCCCATTATAGAGAGCTTGGGGCCTTTTGCGAACCATCTAGCAATGACTTAGAGCATGCTTTCCAAAATTTGCACCGTTTCTTCGAGGCCAATCCGGTCTTGTTGGTCGAAACGGTTAAAAATCGGACTGTCGATATCAAGAACCCCGATTATATTGCCATCACGACGTACCGGGATCACGATTTCGGCATTGCTGGCCCCATCACAGGCAATGTGTCCCGCAAACTGATGCACATCATCCACCAGTTGGGTATTGCCTTCGGCAACTGCAGTACCACACACACCGCGCCCAACCGGGATCCGGACACAGGCAGGCTTGCCCTGGAACGGCCCCAACACCAGGGTTTCCCCTTGCAACAGATAAAAGCCAACCCAGTTGATCTCGGCCAGCTCCTGATTAAGCAGTGCGGAAAGATTGGCCAGATTGGCGATGAGGTCAGTTTCCCCCTCCAGCAGCGCCTTGGCCTGCTGATTGAGGGTGCGATAGAATTGTGTTTTCTCAATCATGATTAAATGAACTTCACTCCCTGATAGTGAAGGGAAGGTAACGTCTGGCAGCGAAATTTCAAACTTTTTTTCCACGCGGTCACCGTTGAGCCGTTATTCACGGGCTATGGAAAGCGCCAATTGTTGGTGTACGCCATTGCTCCATTCAATATTGAGCAACCAGACCATCATCGAAGAGGTACAACTGCCGACCAGAGTGGAGCCTTGCCATCCACCCGCTATTTGTTCAAAACTCACCGGGATGGTGCCCATAAACATATCCCGCCCCTCCAGCCAGGCTTTCACCGGAGTGATCGCCGGATCCCCCCCCTCCAACCGCAATACAAAATCATGTTCAGCACGAACAGGCAATTGGGGGATAAGCACCGTCAGAGGCTTGCCATCAATTTGCAAAGAACAGCTGTTGTGGGAAAGATCACAAATCTGATCTTTTATCTGCACCGATTTTGTGGTGCTTGCTGCAGAAAACCAGGTGCGATAAGCAACAAGAACCAGCAATACCACCAACACCAGCGCGAGATGCAATACTTTACGCGCAGTCAGTTTCTCTTTCATTAAAACAGCCCTGATTAGATGCAAAGAAAATATATTTTTTGTGATCTCGAACAAGGTAAAAAACCAGCCAAAACGAGCGCTGGCGAAGCCAAATATATCACTGTTTATACTGTTATTTTACCTGTCAGTTCAGTATCATTCTCATGAAGTTTTCATTTAGCCATCTTTTGCTTTTCCTTTCGTTAACAGATGTTAACAACTGGTCGGCGGTGGCTTGATGGAGCCAGTTCGGTTCACCGGACACAAAACCAAACAACAGCAGCATCGGAAGCGGAATATAACGATGAGCCATACAACTAACCATCCTGAGTACAACTACACCGTTGTTCGCCAGTTTACCGTCATGACGATTGTCTGGGGAATTGTCGGCATGTCGGTTGGCGTACTGATCGCAGCCCAGTTAATCTGGCCTGCCCTCAACTTCGACACTCCGTGGCTGACCTACAGTCGTCTGCGGCCCCTCCATACCAACGCAGTGATCTTTGCTTTCGGCGTCAGTGCGCTGATGGCAACCTCATTCTACGTGGTACAGCGCACCTGCCAAACCAGGTTGTTTGGTGGTCCGCTCGCGACCTTCGTCTTCTGGGGTTGGCAAGCCATCATCCTCTCCGCTGCTATCTCCCTGCCACTGGGTTATACCTCAGCCAAGGAGTATGCCGAGCTGGAGTGGCCGATTGACCTCGCCATCACGGTGGTATGGGTTGCCTATGCCATCGTCTTCTTCGGTACCCTGATGAAACGCACCACCTCCCACATCTATGTGGCGAACTGGTTCTTCGGCGCCTTTATCATCACGGTCGCCGTGCTGCACATCGTCAACAACATGGAAGTACCGCTCAGTCCCATGAAGTCCTACTCCATGTACTCAGGGGCCATGGATGCCATGGTGCAGTGGTGGTATGGCCACAATGCGGTAGGCTTCCTGCTGACTGCAGGCTTCCTCGGGATGATGTACTACTTCGTGCCCAAACAGGCAGGTCGTCCGGTCTACTCCTATCGCCTCTCCATCGTGCACTTCTGGGCGCTGATCTCCCTCTATATCTGGGCCGGTCCGCACCACCTGCACTACACCGCCCTGCCTGACTGGGCCCAGTCCCTCGGGATGGTCATGTCACTGATCCTGTTTGTCCCCTCTTGGGGCGGCATGATCAACGGCATCATGACCCTTTCCGGTGCCTGGCACAAACTGCGTTATGACCCCATCCTGCGCTTCCTGATCGTTTCTCTGTCGTTCTACGGCATGTCGACCTTCGAAGGACCGATGATGGCGATCAAGACCGTCAACGCCCTCTCCCACTACACCGACTGGACTGTAGGTCACGTCCACTCAGGCGCGCTGGGCTGGGTAGCCATGGTCTCCATCGGTGCGGTTTACCACCTGATCCCGAACCTGTTCGGTCAGGGCCGCATGTACAGCATCAAGCTCATTAACGTCCACTTCTGGCTGGCGACCGTGGGTACCGTGCTTTACATCGTTGCCATGTGGATTTCCGGCGTGATGCAAGGCCTGATGTGGCGTGCAGTCAACGAAGACGGCACATTGACCTACAGCTTTGTAGAAGCGCTGCAGGCCTCCTATCCCTTCTACTTCGTGCGCTTCCTGGGTGGCTGCTTCTTCGTCACCGGCATGCTGCTGTTGGCCTACAACGCCTATCGCACCATCACTGCGCCCAAAGGTTCCCTGGAACCTGTCGCCCAGCCAGCATGATTGAAGAGGTCTAAGCATGAGCAACAATAACCGTCACGAGATCCTTGAAAAGAACGTCCCTCTGCTGGTGGTGGCCATTATCTTCGCCATCAGCCTGGGGGGCCTGGTTGAAATCACCCCACTCTTCTTCCAGAAGCAGACCACCGAGCCGGTGGAGGGCCTCAAGCCCTACACCGCTCTGCAGATGGAAGGGCGCGACATCTTCATTCGCGAAGGCTGCACCAACTGCCACAGCCAGATGATCCGTCCGTTCCGTGCCGAGACCGAGCGTTATGGTCACTACTCGGTCGCTGGCGAGAGCGTCTGGGAACACCCCTTCCTGTGGGGCTCCAAACGTACTGGTCCGGACCTGGCCCGTGTCGGTGGTCGTTACTCCGACGCCTGGCACCATGCTCACCTCATCAACCCGCGTGATGTGGTCCCAGAGTCCAACATGCCTGCCTATCCCTGGCTCGACACCAACGTGCTGACCGGCGAGATGACAGCCAAGAAGCTGGCGTTGTTCCGCGATCACTTCGGCGTGCCCTATACCGATGCTGATATTCAGGGTGCAGGGGAAGCGGTCAAAGGCAAGACCGAGCTGGAAGCACTAATCGCTTACCTCCAGTCACTGGGCCATGCCCTGAAATAAGGAGTCTCAAGATGGATTACGGCACATTTCGCGGCCTGTATACCCTGCTGTTGATGGCCATCATGATTGGCATCATCGTCTGGGCCTACAGCAAACGCCGCAAGACCTCTTTTGATGAGGCGGCCAATCTGGTGTTTGCCGATGATGAGCAACCTGGTGCTGATAAAAAGAACGCAGGAGCGAAACAAGAATGAGCACTCTGTTTAGTATTTTCGTAACCGTCATCACCCTGGGTACCATTCTCGGCTGCTTCTTGCTGCTGATGTGGTGCCGCAAGGACAAGATGGGCGTTGAAGAAGGCAAGCCGATGGGTCACTCCTTCGATGGCATCGAGGAGATCAACAACCCGTTGCCGAAGTGGTGGACCTACATGTTCCTCTTCTTCATCGTCACCGGACTGATCTATCTGGTCGCCTTCCCGGGCCTTGGCAACTTCAAAGGGCTGCTGGGTTGGCAGAGTTCCAACCAGGATGTGCGCTCGCTGGCCGAGTCCAAAGCTGCCACCGAATCAGCCAAGGCTGAAGGTCGCGCCGTGGAATACGACCGTGAGGTCGCCAAGGCTGACGAGATCTATGGCGCCAAGTTCCGTGAACTGACCTATGAAGCGGATGGCAAGACCTATCGCGCCATCACCGAAATCGCCAAGGATCCGGAAGCCCTGAAAGTGGGTCAGCGTCTGTTCCTGCAGAACTGCTCCCAGTGCCATGGCTCTGATGCCCGCGGCGGGCGCGGTTTCCCGAACCTGACCGACAGCGAATGGCAATGGGGCGGCCAGCCCGATCAAATCAAGACCACCATCATGGGCGGTCGTCAGGGGATCATGGCGGCTTGGGGTGAGATTCTGGGCAAAGACGGAGTGCAAGAAGTGGCTTCCTATGTGCTGAGTCTCTCTGGTCGCAAAGTTGACTTGGTCGAGGCCAAGAAGGGGGAAGCTCGCTTCACCATCTGTGCGGCCTGCCACGGTCCCGATGCCAAGGGCGGCATCGCCTTCGGTGCACCAGATCTCACCAACAACACCTGGCTCTACGGCGGCTCACGCGAAGTGGTGGTACAGACCATTACTCACGGTCGCCACGGTGTGATGCCAGCCTGGAAAGACATCCTGGGCGAGGACAAAGTGCACCTGCTGGCCTCCTACGTTTACAGCCTGTCTCATCAGCCTGCGAAATAAAGGTCAGTCATATAATGTCGTAACATGTGATAAACACGTGATTACACAGCAAAAAGCCTCGACTCCTCGAGGCTTTTTGTTATCTTGTGGTGCATAAAAACCACTTTCCTCGTTAATCATTCGTTTCACGGCAGTAGCATCATGACCCAACCAGTATTTAAACCGTGGTATCGCCAATTCTGGCCCTGGTTTATCATCGCCCTCCCCGCCGCCGCCGTTATCGGCAGCATCTCCACCGCCATTCTTGCCAGCAAGGATGGGGTCAATCTGGTGGCCGAGGACTATTACAAACAAGGGAAAGAGATCAATCAGGACTTGAGTAAATTTGATCGCTCCGAAGCGCTCAATATCCGCTTTGGGCTGGAGGTTGACGGCAACGAGCTGACCCTCAAGCCCATCAGCGGCGATATTCCCGCCGGGCAAGCCCTCTATCTCTCGCTGTTCCACCCGACCTTGGCCGGTCAGGACAGCGAACACATGATCACCGCCGATGCGAGCGGCACCTATCGTCTCCATTTCGATAAACCCCTCACTGGCAAATGGCACATTCGGGTGGATGCGTTCAACCATGAGTGGCGCCTGCAAGAGACGGTACAACTGCCCACCCGGACGCCTGTCGAACTCGATCCGAAAGGACGCTAGGTCATGACCGGCTGTTTTCACTGTGGCGATCCGGTTCCCGCCAATAGCGACTATTCCCTCGAGATAAAGGGGATCGTCAGGCCCATGTGCTGCCCAGGTTGTCAGGCCGTGGCTGAGACCATCATGGAGTGCGGCCTTGCCAGCTATTACGATCACCGCACCGCACCAGGCATCAAGGGGGAGCTGGTACCCGAGGAGCTCGCCGCCCTTACCCATTACGATCTGGCGGAAGTGCAGCAGGAGTTTGTCACCGACAGCGGCAACGTGCGGGAGATCCAGCTCACCGTAGAGGGGCTGACCTGCGCAGCCTGCGCATGGCTTATCGAACGCCACCTGATGACGTTAAGCGGCCTGCGCTACATCAACGTCAACACCACTACCCATCGCGCCCGCATCAAGTGGGATCCGGCCCAGCTCTCTTTGAGCGACATTCTCAAGGGCTTTGCCAAGATTGGCTATCGCGCCTACCCCTTCCAGACTCATCAGCAGGAGGCTCTCTACGCCAAAGAGGTGCGCAGCTATATGTTCCGGCTGGCACTGGCGGGGTTGGGGTCGATGCAGGTAATGATGTGCGCAGTGGCGCTCTATATGGACCTCTTTATCAGCGTCGAAGACGAGTTCATGGTCTACTTCAAGTGGATAAGCCTGCTGCTCTCCACCCCTATCATGATCTACTCGGCCCAACCCTTTTATATCAACGCCTGGCGCAGCCTGAAGCAGGGGCATCTCTCGATGGATGTCTCGGTATCGCTGGCACTGATCGGGGCGTTTATCGCCTCCATGTGGGCCACCGTGTTCAATACCGGTGAGGTCTACTACGACTCCATCACCATGTTCGTCTTCTTCCTGTTGCTGGGGCGCTTTCTCGAATTGCGGGCCCGGCGCAAGGCATCGGAGTCGAGCTCCAACCTGGCACGACTGGTGCCCATCATGGCGACGCTGATCGATCAGGATGGCGAACGCGAAGTGGCAGCCAAGACCCTGCAGGTCGGTGATCGGGTGCGGGTGCTGGCAGGCGCGACGCTGCCTGCAGATGGCGTCATCGTGGCGGGAGAAGCAAGCCTCAACGAAGCGATGCTGACTGGCGAGCAGTTGCCGCTGTTCAAACAGCGGGGCGATCTGGTCTATGCCGGCACCATCAACACCGATGCGCCGCTGCAGATCCGGGTAACCCACCGCATCGAAGAGTCACGCATATCCCAGATCATGCGGCTGCAGGATCACGCCCTCGATGACAAACCGGCCATCGCCCAAATGGCGGATCAACTGTCACGCCACTTCATTCTGATACTGCTGCTGATTGCTGCTGGCGTCTGGACCTTCTGGCACTTTCATCAGCCAGATCAAGCGTTCTGGATCACCCTGGCCGTGCTGGTGGCTACCTGCCCCTGCGCCCTGTCGCTCGCGACTCCAACCGCGCTGACCTCGGCAACCGCCAATCTGACTCGCAACGGTATACTGCTGCGCCGCGGTCATGTGCTGGACATATTGACCAAGGCCAACCGCATCGTGATGGATAAGACAGGCACCCTCACCACCGGTGAGATCCGCCTGTGCGCCACCACTGTGCTGGGCACGCTCGATGCCGACCGCTGCTTGGGGATCGCTCAGGCGCTGGAGGCTCAGTCCGAGCATCCCATCGCCCGCGCCTTCCGGTTGCCAGCCGACGAGGCGGTTTCGTTGCCGCAGGCCAGCGAGATCACACCAGTCATCGGTCACGGCATCACCGGGCTGGTGGAAGGAGTACGCTATCGTATCGGTAGCGCAAGCTGGCTGGGCTTCAATGGTGACAATAGCTTGCCGCAGGGCCTTGCCATTTATCTTGCCAACGAGCAGCAGCTGCTTGCCCGCTTCGAGCTCGATGATACCTTACGCCCCGATGCCAAAGGTCTGATCGAGGCCTTCAAGACTGCCGGTCTGTACACGACCATCCTGACCGGTGACAGCTCCCGGCAAGCCGACGAGATTGCCCGCGAGCTTGGTGTGGATGAGCTGGTCAAGGGGGTATCACCCGATGGCAAGCTGGCTTATCTCAAAGCCCGGGAAGCAGAGGGTGAAATCAGCATCATGGTGGGCGATGGCATCAACGATGCCCCTGTGCTGGCCGGCGCACACGCCTCCTTTGCCATGGCTGGCGGTACTGACCTTGCCAAGAACAGCGCCGACGCCATTCTGCTGGCCGATGATCTGGGCCGTCTGCTCGATGCCAGAGCGCTGGCACTGCGCACTCGCAAGATCATCATCGAAAACTTCGCCTGGTCCATCGGCTACAACCTGCTGGTACTGCCGCTGGCGGCCTGTGGCTGGCTGCCGCCCTATCTGGCAGCTGCAGGCATGTCGCTCAGTTCACTCATCGTGGTAACCAACTCGATGCGTCTGAACCGATGAGGACAGTAACGAAAAATAGCTGAAAATGTGGCCTGCCTCCGATGCAGGCCACACTTTTGACCGATAGCGGCTGGCCCTCCCCCCGAGCGGGGTTACCATGGGGGACGCATGCCACGGATGAATGCCAAGGTACTTCTCATGAACATAATTTTTGTCTTGATCCCCATCGCCATTCTCTTCGTCATCATCGCCGGAGCGGTCTTTTTCTGGGCCATTCGCTCCGAGCAATTTGAAGATCTCGACCGACAGGGCTCCAATATCCTGTTTGATGAAGACTTGCCCCTCTCCAAACCAGCCAAACCTGCCGACGATGACAAACAACCTTGATCTGTTTGGTGCCCTGCTGGTCGGACTCGCAGGATCTACCCACTGTATTGGCATGTGCGGTGGCGTCTCTGCCGCCCTTGCTATGGCAATCCCGGCAAACAAGCAGCACTTCTGGGGGCGACTCGCCTATCTGCTCAACTACAACCTCGGCCGAATCCTGAGTTATGTGATTGCCGGTGCACTGGTGGGTGGGCTACTCGCCACCACAAGCGAGCTGGGCGCTGGCAAACATGCCATCGTCGGGTTGCGCCTCGTGGCGGCGCTGCTGATGATCGCCCTCGGTCTCTATCTGGCGGGCTGGTGGCAGGGGATCCTGCTGCTGGAGCGGCTCGGTGCCAAGCTCTGGCCCCATATCAAACCGCTGGCAGGCAAGTTTCTTCCCTTCACTTCACCGCTGCAGGCATTACCCTTTGGCATGGTGTGGGGCTGGCTTCCCTGCGGACTGGTCTACTCCATGCTGACCTGGAGTGCGGCGGCCGGTTCGGCCAGTGGTGGAGCACTGATCATGCTCTTTTTTGGCCTTGGCACCCTGCCCACCTTGTTCGCCTTGGGGGGGCTCGCCGATCGCCTCAGATACTGGCTCACCCTGCGCAGTTTGCGCCTTGGTGGTGCCCTGCTGCTGATTTTGTTCGGGGTGCATACCCTATGGATTGGCATTGCGTCCTTTTGAAACCCTATCCAAAACGGATGAGTTGATGGTAAACTTGTTTGATATAAATCAATTATTCGTATGAGCCTATGATCCCGGAAAAGAAACCTGGCAGACGTATCCAGAGCGGTGGCTGTGCAATTCATTGCCAGGATTGCAGTATCAGTCAGCTCTGTATCCCCTTCACCCTGAACGACAATGAGCTTGATCAGCTGGACAGCATCATTGAGCGCAAGAAGCCGATCCAGAAGGGTGAAGAGCTGTTCAAGGCGGGTGACGAGTTCAAATCGCTCTATGCCATCCGTTCCGGGACCATCAAGTCCTACACCATCACCGAACAAGGGGACGAGCAGATCACCGCGTTCCACTTGGCAGGTGATCTGGTGGGCTTTGATGCCATCCACAAACAGGCACATCCCTCCTTCGCCCAGGCGCTGGAAACCGCCATGGTGTGCGAAATCCCGTTTGAAGTACTCGACGATCTCTCTGGTAAAATGCCCAAGTTACGTCAGCAGATCATGCGGCTGATGAGTAACGAAATCATGGGCGATCAGGAGATGATCCTGTTGCTCTCCAAGAAGAATGCCGAAGAGCGCCTCGCCGCTTTCCTGCACAATCTGTCGGTACGCTTCTCCGAGCGCGGCTTCTCTGCCAAAGAGTTCCGTCTGGCAATGACCCGTGGTGACATCGGCAACTATCTGGGGCTCACCGTCGAGACCATCAGCCGTCTGCTTGGTCGCTTCCAGAAGTCCGGTCTCATCAGCGTCAAAGGCAAATACATTACCGTGCTGGACCAGGTCGCGCTGGGCATGATGGCCGGTGCTACTCGCCCACCCTGCGGCTGATTTTTCTCTTACAATTCTGCCTTTATCCTGCCTTCCCTGCCGGGTCCTTTCCTCTGGAATGTGATCCGGTACGTTCCAGATACCCTCCTCCTGAGCTAAGCTGTAATAGCTAAGATTCTGCCGTCATTGGACTTTTCCAAGGAGGAGAAGATGGTCAAATATCAGAATATTCTGGTGGTTATCAATCCAGAAGAGGAGCGTCAAATCGCCCTCGAACGGGCAGTCAAAGTCGCCGAGCTGGACGAAAACGCCCATCTGACCCTGCTGCTCACCATCTATGACTTCTCGTATGAAATGACTGCCATGCTCTCGGTGGACGAGCGGCAAGAGATGCGTGATGGTGTCATTTCACAGCGACGTGAGTGGCTGGACGAGATCCTGACCCCCTATCGGGCGCAGGGGATCGAGTGCGAGGTGAAGGTGATCTGGCACAATCGCCCGTTCGAATGCGTGATCCAGGAAGTACTGGAGCAGCACCACGATCTGGTGGTCAAGGCCACCCACCATCACAGCTTCCTGCAAACCTTCATCTTTACCCCCACCGACTGGCATCTGCTGCGCAAATGCCCCTGCCCTGTCCTGCTGGTCAAGGAGGGTCACTGGCAACGGGGTGGCAACATCATCGCCGCCATCAACTGCTCAAGCGACGATCCGGATCAGAAACTGCTCAACGAGCGGATCACCCAGGAAGGGAGCGATATCGCCGAGCTGCTGGGCTCCAACCTCTATCTGATCAACACCTACCCGGGCACCCCGGTCAACGTGGCCATCGAGCTGCCGGAGTTTGACCCCAATGCCTATAACGAGGCAATCCGCAAACATCACGAAAGTCTGCTGCTGAACCATGCCGACAAATTCGGGATTGGTCATCTCTGGACCCGGGTAGCAGAAGGGCTACCGGAAGAGGTATTGCCGGATATGGCCGAAGAGCTCAAGGCGACCCTGATGATCATGGGCTGCGTCGGGCGCACCGGCCTGTCAGCCGCCTTGCTCGGCAATACCGCCGAACATGTGATTGATCGCCTCTCCTGCGACATCCTGATCCTCAAACCGGCCGACTACAGCTGCCCGGTCGACAGTCGTCGCAATCAATCATAAGGTGCCTGGCACCTTGCCCTCCCCCGGGACATGGCTATAATAACGCGCTTATTTGTGTCCCGGGTTTTACGAGCATGCTAGAAGAGCTGAACGCCAAAGAAAAATACAGTTTTAACAAACTGCAGAAGCGCCTGCGGCGCAACGTGGGTCAGGCCATTGCCGACTTCAACATGATTGAAGAGGGCGACAAGGTCATGGTCTGCCTCTCCGGCGGCAAGGACAGCTTCGGTATGCTCGACATACTGATGAGCCTCAAAGCCAGCGCCCCCATCCATTTCGATCTGGTTGCCGTCAACCTGGATCAGAAACAGCCCGGTTTCCCCGAGCATGTGCTGCCTGAATACCTCGCTTCACTCGGCATCGAGTACAAAATTGTCGAGGAAGATACCTACTCCATCGTCAAGGAGAAGGTACCGGAAGGCAAAACCACCTGCTCCCTCTGCTCACGACTGCGCCGTGGTATTCTCTACCGCACCGCCCAGGAGCTGGGTTGCACCAAGATTGCCCTTGGCCACCACCGCGACGACATCCTCGAGACCCTGTTCCTCAACATGTTCTACGGTGGCAAGCTCAAGTCCATGCCGCCCAAACTGGTGAGTGACGATGGCAAGAATGTGGTGATCCGCCCACTGGCCTACTGCAAAGAGAAAGATCTGGTTCGCTATGCCGAGGTCAAAGCCTTCCCCATCATCCCGTGCAACCTGTGCGGCTCGCAGGAGAACCTGCAACGTCAGGCCATCAAGCAGATGATGCAGGATTGGGATCGCCGCTTCCCCGGTCGTATCGAAACCATGTTCACCGCCATTCAGGACGTGATCCCGAGCCACCTGCTCGATCACAAGCTGTTTGACTTCAAGAGCATCAACCGCGACTCCGGCATCATCGATGGCGGCGACAAGGCGTTTGATCCGCCCGAGATGCCAAAAGCCCCGCTGCTGGACATCGACGAGATGGACATGCTGGATGTGATTGAAGTGCGCTAAGCCGCAGTCACATGGCAAACGCCACGCAATAAAAAGGAGCGATGATCGCTCCTTTTTGCTTTCTTGAATCTGCCGGTCACTGAGGTAACCGCGCCACCGGCCTCACCCCTTGTGCAGCCAGGGGGTCAACCGCAGCACGTCTCCCTGCAAACGCAGTTGCCCGGCGGCAAACGCAGCCAGCTGCTTATTGCTCAGCAGCAGGTGTCCCTCCTGCCAGGGCAGCACCTCCTGACGGGCGTCATCAATCAGATAAGCGGTGCCGCTCTGCTCCACCAGGGTAATCCGCACTCCTTCCATCTTTGGCAGGAAGTGTTTGCCGACCATGCCCGCCATTTTGTCGAGCAGCGATTGCATCTGCTGCTGACGAGCCGCAAGCTCAGCCAAGGGCAGCTCGGGCCCGCTCGGCGCATCGGCCATCACCTGTACCGCCATATCGCAGCTGGCGTGTGGTTCTTTGAGCGTGACCTGCACCATCCCTTTGTCGAGGTTGAGATCATCGTCGAACGGTAGTCGCAGTTCGTTGTCTACCGTCACCTCGGCCGCGACCTCCTTGTCCTGCGTCGATACCCGCGCAGCGGCCAAGCCGCAACGCTGACCATTTTGCGGATCGGTCAGATAAAACCCCAGTCTGGCGTGACCAAACTCCCCTTTGGCAAAGGTTTTCATCTGGCTGTAAAAGGTACTGTATTGCAGATCCAGCACCGGCTCAGCCATCGCCAGCCCTGGCAGCAAGAGACTGGCAAGCAGGCTCTGGCGCAAGACTTGGGTCACTCCATATCGACGGGTCATTCAACGTCCTTTTGCATCATGCATTGAAATGGTTTGGGCCTTCTGTCACCTCGCTGACCTCTACCCCCACCCCGCAGAGATCCCGATAGAGGATCCCCTTGCAGTTGAAGTAGAGCGGTGCCACCCAGATAAGACCCAATCCCATGGGGATCAGGGCCACAAAGAACAGCGCAGCCATCACGCCATGGAACAGCACTATGCTGGGCCAGCCGCGCACAAAGAGCTTGAAGGAGACCAGAATGGCCTGGGGCGGCGTCAAGCCACGCTCCAGCACCAGCGGCACGGTAAACAGCAGCCCCATACCGATCAAGACCGAGGGAATAAATGCCAGCATGGGAGGCAACCCCACCAGATCGAACAGCGGGCCAAACAGGCTGGTAAGCAGACTGCCCAGCAGGCTCAGCATGCCAAGGCGCACAAAATGACGGAAGAAGTCGAACACCTGGTTTGCCCGGGCGCGCACGCCGACCGACTGTTGCAACCCCAGCATATCGAGGGAGCTGGTCATGGGCGCCATCACCACGGTGATCAACAGACTCAATACCATGGCTACATTCATCTGGTCATCGTCACCCAGATAGGGCACCAGCAACATATTGCTGAGCAGGATCCAGATCGCCGTGACACCGACAATCGCCAGCAGCAGGCCAAATCCGGTACGGCGGGTCTGTTGCCATCCTTCCTGGATGACCCCTTTCAGGTCCAGGCGATAGCCCTTGTTCAAAGATTGCTCGAGAGAGCCGCCAATACGCATTTTATTACTCAATTGACTATCCAATATCGAAAACGACCAAATCAGGTGGCACATTATAGCGATTTGGCCTGCTATTCGTAGCCGTTTTTCCTGACTACTCGCGGCTGAACAGAGCCAAAAAGCCTTTAATTTCATGCATCGGCTGCATAGAATGCGGCCCTCTTTCAACACGATGGCCACTGGCTGGGGTGAGACTGGCGGATGATGAACAATCCACAGGTAATTGTCGCGCTGAACAAGATCAGCAAACTTTATGACGGCAAGGCGATATTGGCCGACCTTGACCTTGAGATCTATGACGGTGAATTTCTTACCCTGCTGGGCCCCTCCGGCTGCGGCAAGACGACCCTGCTGCGCCTGCTGGCCGGGCTCGAATCGGTCGACGGTGGCACCATCCATCTGGCCGGGAACGAGATCACCCATATCCCCGCCGAGCACAGGCACATCAACACCGTGTTCCAGAGCTATGCGCTCTTCCCCCATATGACGGTGTTTGAAAACGTCGCCTTTGGCCTTCAGATGCAGAAAGTGCCGGCCAGCGAGATCCGCCAGCGGGTCGAGGAGACCCTCGCCATGGTGCAGCTCACCGAGCTGGCCAACCGCCGCCCGGATCAGCTCTCCGGCGGCCAGCAACAACGGGTCGCCATTGCCCGCGCCGTGGTCAACAAGCCGCGCCTGCTGCTGCTCGATGAATCCCTCTCGGCACTCGACTACAAGCTGCGCAAGCAGATGCAGAGCGAGCTAAAGGCGCTGCAGCGTCGCCTTGGTATCACCTTTGTCTTCGTCACCCATGATCAGGAAGAGGCGCTCACCATGTCTGATCGTATCCTGGTGATGGAAGGCGGCAAGATTATCCAGCGCGGCACTCCACGCGATATCTACGAGTCACCAGCCAATCTGTTCGTGGCCCGCTTTATCGGCGAGATCAACGTGATGGATGGCAAGCTGATCAGCCAGCCCGAGCCCGGCATCTGGCAGGCCGAGGTAGAGGGGCGCGAATGCCTGCTTCATACCACCTTGCCGTTCCAGCCAAATGACAAGGTACTTGTGCTGCTGCGCCCGGAAGATCTGCGCATTCTCGATCAGGATGACGATCAGGCCGGCGCGCTGCGGGGCAATATTCGCGAGCGCAACTACAAGGGGGCAACGCTGGATTCGGTGATCGAACTCGACAGTGGCAAACAGCTGCTTATCTCCGAGTTCTTCGACGAAGATGACCCCGATTTTGACTACCGTCTCGGTCAGGAGGTGGCGATCCACTGGGTCGACAGCTGGGAGGTGGTACTGCCCTATGAGCCTCACTAATCTGCGGGTACCGCACAGCTTTGCCCACAACGGCTTTCGCAACACGGCCATCGCGCTGATCCTGGGCTGGCTGACACTGTTTGTCTTCCTGCCCAACCTAATGATCATCGGCGTCAGCTTCCTGACCCGTGATGAGTCCGAGCTTATCGCGCCACTCTTTACCCTGAGCAACTATGGCCGCCTGCTGGACCCGCTCTATTTCGAGGTGCTGCTCCACTCCCTCTGGCTGGCGCTGCTCGCCACCGCCATCTGCCTGCTGGTGGGCTACCCCTTTGCCTGGCTGCTGGCCAATCTGCCAACGCGTATCCGCCCGTTGCTGCTGTTTCTGGTGGTGGTGCCGTTCTGGACCAACTCCCTGATCCGCACCTATGCACTGAAAGTGCTGCTCGGCACCCGGGGGTTGATCAATGGCTGGCTGCTGGATCTGGGGCTCGTCGAGCGGCCGCTGCAGATGATGTATACCGAGGTGGCCGTCATCATCGGGCTGGTCTATGTGCTGCTCCCCTTTATGGTGCTGCCGCTCTACTCCAGCATCGAGAAGCTGGATGGCCGTTTGCTGGAGGCGGCGCGGGATCTTGGCGCCAACGGCTGGCAGCGGCTGGTGCGGATCATTTTGCCGCTCACCCTGCCCGGCATCATCGCCGGTTGTCTGCTGGTGTTCCTGCCCGCCATGGGGATGTTCTATGTCTCCGACTTGCTGGGGGGCGCCAAGCACCTGCTGATCGGCAACCTGATCAAGACCCAGTTCCTCAACAGCCGCGACTGGCCCTTTGGCGCGGCCATCAGCGTGATGCTGACGGTGCTGATGGCACTGTTGGTCTACTGCTACTGGCGGGCGGGCAAGCTGCTCAGCAAGAAGGGGGAGCTGGCATGATGCGCGCACTGAAGGCTCTGTTTCTGCTACTGGTGTTTGGCTATCTCTATGTGCCCATCGGGGTGTTGATCTCCAACTCCTTCAACCTGTCGAAATATGGCATCGACTGGCGCGGCTTTACTCTGGGTTGGTATGAGAAGCTGTTTGCCAGCGCCAGCCTGATGCAGGCGGCCCAGCACTCCCTGACCATCGCCGCCCTCACCGCCACCACGGCCACCCTGATCGGCACCCTCACCGCCGTGGCGCTGTTTCGCTACCGTTTTCGCGGCAAGCAGTACGTGAGCGGCATGCTGTTTGTGGTGATGATGTCCCCCGATATCGTGATGGCCATCTCCCTGCTGACCCTGTTTGTGGTGACCGGCATTGCGCTGGGCTTCTGGTCGCTACTGATTGCCCACATCACCTTCTGTCTGCCGTTCGTGGTGATCACCGTCTACTCGCGGCTGTGTGGCTTCGATGTGCGGATGCTGGAAGCCGCGCGGGATCTGGGGGCTGGCGAGTGGATCATCCTGCGCCGCATCATACTGCCGCTGGCCCTGCCGGCGGTGATGGCGGGCTGGCTGCTCTCCTTTACCCTGTCGCTGGACGACGTGGTGGTGAGCTCCTTTGTCACCGGCCCGGCCTACGAGATCCTGCCGCTCAAGATCTACTCCATGGTCAAGGTGGGAGTCTCTCCCGAGGTCAACGCCCTGGCCACCCTGATGCTGGTCGCCTCTCTCGGGATGGTGCTGCTGGCACAACTGTTACTGCGCAAACGGCAGGGTTGAACCTGCCCGTTTCGTCCCCGCCACCTTTGGCGAACTCTGTCACGGTGGGCCGCAAGGCCCCATAACCCCAAGGAGTTGTTGATGACAATCCAACACCAGGCCGGCGCCCTGCTGGCAGCCGCCCTCACCCTCACCACTCCGCTGCTGAGCCAGAGCGCTCACGCGGCCGACGACAAGGTGGTCTACTTCTACAACTGGTCGGAATATGTGCCGGACGGCCTGCTGGAGCAGTTCCAGCAAGAGACCGGTATCAAGGTGATCTACTCCACCTACGAAGCCAACGAGACCCTCTACGCCAAGCTGAAAACCCATGGCGACGGCTACGACGTAGTGGTGCCCAGCACCTATTTCATCTCGAAAATGGCCAAAGAGGGGATGCTACAACCGCTGGATCGCGCCCAGCTGCCCAACTTCAAGCACCTCGACCCTACCCTGCTCAACCACGAGTACGACCCGGATAACCGCTACTCCATCCCCTATATCTGGGGTGCAACCGGGATCGGCACCAACACAGATATCATCGAGCAGCCGGTTACCAGCTGGAAGCAGCTCTGGGCACCGGAGTGGAAAGAGAACCTGCTGCTGATGGACGATGCCCGCGAGGTGTTCCATATCGCGCTGGTGCAGCTGGGCTACAGCCCCAACACCCAGGACAAGGCGCAGATCGCCGAAGCGTTCGAATACCTGAAAAAGCTGATGCCCAACGTCAAGGCGTTCAACTCCGACAACCCGGCTGACCCCTTTATCGCCGGTGAGGTCAATATTGGCATGCTGTGGAACGGCTCGGCCTACGGCGCCCAGCGCGAATACCCCTCCATCCAGATGACCTACCCCGAAGAAGGCGCCGTGCTCTGGATGGACAACCTCGCCATCCCGGCCAAGGCCAAGCATGTGAATGAGGCTCACGCCCTGATCAACTTCCTGATGCGCCCCGATGTGGCCGCCAAGGTGGCCGAGGCAATTGGCTACCCCACCCCGGTCAAGGATGCCATTCCCCTGCTCAGCCCGGCGTTTCGCAACAACCCCATGGTCTTCCCGAGCGACGAGATCAAGCGCAAGGGCGAGTTCCAGTCCGATGTGGGGGATGCCTCCCGCCTCTACGAACAGTACTTCCTGCAGCTTAAAGCCATGGTGGCCAAAGCCGATTAATTCTGCGCTTTTTCATCCCCCCTCAGGGGTGTAGATTGGTTGAGGGGGCAAACGCTGCCCCCTCTCTTTTTTCATGACCCTCCGTGGTGCTCCGCGAAGCAATCTTTCGCCGATATCGCGGGTGGCCTGAGCCAATCAGGAGTATTCATGTCCGATCTGACCCTCTTCTTCGCCCCCGGCTCCTGCGCCGTGGCTGTCCAAATCGCACTGCTGGAAACCGGCACCCCATTTACTGCCCGCCAGCTCAATCTGGCTGCCGGTGAGCAGCGTTCGCCCGAATACCTCGCCATCAACCCCAAAGGACGGGTGCCTGCCCTGATCACCGAACAGGGCACCTTGACCGAGACCCCAGCCCTGCTGCTCTATGTGGCGCAGCGTTTCCCCGATGCCAAACTGGCGCCGCTGGACAACCCGTTCCTGCTGGCCCGCATGCAGGAGGTCAGCAGCTTCCTCGCCTCCACCGTGCATGTCTCCCATGCCCACGGTCGCCGTGGCAGCCGCTGGGCCGATGACGAGCAGGCCATTGCCGCCATGCAGCAGAAAGTCGCCAGCAATATGCGCGATGGCTTTGCCCAGATTGAGCAGCACTATCTGGCAGGCCCCTGGGTACTGGGCGAGCAGTTCAGCGTGGCGGATATCTACCTGTTCGTGGTCGCAGGCTGGCTGAAAAGCGATGGGGTCGAGATCAGTGAATTCCCCAAGGTTGCCGCTCATTATCAGCGCATGCTGAGCCGTCCGGCCGTGAACAAAGCTCTCTCCACTAACTCCAACTAAGTACAAAACCAATAGAAGGGTGCCGAGGCTCCACTGACACCCTTCGCCCTCTCTCCTTCACACTTTTGCTACCCTCTTTGCGATCGTTTGAGATCGTTTTCACATTTCCGCTGTTTTGCCGTGGCCGTTCTTTGGTTATTCGCCTACCTTTGCATCATGACGCAACCGGTTGCGTAACCGGTTGCCCAACAAGAAACTGCGACGGCGAAAGCCTGATGAGGTGCTGTATGAAACGAGGCGTACTGCTAAATGCTCCCCTGAGTGCTCTGGTGGCACAGATGGGCCACACCGACGAGATCACTGTCTGCGATGCGGGGCTGCCCATTCCGGCAGGTCCGGAGCGGATCGATCTGGCGCTGATGGCGGGTACCCCCAGCCTCGAAACCGTGCTGACCGCGCTGCTCACCGATCTGGTCGTTGAGAAGGTGATCATGGCACGCGAGATCAAGCAGATCAGCCCCGCCGCCCATCAGGCACTGGTTGATCAACTTGAAGCGCATGCAGAAGCCCAGGGCAAGCCCATCGCCATCGAATACTGCCTGCACGAGGAGTTCAAAACCCGCTCCCGCCAGAGCAAGGCCATTGTGCGCAGCGGCGAGGTAACTCCCTACGCCAACCTGATCCTCTGCGCCGGTGTGGCGTTTTAAGCCTCTTCAAGGAAGCTGCAAATGAGCATAACCTCCTCCCCATCACCCATTCTGGAGCTCACCGGGATCGTCAAGACCTTCCCCGGTGTCCGCGCCCTCGACGAAGCGGGTCTGCGGGTCTATCCGGGCGAGGTGATGGCCTTGCTCGGTGAGAATGGCGCTGGCAAGTCCACCCTGATGAAGGTGCTGACCGGCATCTATCAAGCCGATGCGGGCAGCGTCAGCTACCGTGGGCAGCCGGTCCACTTCAAGGGCCCCCGCGACTCCCAGGATCAAGGGATCAGCATCATCCATCAGGAGCTGAACCTGCTGCCGGAGTTGTCGATTGCCGCCAACATCTTTCTCGGTCGCGAGCCCCGTACCCGCTTTGGCAGCATCGACCACAAGCAGTTGCGCGAGCGCGCCAGCGGCCTGCTGGCACGGCTAGGGGTCAAACATGGGCCCGATACCCGGCTCGGAGATCTCTCCATCGGCGAACAGCAGATGGTGGAGATCGCCAAGGCACTCTCATTTGATGCCAGCGTCATCATCATGGATGAACCCACCGATGCGCTGACCGACACCGAAACCGAGCAGCTGTTCAAGGTGATCCGTGAACTGCGCCAGCAAGGCTGTGGCATCGTCTATATCTCCCACCGTCTCAAAGAGATCTTCCAGATCTGTGATCGAGTCACGGTGCTGCGCGATGGCAAGTGGATTGGCGAGAAGGCGGTAAGCGATCTCGACGAGGACAAGATCATCGAGATGATGGTAGGTCGGCGACTGGAAGAGCAGTATCCCCGCCTGCATCAGGAGCTCGGTCCTGTTAGCTTGCAAGTGAAGGATCTGGCAGGCCCCGGCGTGCGCGGGGTGAGTTTCTCCCTGCGTCAGGGGGAAATTCTCGGCTTTAGCGGCCTGATGGGCTCCGGTCGTACCGAGCTGATGAAGCTTATCTATGGCGCCAGCCCCATCAGCGCCGGTGAAGTGGCAGTGGATGGCCACGCGCTGGTCCCGCGCAGCCCGGCCGATGGGCTGGCTGCAGGCATCGCCTATATCTCCGAGGATCGCAAGGGCGATGGCCTGGTGCTGGAGCTGTCGGTGCGGGAGAACATGAGCCTGTGCGCCCTTGATGAGTTTATCCACGGCGGCAAGATCGACGGCAAGGCCGAACGTCAGGCAGTCAGTGACTATGTGCGCCTGTTCAACATCAAGACCCCGAGTCAGGATCAGCTGATCAAGCTGCTCTCCGGCGGCAACCAGCAGAAGGTGGCCATTGCCAAGGGGCTGCTGACCCGGCCCAAGGTGCTCATTCTGGACGAGCCAACTCGCGGCGTCGATGTAGGGGCCAAGAAGGAAATTTATCAGCTCATCAACCAGTTCAAAAAGGAGGGGATGAGCATCATCCTGGTCTCCTCCGAGATGCCGGAAGTGCTCGGCATGAGCGATCGCATCATGGTGATGCACGAAGGGCGCATCAGCGCAGAGTTCAACACCCGCGAGGCCAATCAAGAGAAGTTGATGGCAGCGGCAGTCGGTAAACAGTGGCAAGAGGCACACCAATGACAACCCAAACCCTTTCCCGTCGTGGCGTTATGAGCAAGGCCTGGTGGATCGAGAACAAATCCCTGGTCGCCCTGCTGGTGCTGATTGGTGTGGTCTCCTTCCTGAGCCCCAACTTCTTCACCGCCGACAACTTGCTCAACATCCTGCGCCAGACCTCGGTCAACGCCATCATGGCGGTCGGCATGACGCTGGTTATCCTCACCGCCGGTATCGACCTGTCGGTCGGTTCGGTGCTGGCTCTGTGCGGTGCACTCGCAGCCACCATGGTCGCCATGGAGCTGCCCATCTGGCTGGTGGTGCCCCTCACCCTGGGTGCCGGTGCCCTGCTTGGCGGCGTCAGCGGTCTTATCATTGCCAAGGGCAAGGTGCAGGCGTTCATCGCAACGCTGGTCACCATGACCGCCCTGCGCGGTATCACCATGGTCTATACCGAGGGACGCCCCATCTCCACCGGTTTCAGTGACGGCGCCGATCACTTTGCCTGGCTCGGTACCGGTTACCTGTTCGGTCTGCCGGTGCCCATCTGGCTGATGGCCATCGTCTTCCTGCTGGCCTGGTTCATGCTCAACCACACCCGCCTCGGCCGTTACATCTATGCCCTGGGTGGCAACGAGTCAGCGACCCGCCTCTCCGGCATCAATGTGGATCGGGTGAAGCTGGCGGTGTATGGTCTGTGCGGTGCGCTCTCGGCGCTGGCAGGTCTTATCGTGACCTCCCGTCTCTCCTCTGCCCAACCCACTGCGGGCATGGGTTACGAGCTGGATGCCATCGCCGCAGTGGTGCTGGGTGGTACCAGCCTGATGGGGGGCAAGGGCCGCATCATGGGAACCCTGATCGGTGCCTTGATCATCGGCTTCCTCAACAATGCCCTCAACCTGCTCGACGTCTCGTCTTATTACCAGATGATCGCCAAGGCTAGCGTGATTTTGCTCGCCGTGATGGTCGATAACAAAAGCAATCGATAACAACGCAAATAATGCCACACACAAGGAATGAAATGATGAAAAAGCTCAATACCCTGCTCGCTGCCGCCATCATGTCCGTGCTGGGCACTGCCCAGGCTGCCGATCACACCCTGGCGATGGTGGTCTCCACCCTCAACAACCCCTTCTTTGTCACCATGAAAGAGGGTGCCGAAGCCAAGGCCAAAGAGCTTGGCTACGAACTGGTGGTACTGGACTCCCAGAATGACCCGGCCAAAGAGCTCTCCAATATGGAAGATCTCACCGTTCGCAAAGTCAGCGCCATTATGATCAACCCCACCGACTCCGAAGCGGTCGGCAATGCCATCCGTCTGGCCAACAAGGCCAACATTCCGGTGCTGACCCTGGACCGCGGCGCCGCGCAGGGTGAGGTGAAAGCCCACATTGCTTCCGACAACGTGGCTGGCGGCAAGCTGGCCGGTGACTTCATCACCGAGAAACTGGGCACTGGTGCCAAGGTCATTCAGCTGGAAGGAATTGCCGGTACCTCCGCAGCCCGCGACCGTGGTGAAGGTTTTGCCCTGGCCGTGGCGGCCAACAAGCTGCAGGTGCTCGCTTCCCAGCCTGCTGACTTTGACCGCACCAAGGGGCTGAACGTCATGGAAAACCTGCTGGCGGCGCATCCGACCGTACAAGCCGTGTTCGCCCAGAACGACGAAATGGCGCTGGGTGCCATCCGCGCAGTACAGGCGGCTGGTAAAGAGGTGATGATCGTCGGCTTCGACGGGACTGACGATGGCAAAGCTGCCGTTGCCAAGGGTAAACTGGCCGCCACCGTGGCCCAGCAACCAGCCCTGATCGGTGCCATCGGCGTGGAAACCGCTGACAAGGTGCTCAAGGGCCAGCCGGTAGAAAAAGCCATCCCGGTTCCGCTGCAAGTGGTCAGCAAATAAGTTGATAAGGGGGGAGGCTCGCCTCCCCCGGTTTTCTCTTTTCCCATACTTTATCCCTTGAACGTGCCTCCTGGCTTGGGCTCACGCAAGGCCAGAGTTCAAACCAAGATGCATCAGGAGTAGTCAACATGAATCGTCTCGTTGTTTTAGGCAGTGTCAATGCAGACCACGTACTGCGCGTTCCTCACTTTCCACGTCCGGGTGAAACCCTGACCGGCCACAGCTATCAGGTGGTGCCGGGTGGCAAGGGGGCCAATCAGGCGGTTGCGGCCGCCCGTCTCGGCGCCCCCGTCTCCTTTATCGCCCGTATCGGTGATGATGCAATTGGTCAACAGATGCGTCAGGGCTTCGTGCAGGACGGGATCGATGTGAGCGCGGTGGAGCTGGACGAGCGTCTCCCCACCGGCATCGCCATCATCTACGTGAGCGATGAAGGGGAGAACAGCATCGGTATCTCAGCCGAGGCCAATGGCGCCCTCTCTGTGGAGATGGTCCAGCGCCACGAGACCATGATTGCCGACGCTCACACCCTGCTACTGCAGTTGGAAGTGCCGCTGGA
Source organism: Aeromonas sp. MdU4 (assembly GCF_041929505.1). NCBI lineage: Bacteria > Pseudomonadati > Pseudomonadota > Gammaproteobacteria > Aeromonadales > Aeromonadaceae > Aeromonas > Aeromonas sp. MdU4. Next base: position 110,576 of record NZ_JBHFMW010000024.1, on the reverse strand, counting down.
GAGCGTGTTCGAAGCGGCCCGTCTGGCGCGTGCCAATGGTACCCGGGTAGTACTCAATCCCGCGCCAGCACGCCCGCTCTCGGCCGAACTGCTGGCATTGGTGGATCTCATCACCCCCAACCAGACCGAAGCCGAGTTGCTGACCGGGGTCAAGGTCACCAATGAGGAGAGCGCCCGCGAGGCGGCAGTCCGCTTCCATCAGATGGGGATCAAGGAGGTGATGATCACTCTGGGTGCTCAGGGCGTCTATTGCAGCAACGCGCAACAGCAAGTGCTAATCCCGGGTTTTCGGGTCGAAGCGGTAGACAGCACCGCTGCTGGCGATACCTTCAACGGTGCCTTGCTGGCCGCCGAATTGGCTGGCGCCGACTTCAACGCCGCGGTGCGCTTTGCCCACGGTGCAGCTGCGCTCTCAGTGACCAAATACGGTGCCCAAAGCTCTATCCCGGGTAAAGGAGAGGTCGATACCTTCCTGCAGGCACAAGCCGCGCTGGGGCACTGATGGCCAATATCAAGGAGGTGGCGGCCCTGGCGGGGGTCTCCACCACCACCGTATCCCACGTCATCAATGAGACCCGTTTCGTGGCTGAGGAGACCCGCGAGCGGGTCTTTTCGGCCATGCGCGAACTCAACTATGCCCCGAGTCTGGTGGCCCGCAGCCTCAAAGTGAAGGAGACCAACAGTATCGGCATGCTGGTCACCACCTCCAGCAACCCCTTCTTTGCCGAAGTGGTGCGCGGGGTGGAGCGTTACTGCTTCGAACAGGGTTACAACCTGATGCTGGGCAACACCGAAGGTCAGGCGGAAACAGCCCTCTCCTACCTCAAGATGATGTTGCGCAAACGGGTCGATGGCCTGCTGATCATGTGCAGTGAGGGGCAGCAGGAGGTGTTCAACCAGCTCGACTGGCTCAAGAGTCTGCCGGTGGTGGTAATGGACTGGGGTCTGGTTAGCGAGGATGTTGACTTGATCGCAGATAACTCACTTCATGGAGGCTATCTCGCGACTCGCCATCTGCTGGAGCTGGGCCACAAAGAAATTGGTTGCATCACCGGCCCCCAGAGCCGCGCTCCCGCCAACCAGCGTCAAGCGGGTTTTGAACAGGCCATGCAGGAGGCAGGTTTGACCATCAATCCGGCCTGGCTTCAGGAGGGGGATTTTGATTGCGCCAGTGGCTTTGCTGCCATGCAGCGTCTGCTCGCGCAACCTGAGCGCCCTACCGCCCTCTTTGTCTGCAACGACATGATGGCGATGGGTGCCATCAGTGCCGCACATCAGGCCGGGATCGTGGTACCGCAAGATATCTCCATCATGGGTTACGACAACGTGGCGCTGGCCGAGTTTATGTCGCCGCCGCTCACTACCATCAACCAACCTAAAGAGGCGTTGGGACGCCTTGCCGTCACCCGGTTACTGGCACGGATCAATGGTGAAAATGTCGATAATCATCTGATCACCGTAGAACCGGATCTGGTGATCAGACAATCCTGCGCCCCGCTATCGGGTTAACAAACATCTGCTCAGAGTCACGCACCAGCACAACCAGACCAAGCTCTGCTGCTAGGGTTTGCAGCAACTCAGACTTGATGCAGCACTGCTGATCTGGCCACCAATAGTGTAATGGCCATCCGGACCGCAGCAAGCCAACGGTCTGGGTACCCAGTTCCGTAATAACCAGTTGGTTACCCCTTGCAACAAGCGCCTCCCTATTTTGTTCGCTTTCGAAGAGATTATTGTCTTTAACGAGCAGGACACTGTTGCTTGCCACTCCAAATGCTTCTAACAACATCCAAAGACGTGGTCCCAAACAGGGCAATAGCAGAGGCGATTGCGATGTAACTTCTTTTTTCCAACGCTTGCACACCACATTCAAAACCGGTTCAAGCAATCCCATTTCGTCAAGCCACTCCCAGGAGCAAACATCACCGCTTTGTTGCCATGACAATTCAGGTTTGACCAAACAGGGGGTGCCAAAAAGATCATTAATCTGTACCCAAGACAGATTTAGGGGCCAGTCAACATTGGACTCCAGTTCTCTTAACAACTCGCTACGCACTCTTGCAGACTCCAAGTCTGCATACAAAGCAGCTTGGAAATGTACGATATCCTGTCCCGACGACTTTGCTCTGTTTAGACTGAAAATCGCACGAGAGAGCAGCAACTCACCACATAACTCCCCTTCTCCTGCTATGGCTACACCGATTCGCCCCTCAATCCTAAACTTGAGCTTGCCATTGCTGCATTCAAATGGGATTTCCGCCAGTAATTTGTATATTAACTTCTGTAGATCTATTTCATCAGGGGCTGGTGTCAGCAAAATAGCGAACTCATCACCTCCCAAGCGATAAGCAACTGCCATATTGAATAACTCAAGTCGACGTCCTGTCTCTACCAATGCTTTATCGCCATATTGATAGCCAAGCTGATCATTGATCTGCTTAAAATGCTTGAGGTCGATCAATATAAGACATCCACCGATCTGATACCTCAACTGCTCAATTAACGCTCGCCGATTAGCCAATCCGGTCAAAGCATCACGCCGAGCCAAACGATAATTGGTTAGATAAGCCCGAACCAAAGCAAATACCAATACCAGTCCGCTTGCCAGTAACCCTAACTGTCCCAACATGAGCCAACGCAGAGTCTGTCGCTGTTGTTCGATCATAGCAATCTGGGTCGGTAGGTGAAAAACCTGCAATACCTTCATATGTAGGATCTTCTGATTATTTTCCAATCGATGCTCAAGCTCATCAAGCAACCGAGAATCATTTAAAACACCTTGGTCCATTTGTGATTCAATAAGAGCAATATCTTGGTGAACACTATTCAGTAATGGAGAAAGTTCAAAACGTTCTCTGGCAACACGACTCTCCTCCCCTTCAAGGAAGGTCTCTAATCTAGTCCACAGCACATCATACTGCCGACTTAATGCATCAAAACTAATTCCGCCTATACGATAGAGCTTTAGATCCAATCGAAATGTGTTCATTTCATTTTCAATTTGACTAATATTCCAGTGAGATACTCGGTAAAAATTATCTACTAATAATTCATTTCGCCCCAGTAATTGAATGGTAAAAACCGATGTAAGAACGAAAAGCAGACTAATCAATGAAAGCAATAGATAATATGCCCAACGATACATCATGGCTGCGACTCAATACGAGTTAACTGCCATACCATCAGCGCATGGATGTCAGTGTGATCTAACTCAGGATAACGGGAAAATGGCAACATGACCCATACATAGCCACGACTTCGCCTTGGAAGCAAACGGCCATCCTCACTGGTTGCAAGAATAACTTCGACACCATTAAACTTGGAAAGATCAAGTGGTTGGGTATATTCATCCAAACCAATCAATTGCATTTTCTGTGATTGTATTCCACGGCTTTTCAATAAGGATGCCAATAATGGACCACGATATGTATGCAATCCATTAGACCAGGGAGTCGTTGTCGAAAACTCAATTTGTGGCAAACTATCCAGTTCACTACGGCTAATTGGATATTCATATTTACCATGTTTAAGAATCAACAATGAAGCTGGTTCCACAGCCCAGAGTGTACCGACCAAAAATAACAAGAGTCCATAGATGAACCGCATGAGATACCTCCCTGTATAACATAAAGCACACTAACTTCATGTAGTTTGGGAGGAAATAATCCGAGGCGCAAATGTTAGGATGATCTTTAGCGCATTTCCATCCAGTTGTGCCCCTCGACCTGCCTGGGCTGGTGGATACCGCATGCCTCAAGCAACTCGTCCACATAGGTAGGGACCAGCAAGGAGGCGGGGCCGTAGCGCTTTTCATCAAACTGGCTACCTACCTCACTGGGCTCAAGGTTGAGCTCTATGGTGTGAGCGCCATTCAATCCTGCTTCATGAACAAAACCGGCTGCCGGGTAGACCGCCCCCGAGGTACCGATAGAGATGAAGAGATCACACTGGGCCAGTGCGCTGTAGATGCGATCAAGACCAATCGGCATCTCACCAAACCAAACCACATGGGGACGCAGTGGCTGGGGAAACTGGCAGCACGAACAGAGCTCATCCTGATGGAGATCGCCACGCCACTCGATCACCTGTCCTGACTCGGGGCAACGGGCCCTGAGCAGTTCACCATGCATATGAATAAGATTCTTGCTACCAGCACTCTCATGCAGGTTGTCGATATTCTGGGTGACAAGAGTCACCGCACCGGGCAAAAGACGCTCCAGTCTGGCCAGAGCATAATGAGCCGGATTGGGGTGTACCTGGGGTTGTTGCAGCTGTTTGCGACGGGAGTTATAAAAACGCAGCACCAGTTCCGGATCCCTGGCATACCCTTCAGGGGTCGCCACATCCTCAACCTTATGCTCTTCCCACAGGCCGTCACAGGCACGGAAGGTCTTGATACCGGATTCGGCTGATATTCCCGCACCGGTCAGGATCACGATATGTTTATATGACTGCGCCATAGGCTGCTCCATTTAGCTCCGCATACGCATAATAATGTGACCTTAGCACAAGGCAAAAAGTGGCACTATTCGCCCTTGGTCTTAGGAGGGAGTAATGGCTGGCAGAGCTGGCAACCACTCATCCAGCACCGACAAATCGAGCCTGACAAACACCATCTCCCGCCCGGTCACCAACGTCAGTGGCAACCCCAATCGCTTGAGCAGGGTGAGCATGGCGCGGTTCTGAGCCAGCACCTCTGCCGTCCACTCCTGGATCCCGTCAGCCCTGGCCAACAACGCGAGCGCCAGCAGAATGCGGCGCCCCGCCCCCTTGTGCTGAAAGTGATCCGCCACAATGCAGGAGAACTCTGCCCGATCAGGGTGAAGACGGCGACGAATTGACTGGGCCTGAGCCAGCGGCTGGCCAGCCAGATCCGTCAGCAACAGCGAGATCTGATGCTCGGGATGGTAATGGATGAATTGTGCAACCTGCTCCGGTGATGGTGTCCGCTTGGGGCGCATAAAACGCAAGTAGACGCTCTCTTCACTCAGCGCATCATAGGCCGCCACCATCAGGCTGGGCTCCACATCATGCAACTCGCGCAGTATGCAGGGAACATCAGCGACATTCATCGCCAACGGTAGCTCCGCACGGGAAACAGGATGCGGCCAGCCAGCCAGTCCCTTGTCCAGGCGATCTCGCAGGATGGGCCAGCAGAGGTAGCGGGCCATGGTTTACCAGCGCCCCGCCATACCGCGATCTCGCCACACTTCAGCATCGAGCAGGTTATAAGGATCATCAAGATAGATCGCGATACCCAGCTCCCTGACTCGTGCCATAAAACGCCCCAGCAGGGAGTCAGAAGTCAATGACTCCATCTCGGGCAAGATCCCCTGCCCCAATAACAAGGATTGCAGTGGCAGACGCTCCAGCAGATCGAATGGCAAATGCTGGGCATTATCGAGCAACAGGGCCAGCTTGCTCCCCGCCAGGCTGGCCTGCAGAACCAGCGCAAAGCGCTCGGCATTGCTCAGCAGATGATCCCGGCGGTGGATCAGCAGTGTCAGCTCGGATGGCATCCGTGACTGCTCAGTCAACCACTCCCTGAGCGCGTCCCAGCGCCCGGGCAACCCCGTCACCGCCAACCAGACCGGGTGCTGGGTAGCAGGACTGGAAAGCAGACAGAGCTGGCCCATCACCTCCCCTTGCCAACAACGGATGGTGCGTCGCTGGCCACTCAACCGCTGCTGACGCAATGGACCAAGATAGAGTCTGCGCATCAGGCTAAGCAGTGCATCGCAATCAAGCGGCTTGGCCAGTGCCGCCAGAATATTGAAACCGGCATCGAGCAATAGTCGGCGGGCACCGTCGATCAAGGTTTGCTCATGGGCGGAGAGCAGCACGATGGGCAACCCCTCTTGCTGCAACCGGGGCTGGCTCATCAGCAGGCTGATCGCATCCTGTTCCACCAGGCTAAGGTCACATATCAGCAGACGAATATCGCCCGCAGATAACGCGGCAAGGCAGGCTCTCTCATCTTGAACCCACTGGCAAGAGAGCCCCAACCCGGCGATGGTCTGTTGCAACTGCATTCCCTGAAAGGGGTGATCTTCCAGCAGCAACACCCTGTTCGCCGCCAGCCAGTTACACCAGTCGCGGTAACTGGCCGCCAGGCCCGCCAGCCACTCTTCACCGATGGCATAGATCCCGTCATGCTGCTGCAGTTGGGGGAAGTAGGCTGCCTGCTGATGAGAGGCCGGATCGTAGAGCGCAATGGCACCAGCAGTAAACAACCCTTCCCATTGCCAGCAAGCATCCGGCTGTGTGCGGTGCAGCGTGACATAGGAGGGCAATGTCATGGCGCTGGCCAGCTCATGAGAGGTGCGATCGAGGGCATAGAGCACAATGGGGCAAAATCCTGCCGTTTCATGCTCTTCAGGATCAAGCAATGCCAGTAATTCTTCATCTGTGATGATCATCTTGAGCCCTCTTCGAGAAATGCTGGCTGAACTCCTCCAGCGCCCGGGTTAATCTGGCCTGCAGCGCTGGCTGGGGAGATTGTTGCCACTCTTCAATCACAGTGACCAACCCGATAGCCCCCACCATTCTGGCGGCCCCTTTCAGCTTGTGTAAAGCAGCTTTCACGCCAACTTCATCTTCATTGATGAGACAACGATCAAGTTCTGTCAAATCGTCCCGGGTTGTTCTCAAATAGAGGGCGGCCAGCTCATCACTGAGCAGCACAGAGGTCGCCGTTTCTTCGGCCTGATTGCTTCCCTCTCTGGCAATATAGCGCAGTAGATTCGCCAGCTCCTTGATGGCAACCGGCTTGTCCAGATGCCCATCACAACCACACGACTGCAACTCGTTAGCCGCTTGTTCGCTAAGATCCGCAGTGATCACATAAACGGGTAGACGGGACCAGCGGGGGGATTGGCGTAATTGCCGACATAACTCGGCTCCGTTCATCACCGGCATCTGCAGATCAGTCAACACAAAGTCCACTTCGTGCTGCACCAGCATCTCCAGTGCCAGCTGCCCATTGGCAGCGGTGACCACGCTGGCACCAAGTTGCCCCAGCTGCAAGCTGATCAACTCGCGGTTCACATCGTGGTCTTCAACCAACAACACCGTCATACCGAGCCCTGGCTGAGTACCGGACAACGATTGTCCTGGCGCCAACCGTGGTTGCAGCAAGGAGATGATGGTGCCAGGTACCCAGGGCTCCCCCTGCCATGTCCAGTGGTAGAGTCCCCGTTCATCCATCTCGGCCTGCAGCGTATCTGCGGCGCTACTGACAGTGGCGATCCCGAATCGAGTCAACCAAGGCGAAAGACGTTCCACCTCATCACAGGGCAGCGAGAGCGCCAATTGCCGTACCTTGGGCTGCCAATCAGGCTCCTGTTGCATCCGTTTGAGGGGCAACTCACAGAAAAAACGGCTGCCACCACTGGCATGCGACTCGACATCGATGAGACCACCCATCTGCTCGATCAGCTGTTTGCAAATGGCAAGTCCAAGACCTGTACCCGGCGCCCGTAATTGCCCTTCGACGGCAAACTGCTCAAATGGCATAAAGAGCGTTGGGCGCATCTTTGCGGTGATCCCCGGCCCCTGATCATCGACCCCAAACCGTAAGGTGTCGTCTGCCAGCTCGGCCCACAGCACCACTTCTCCACGCTGACTGAACTTGATGGCATTGGAGAGCAAGTTGTGCAGCACCTGCCGCACCCGATGGGGATCGAGGGTCTGCAGCGCAGGCAGAGCCGAGTCCAGTTGCAGACGCAGCTGCAGTCCCTTGGCGCGGGCCTTGGTCCAGTGCACCGCCGCCACATGCTCGCAAAGTTCGGCAAAATCGGTGGGCTGAGGTGAAAGCGAAAGCTGTCTGTTTTCGTTGCGGCTAAAGTCGAGCACATCATTGAGCAGCCCCAACAGTTCGTCCCCCGCTTGGCGTACCCTGGCCAGTGCCGAGCCCTGCTCTTGTGACAAGGGGGTCGTAGCCAGCCACTCCAGCAATCCGAGGATGGCATTCATGGGTGTGCGGATCTCGTGGCTGATGGCAGCCAAAAAGCGCCCCTTGGCCAGCACCGCCTGCTGTGCCTCTTCATGAGAGTGTTGCAACGCCTGATCCTGCTCGACACGGGTCGTCGCATCCTGCATCACGGCATATATCCGCCACCCCTGTGGCTGGGTGCGACCACGGCCGTAGAGCTGCAGCCAGCGTTCACCTTTTTCCGGATGGCGATAACGCATGGTAAATGCGAACGGTTTGCCCGCTTGCAGCATGGCCATCATCTCGCGGCGGATCCGACGGCGATCGGTACGATCCAGCATAATGAGCACCCGCTGTGGTTCACGGCGGATCTGCTGGCTCGCCAACCCCAGCAATTCATAGCAACCACGGCTGATAAATTCGATGGCACCGACCCGTCCCTTGGTGAACATGAACTGCAACACCACGCCGGGTACAGTGTTGGTCAATGCACGCAACCGACGCTCTGCCTGACGCAGAAAACGGGCTTGCTCACGTAATGCGCTGATATCAGACAGCGCGATGAGATCAGTGGCCGGAGCCTGTTTGTCCAGTCGCAGCGGATGCTGGGCATAGGCAAATACCTGATCACCCAACACCAATTCACCTTCACTTTTTTGCAGCTGTACTGGCGGCAACATCAGTTGCTTGGTGTAGCGCAGGGCCAGGCGCCGTCCCTGCTTGTTGGATTTAATCACCTTGCCTTGGCTATCACGCAGATAAACAGGTACCGGAAGCGCCTGAAACATGGTTTCGCGCAATTCGCTCTCGATGGCCAGCGCTTTCTCGGCAGCATGGCGCTGCGCCACCTCCCGCGCCAGTTGCTGGCGGGAGCGCCAGATCCCCCCAATCACGATGCCGCTGATCAGCAGTGCCATGGTAATGGAACCAAACCATGCGGCGTAACTTACCCCGGACTGCTGCACCACCAGCAGGCGACGCCAACGCTGGTTGAGTTCATCCATCTGGTTATTGGTGAGAGCCATCAGATTGCGATCCATCACCCCCGCCAGCTCGGTCTGCCCCTTGTTAATGGCAAACCCGAGCCCAAACCGGTCCTCGACCTCCTCAATATCGAGCCCTTCAAGCAAATTAATACGCTGTGGATACTGCAACTGATAGAGCTCACTCAGCATGGCATCCGCCTTGCCCTGCTTGATCGCTGCCAGCCCTTGCTCGAGGCCGTCGGTGCGAAGCCACTCCTGATCACCAAGCAAGGCAAGCAAGGAGGGATCGTAGAGAGATTCCGGCACCAGAATACGCTGGCGCTTAAGCTGGATGATGTGATCGGCGACCACCTTGCGCTTGCTAATCAAGGCAAACCGATTGCTGGAGATCATGCGAGTAAAGGTAAACTCGTCTGTCAACGCCGGAGACTCCGGCAAACCGGCCATCATGTCCGCCTCACCACGACGCAACTTCTCGATCGCTTCGCTCTTCGACGCGGCAGGCACCAGCTTGTATTGCAAACCGGTCTCCTGGGTCACCCAGCGCAGTACATCCGCACTCCACCCTTTCACCTCCCCCAACTCATTGATCCCGCTATAGGGCATCAGATCCGGGTTCACCACCAGACGGACGGTGCGACCTCTACCAGATAGCCAGGCCTGCTCGGCATCGCTGAAATGCAGCTGGTTGACATAAAGCGAACCCTGATCAAGATAGCGACCCAGATCGGCATAGAGACTGCCTGCGGGCATATAGCGAATTGCAGTGTCTATAAGATGGGTCAACTCTGGCTCGCTGCGCATCATCAGACGGTAGCTGACAACCCGTTCATCCCCCAGCAGACGGCGCATCCGCAATCCATCCGCCGGAAATTCCCGCATCAGATAGCGCAGTTGCAGATAATCACCGAGATAGGCATTCCCTTTGCCACTCTCCAATGCCGAATAGAGATTCTCCCCTTGCGACAACTGCTTGATCACGGCATCGGGATAGAGGGCCCTTATGGTGCTGGCCGTGTCGGTCATGGCAGAGGCAAGAAACGTGGCGTGATTAAGATCACCACGGTAGAGAATGGCGGCATCTGTCTCCATCATGGCGCGGCTGACCTGCATATCGGGCAGCACATTCGACAAGGGCCCCACGTAAGGAACTATGTCACAGTGACCATCCAGCAAGGCCTCACGCACCGCTTGCCAGTCTGGCATTTCATGCACCTGAAGCGGTACTGGCAACACAGCTGCCAGCTTGTCGATACGATCCTTGAGTAGCCCTCCCCCCGTCAGCAGATAGGGAGGAGGAAGCGAAGCTGGATAACAGATCTCCAGCTGTTTGATGGATTTGACATAGGCCTGAGTGGCTGGCGCCAGAGGCAGCACAGTGCTCTGCAATGGTTTGGCATGCAGCGGCAGTGCCAACACGACACCAAACAAAAAAATGGGGAATTTGGTCATCTGAAAACAAAAGCCAGGCATCTGCCTGGCTTTTTATCACTCGTTGGGTTCAACATTTTCTACCCTGGCCTTGAGCTTCTGGCCAGGCCGGAAAGTCACCACGCGACGGGCGCTGATAGGGATATCCTCACCGGTCTTTGGGTTGCGTCCGGGACGCTGATTCTTCTCACGAAGGTCAAAATTACCGAAGCCTGAAATCTTGACTTGTTCACCACGCTCAAGCGCCTGTCGGATTTCCTCAAAGAAGGCTTCCACCATATCTTTGGCTTCACGCTTGCTCATCCCGAGTTGGGTGAACAGGTGCTCTGCAATGTCGGCTTTGGTAAGCGCCATAGATCAATCCCTCAAGGATGCATTCAACTCTTCACCAAGGGCCCGCACGACATTGTCTACGGTCTCGGCAATCTCTTTCTCCTCCAGGGTGCGCTGGGTATCTTGCAGAACAAGACTGATAGCCAGGCTCTTCTTGTCCTCGGCCATACCAGCACCCTGGTATACGTCAAACAAGTTTATTCCAACTACCTGATTTCCGCCAACTTTTTTAATTACTGCCAGAACATCCCCTGCCAGAACCTGACGATCGACCACCACGGCGATGTCACGACGGTTGGCCGGGAACTTGGATACTTCGGCAGCAACCGGTACCTTGGCCGCAGTCAGCTTGTCCAGCTCCAGTTCAAACATCACCGCACGGCTCTTGAGACCCAGCTTCTTCTCAAGGCTCGGGTGGATCACGCCGATGTGGCCGATGACCTCGCCATTACGCAGAATGGCTGCGCTCTGGCCCGGATGCAGGGCGCTGTGCTCGGTACGCTCGAAGGTAAAAGTGGCCCCTTCGGCGGTCAAGTCCAGCACCGCTTCCAGATCCCCTTTCAGATCAAAGAAATCGGCTGCGCGGGTTTTGATGTCCCAGTGCTCGTCGCTCTGGTTGCCAGTGATGATGCCAGCCAGCATCGGCTCCTGACGGATGCCATTCTCGGCGCTTTCATCCTTGATGAAACGCAGGCCCTGCTCGAACAGGCGCACTCGCGGCTGCTGACGGTTCTGGTTGTAGACAACCGCTTGCACCAGCCCCGGGAACAGAGAGACACGCATGGCGGACATCTCGACCGAGATCGGGTTGGGCAGCACGATGGCATCGCTCTGCGGGAACAGAGTTTGCTGGCTCTTGGGATCGACGAAGCTGTAGGTGATCGCTTCCTGAAAACCGCGATCAACCAGCAGGTCACGCACGCGCTTCAAGGTCACCTGCCCTTCTGCCTGCTCAACCATCGCCAGAGAGGCGGCCGGTTTGAGGTTCGGGATGTTGTTGTAGCCGTAGATGCGGGCCACTTCCTCAATGAGGTCTTCCTCGATGGCGATATCGAAACGCCAGGAGGGTGCCAGCGCGGTCCAACCGTCAGCATCAACAGTGACCTGCATACCTAGGCGGGTCAGGATCTCGACCACCTGCGCATCAGCCACGCTGATACCGATCACTTTGTCGAGCTTGGTGCGACGCAAGCGGATGGGTTCCGCTTTCGGCAGGTGGGCATCGGATTTGACCTCGATGACCGGGCCGGCTTCACCGCCACTGATATCCAGCAGCAGACGGGTAGCGCGGTCCATCACCTTGGCCTGCAGCTCGGGATCCACCCCGCGCTCGAAGCGGTGGGAGGAGTCGGTGTGCAGACCGTAGGCACGGGCACGGCCAGTGATGGAGAGCGGCGCGAAGAAGGCGCACTCCAGCAGGATGTCGGTAGTGGTCTCGGAGACACCGGTGCGATCGCCACCGAAGATACCGGCCATGCAGGCAGGGCCTTTGGCATCTGCAATCACCAGGGTAGTCTCTTTGAGCTTTACTTCGTTGCCATCAAGCAGAGTCATGGGCTCGTCAGCGTGAGCACGGCGTACCACCAGTTCCCCTTCCAGCTTGGCCAGGTCGAAGGCATGCATCGGCTGACCATATTCCAGCAACAGGTAGTTGGTGATATCGACGATGGCGTCGATGGAGCGAATGCCGCCACGACGCAGCTTCTCTTGCATCCAGAGCGGGCTCTGGGCCTGCAGGTTCAGCCCCTTGATGACGCGACCCAAATAACGGGGGCAATCAGCCGGCGCTTCAACCCGGATTGGGAAGGTGGCATCGATAGTGGCAACTGCAGGCGTCCAGGTCGGCTCGACCACGTCAACGCTGTTGAGCACACCGATTTCACGGGCCAGACCCGCGATGCCGAGGCAATCGGCACGGTTCGGGGTCAGATCCACGTCGATGCTGACGTCGTTGAGCGCGAGGTATTCGCGGATATCGGTACCGATGGGGGCATCGGCCGGCAGCTCGATGATGCCATCGGCTTCGACGTCGATACCCAGCTCGCTGAAGGAGCAGAGCATGCCGTGAGACGGCTGGCCACGCAGCTTGGCTTTCTTGATGGTGAAATCACCCGGCAGGGTCGCCCCTACTTTGGCCACACACACTTTCAGGCCTTGGCGGCAGTTTGGCGCGCCGCAGACGATATCAAGCAGCTCGGCTTCGCCCACGTTGACCTTGGTCACCCGCAGTTTGTCGGCATCCGGATGCTGGGCGCACTCGACCACTTCACCCACGACCACATTGTTGAACTGGCCAGCAACCGCTTCCACGGCGTCCACTTCCAGACCGGCCATGGTGATCTGCTCGGCCAGTGCATTGTCACTCAACTCGGTGCGGACCCACTCCATCACCCAGGATTTACTGAATTTCATGTTCTCTCGCCCTTACTTGAACTGCTTGAGGAAGCGCAGGTCGTTTTCGAAGAAGGCACGCAGGTCGTTGACCCCGTAACGCAGCATGGTCAGGCGCTCAACGCCCATGCCGAAGGCAAAGCCGGAGTATTTTTCCGGATCGATACCGACCGAACGCAGCACGTTCGGGTGCACCATGCCGCAGCCCAGCACTTCCAGCCACTTGCCGTTCTTGCCCATCACGTCTACTTCGGCGCTCGGCTCGGTGAATGGGAAATAGGAAGGACGGAAGCGAATGGTCAGGTCTTCCTCGAAGTAGTTGCGCAGGAAGTCGTGCAGAATGCCCTTCAGCTCGGTAAAGCTGGCATGCTCGTCAACCAGCAGACCTTCAACCTGATGGAACATCGGGGTGTGAGTCATGTCGTAGTCGTTACGATAGACGCGGCCCGGTGCAATGATGCGGATCGGCGGCTGTTGCTGCTGCATGGTGCGGATCTGCACACCGGAGGTGTGGGTACGCAGCATCAGATCAGGATTGAAGTAGAAGGTATCGTGATCGGTACGCGCCGGATGGTGAGCCGGAATATTCAACGCATCGAAGTTGTGGAAGCCATCTTCAATCTCGGGACCACGGGCAACCTTGAAGCCCATTTCGCCAAACAGGCGCTCTATGCGCTCGATAGTGCGGGTCACCGGGTGCAGACCGCCATTCTCGATGCGGCGACCCGGCAGGCTGACGTCGATGGTCTCAGCAGCCAGCTTCTGGTTCAGCACGGCGATTTCGAGGGCTTCCCGACGCTCGTTCAGGGCATCCTGAACCTGCTGTTTGGCCTGGTTGATCACGGCGCCCGCAGCGGGACGCTCTTCAGCGGACAGGGCGCCCAGGCCCTTCATCTGCTCGGTAAAAAAACCCTTTTTACCCAGATATTTGACCCGGATTTCGTCAAGGGCGGCGATGTCGCTTACGCCCTCAATTTCGGCCCTGGCTTGGCCGACTACTTCTTCAAGCTGTTGCATGTCTTCCTCGTCACCACTCCCGGTACAGGAGCCTTTAGGCTAAATAAGGTCAAGAGGGGAATAATACAAAAAAAGCCCCTTCGCTGACCATAGTTAAGGTGGGCTTTTCTCCCTATAAATCATTTTGTTATATCATGTGAGTCTCAATGAATCCTTGGGCGTCTTGAAAAAGTGGCTTTCAAATCAAGTTTGTTGGCATATCATCACTTCACAAATACATCCAACTGATTAGAATGATGCCAAACCTCTACATAGTTGGATTAGCATGATATGCAAAATGACCAACACGCAGCACTGGATAGCCTGACAGCTACGTCAGCCCCTCGCCCTGAGACAACCTTCAATTTGATGGCAATGCACTCTTAAACAACATGCACTTTGTTCTGCAGTGCCATATACAGCACATAAATGCAGCCTGTGACCAGATATGGGCACAAATAATAATGCGAGCTTAAGCAGTAAATCACAGATACAAAAAAGGAGGCCTGAGCCTCCTTTTAGCGTTTATAACAGGACTGGATTAAACCAGAGCTGCTTTAGCTTTTTCAACCAGGGCGGTGAAAGCCATTTTGTCGTGAACGGCGATATCGGACAGGATCTTGCGATCGATCTCGATAGAAGCCTTCTTCAGACCGTTGATCAGACGGCTGTAGGACAGACCGTTCTGACGGGCTGCAGCGTTGATACGTGCAATCCACAGCTGACGGAACTGACGCTTTTTCTGGCGACGGTCACGGTAGGCATACTGACCAGCTTTGGTTACCGCTTGTACCGCTACGCGGTAAACACGGGAACGGGCACCGTAGTAACCTTTGGCGGCTTTCATTACTTTCTTGTGACGAGCTCGAGCAGTCACACCACGTTTAACTCTTGGCATTTTTCACATCCCCCCTTATGCGTACGGCAGACAAGCGACAACACGTTTGTGGTCGGCAGCAGAAACCATGAATTTCGGTCCCAGCTGACGCTTACGCTTGCTGCTCTTCTTGGTCAGGATGTGACGCAGGTGGTTGTGCTTGCACTTGAAGCGACCCGAGCCAGTCTTTTTGAAGCGCTTTGCAGCACCCCGGTTGGTTTTCATCTTCGGCATTTCATACTCCGCATTGTGAGTGACAACAAAATCGCAAGGCGAACCAACTCATGGGGCAAGCCCCATGAGTCAATTTCTTGTGGGCCTTAAGATTTCTTCTTAGGTGCGAGGACCATCACAGCTTGACGGCCTTCGACTTTCGGGAACGACTCGACTACGGCCAACTCTTCCAGATCGTTCTTGACGCGCTCCAGAACCTTGATACCAAGATCCTGGTGGGCCATTTCACGACCACGGAAGCGCAGGGTGACCTTAGCCTTGTCCCCGTCTTCCAGAAAGCGAACCAGGTTGCGTAGTTTTACCTGATAGTCGCCTTCGTCAGTACCAGGACGGAATTTGATTTCCTTGACCTGGACGACTTTCTGCTTTTTCTTCTGTTCTTTGGTTGTTTTGCTCTTTTCGTAGAGGAATTTGCCGTAATCCATGATCCGGCAAACGGGCGGCTCAGCATTTGGACTGATCTCGACCAGATCAACTCCGGCCTCTGCGGCCAAGTTCAGAGCATCCTGAATGGAGGTGATGCCAATGGCTTCACCATCCAGACCAGTCAGACGAACTTCTTTCAGACGGATCTCTTCATTGATCCGGTGAGCGCGGGCTTGCGGTTGCTTGCCCAGTTTTTTTCCGCCTTTTATAGCTTATTCCTCCACTTTCTTTTGTCCGCGGGTCTGAACTTCCTGGGTCAACAGAGCAATGAACTCTTCAACAGGATAAGTGCCCAGGTCAGCCCCTTTACGAGTCCGTACTGCAATCTTACCGGCTTCAACTTCTTTATCGCCGCAGACCAGCATGAAAGGTACTCGTTTCAAAGTATGCTCGCGGATTTTAAAGCCAATCTTCTCATTTCTCAAGTCCGCTTTTGCGCGAATGCCCGCATCATTCAATGCTTTGGCTACTTTCACCGCATAATCGGCCTGATTATCCGTGATATTCATGACTACAGCCTGAGTCGGCGCCAACCAGGTCGGGAACAGACCGGCGTACTCTTCAGTCAGAATACCGATGAAACGCTCGATAGAACCCAGGATGGCCCGGTGGATCATCACAGGTACGTGGCGATCGTTGTTTTCGCCCACATAAGTGGCACCCAAACGACCAGGCAGAGCAAAGTCGAGCTGCACGGTACCACATTGCCACGCACGATCAAGGCAATCGTGCAGGGTAAATTCAATCTTGGGACCGTAGAACGCCCCTTCACCCGGCTGCAGATCGTACTTCAGACCATTGAGCTCCAGCGCTTCGGCCAGTGCTTGCTCGGCGCGATCCCACATCTCGTCGGAACCGATACGCTGCTCGGGACGAGTGGAGAGCTTGACCACGATGTTCTCGAAGCCAAAGGTACCGTAGACGTCATAGACCATACGAATACAGCCGGAGACCTCTTCCATGATCTGCTCTTCGGTACAGAAGATGTGAGCGTCATCCTGAGTGAAGCCACGTACCCGCATCAGACCGTGCAGGGAACCGGACGGCTCGTTACGGTGGCAGGAGCCAAACTCGGCCATACGCAGCGGCAGATCGCGGTAGGATTTCAGACCTTGGTTGAAGATCTGGACGTGACCCGGGCAGTTCATCGGCTTGATGGCGTACTCGCGGTTCTCGGACTGGGTGGTGAACATGGCCTGGGCGTATTTTTCCCAGTGACCTGAACGCTCCCACAGCACGCGGTCCATCATGAACGGACCTTTCACTTCCTGATAGTCGTACTCTTTGAGCTTGCCGCGGATAAAGGTTTCCAGCTCGCGGAAGATAGTCCAGCCATCGTTGTGCCAGAACACCATACCGGGCGCTTCTTCCTGCATGTGATACAGGTCGAGCTGCTTGCCGATCTTGCGGTGGTCGCGCTTGGCGGCTTCTTCCAGACGCTGCAGATAGGCCTTGAGCTGCTTCTTGTCAGCCCAGGCGGTACCGTAGATACGCTGCAACATCTTGTTGTTGGAGTCGCCACGCCAGTAGGCGCCGGACATCTTCAGCAACTTGAAGTGGTGGCAGTGCCGCATGTTGGGCACGTGCGGGCCGCGACACATGTCGATGTACTCTTCGTGATGATAGAGACCTGGCTGGTCATCACGGGCAATATTCTGATCCAGGATTTCGACTTTGTAAGACTCGCCGCGCGCGTCGAACACATCACGCGCTTCTTGCCAGGAGACTTTCTTCTTGATGACGTCGTAATCCTTGGCTACCAGCGCCAGCATGCGCTCTTCCAGGGCAGCCAGATCTTCATCGGTCAGGGTGCGGTCAAGATCAACGTCATAGTAAAAACCGTTGTCGATGACAGGACCGATGGCCATCTTGGTCTGGGGCCAGAGTTGCTTGATGGCGTGACCCAGCAAGTGGGCGCAGGAGTGGCGCAGAATGTCCAGACCTTCTTCGTCTTTGGCGGTGATGATGGCCAGCGCAGCATCGGCTTCGATCAGCTCGCACGCATCTACCAGTTCACCGTTTACCCGACCGGCAATGCACGCCTTGGCGAGACCGGGACCGATGTCCGCGGCCACATCCATGACGGAAACAGAGTGGGCAAATTGACGTTGGCTGCCGTCAGGCAGAGTAATGATTGGCATTATGTGTTTCCTTATACAGTGGTGACCCGTACCAAAGGTCACATGCGGGATGGAAAAAGAGATTCGAATAAGGTGATGTTCCGGTTCTCCACAGCACTTTGCGAAGACGGCCTGACACGTAAACAGCATGTCTAACGTGACAAACCAAGCCAAAACGGCACCATGCTACCAGAAGTCACCGTGGCTGTATCGGATTTGATGAGATTTTCTACAGTTAAATGAGTCGCTTGCCGACTATTCACCAAGCAGGGATTGCCAGTTGAAGTCAAAACGACTGTTCCCCTCCTCGGCCAGTGCCAGCTCCTGCAGCACCTGAAGCGCCAGCTTGTTGCCCTTTTTCGCTGCCTGATAGAGCCACTGTTTCGCCTGAGAAAGATCGACACGCCCACTCGCCCCCATCAGATGGAGCACCCCGACTTTCAGCATGGCCGGCACATCACCATTGCGAGCGGCAAGATCCATCCAGTGAAAGGCTTGGCGCAGATCCCGCTTCACGCCTGCTCCGCGCAAATAGACATCCGCCAGCCGATATTGACCGAAGGGATCCCCTGCCTGTGCCGCCTGGCGATAGAGGCTGATGGCCTGGCTGATATCCTGCTCACTCCCCTGCCCCACCTCATGACTCCAGCCCATCAGCGCCTGCGCCCTTGGTTGCCCTTGTTTTGCCAATGGCGACCAGATCCGGGTTGCCTCATCGAAGTGACCGGTACGCCAGGCACGGTTGGCGGAAGCCAGCTCCTGCTCGGTGGAGAGCGGAATCAAACGCCAGATAACCAGGCCAAGCAGACCGATAAATAACCAACGGGAAGTGGTTGGGCTCATGATGATTTCCGTGATCCAGTTCTCATTTCATCTATGTAAACGAAATGTAGCACTGCGATCAAGCAAGAGAACCCTGCGACCACCCTTTTTGTACCGGCTCGATGAGCTGTAGTTGTCATTTATCTGAAGCGCCTGCAAAATAACTGTATGTATAAACAGTATAGGTGCGCACCATGGCAGGACGAGGCTGCCCCCACAATATCGATCACCGTTTTAGCGGCCCCCTTGTCGAGTGGGTCGATGACGGCTGGCTATCGTCCGATTGGGATGCCGCCTTCACCCCCTCTGTGCCTGGCACCGAGGTACGGGAGATCGACGCACGCAGCATCATCAGCTACAACAGCTCACCAGATGTCCCCTTTGGTCGCTCCATCAACCCTTATCAGGGGTGCGAACATGGCTGTATCTACTGCTATGCCAGACCCAGTCACGCCTATCTGGAGCTCTCCCCCGGCCTCGATTTCGAGAGCAAGCTGTTTGCCAAACGCAATGCGGCCGAGCTGCTGCGCCGAGAGTTTGCCAAACCGACCTATCAGCCACAGACCATCTTCATTGGCGCCAATACCGACCCCTACCAACCCATAGAGCAACGCTATCGCCTGACCAGGCAATTGCTGGAAGTGATGCTGGCGCACCGCCATCCGGTCGGACTTATTACCAAGAGCGCGATGATCTTGCGCGACCTCGATCTGTTGACCGAGCTGGCCAGCGAGGGACTGTGTCAGGTGATGGTGTCGGTGACGACCTTGAACGAAACCCTGCGGCGACAGCTGGAACCCCGCGCCAGCACGGGCGCCGGCCGCTTAAAAGTGATCGAGAAGCTGGCCAGTGCTGGCGTGCAGGTGGGGGTACTGGCTGCCCCCATGATCCCGCGGCTCAATGAGCCGGAGCTGGAGCAGATCATCAAATCAGCCGCCGAGGCGGGCGCCAGCTGCGCCGATTACATCCTGCTGCGGCTACCTCATGAGCTGGCTCCGCTATTTGGTGACTGGCTCGATACCCACTATCCGGGCCAAAAAGAAGCAATCCTGAACCAGCTGCGGGCCAGCCGCGGCGGCGGGCTTAACAGTACCGCCTTCGGCACCCGCATGCGTGGTGAGGGACAATTTGCCGATCTGCTGTCCCAACGCTTTCGCCTTATCAGCAAGCGTCTTGGTCTTGGCAAACGCCATATTCAGCTCAGGCTGGATGGTTTTATCCGCCCGGGGGAGCAGCTGTCACTCTTCTAATCATCCCGCATACTCCCCCGGTTTTCCCGAGGTGAAACCATCGAGACAAGAGCGCACTCCCCGGGAAAGCCGGGGTCAGCGCCTTAGTCAGCTCGCTTGCCCCTACCCTGTTGCACCATTTCAACCGGCAGCCGAGAGGGTTCATAGGCCACTTCCAGCTCATCCTCCCCACACTGTTGTAAATCTGACTCGCCCCAAACCCGGCTCCACCAAATTTCCCACGTGATCCAACTGGTCATATGCAGCTCCTGACGTTGAAGGTGATGGCAACAGCGCACCACTCGCCGGGCAGGATAGCGACTCGGGATGACAGGGAAATGACAAAAATCACTGGTGAAACAGTGACTGGCCGTGTTGGGGGAAAGCAGCGACAGCTCACAATTCCTGCGAACTCAATCTGAAATCGGTCACAAATCAGCAGAGCTGGGATTGCAGCACACTCTGTTCCTGTCAAAGCTGGCTTGCCGATTAAGGCATCAATAAAAACAGGGAAATAATAATGAAACACACAGCGGGAATATGGGCGATCGCAGGCATGCTGATCGCTCCTTTGGCACATGCCGACGTCATACTGCACGCCTTCAACTGGAAGTACAGTGAAGTAACGGCCAAAGCCGACCTCATCCAAAAAGCAGGCTATAAACAGGTGCTGATCTCACCGCCTCTGAAATCATCAGGCAACGAGTGGTGGGCCCGTTACCAACCGCAGGATCTGCGCCTTGTCGATTCCCCCCTTGGCAACAAGCAGGAGCTCGAGCAACTGATCGCCGCCATGAAGGCACGAGGTATCGCCGTCTATGCCGACGTGGTGCTCAACCACATGGCCAACGAGAGCTGGAAGCGCAGCGATCTCAACTACCCCGGCAGCGAACTGCTCGGTCAGTACGCCGCCAATCCGGCCTATTTCGAGCGCCAGAAGCTGTTTGGTGATCTGGGGCAAAACCTGCTGGCCGCCTCTGATTTTCATCCCGAAGGGTGCATCAGCGACTGGAGCGATCCGGGTCATGTCCAGTATTGGCGCCTGTGTGGCGGTGCCGGTGACAAGGGGCTGCCAGATCTTGATCCCAACAACTGGGTAGTGAGCCAGCAGCAGGCCTACCTCAAGGCGCTCAAGGGGATGGGGATCAAGGGCTTTCGGGTCGATGCGGTCAAGCACATGAGCGATTACCAGATAAATGCCGTGTTCACCCCCGAGATCAAACAGGGGATGCATGTATTCGGCGAGGTGATCACCACAGGGGGCGCCGGCAGCACTGATTACGAGCGCTTCCTCAAACCCTATCTTGAAAGCAGCGGTCAGGGCGCCTATGACTTCCCGCTGTTTGCCTCTCTGCGTAGGGCACTCGGCTATGGCGGCAGCATGAACCTGCTGGCCGATCCGGGAGCTTATGGTCAGGCACTGCCGGGCAGCCGTGCGGTTACCTTCGCAGTCACCCATGACATCCCCACCAATGACGGCTTTCGCTATCAGATCTTAAGCCAGACTGATGAGAAGCTGGCCTATGCCTACCTGCTCGGCCGCGACGGCGGCTCGCCGCTGGTTTACTCCGATCATGGCGAGACCCAGGCCAAGGACGGGCTGCGCTGGCAGGACTATTACCTGCGCAGCGACCTCAAGGGGATGATCCGCTTCCACAATACGGTGCAGGGTCAGCCAATGCAGTTGGTTGGCAGTGGCGACTGTTTCGTGCTGTTCAAACGGGGCAAACAGGGACTGGTCGGTATCAACAAGTGCGACGATGAGCAGGAGTACTGGCTCGACACCGCCAAGTTCGAGATGAACTGGTATCGCAACTACCGGGACGTGCTCGACGCCAATGCCGTGGTAAACGTGCAGAGCCAGTGGGTAAGGATCGCCATTCCGGCCCGCAGTGCCAGAATGTGGCTACAGGAGTGATCCCGTCAGCCCCCTTTCTTGCTATCAACTGACTGAAAAGGCAGACAAATAAAAAGAGCGACCACCAGGGTCGCTCTTTTTGCTAAGCCAAGTAACTCAGAAGACGATTACTCGTCGCCCGCTTCACCTGTCTCGCCTGTATCAGTGCCGGTCGCGGTATCGGTACCTTCGGATACCTCACCATCAACGGCCACTGCGTCGTTTTCGTCTTCATCGCTTTCGGCGATACGCTGCAGGCCAACCACGGTCTCGTCTTCACCGGTACGGATCAGACGGACACCGCCAGTGTTACGGCCAATGACGCTCACCTCGGCAACGCGGGTACGCACCAGGGTACCACCGTTGGTGATCAGCATGATCTGGTCGGTATCTTCGACCTGAATCGCATCGATCACCTTGCCATTGCGCTCATCCACCTTGATGGAGATAACGCCCTGGGTACCACGGCTCTTGGTCGGGTACTCAGCCAGCGCGGTACGCTTGCCGTAACCATTCTCGGTAGCGGTGAGGATGGCTCCTTCGCCACGCGGAACGATCAGGGAAACCACCTTGTCACCAGTGCCCAGCTTGATGCCGCGCACACCGGCAGCGGTACGACCCATCGGGCGTACGCCCTTGAAGGTGCCCTTGCTTTCGGTGCCTTCGCCGTTGTCGCTACCATCATCGTCGTTGCCGGCATCGTCGTCGGTTTCAACGTCATCGCTGACCTCGGCATCAGCGCGACCGCTGCCTTCCGCGAAGCGAACCACTTTGCCCGCGTCGGAGAAGAGCATGATCTCGTTGCTGCCGTCGGTGATATCCACCCCGATCAGCTCATCACCCTCTTTGAGGTTGATGGCACGGATACCGGAGGAGAGCGGACGACTGAAGTCAGACAGGCTGGTCTTCTTCACGGTACCGTTGGCGGTGGCGAAGAACACATACTTGTCGGCGTCATATTCCTTCACTGGCAGGATGGCGGTGATGCGCTCACCCTCATCCAGCGGCAGCAGGTTGATGATCGGACGACCGCGGGCGCCACGGGACGCTTCCGGCAGCTGATACACCTTGAGCCAGTAGACCTTGCCACGGGTGGAGAAGCACAGAATGGTGTCGTGGGTGTTGGCCACCAGCAGACGCTCCACAAAGTCCTCTTCCTTGATCCGGGTGGCCGACTTGCCACGACCACCGCGGCGCTGGGCCTCGTAGTCGGAGAGCGGCTGATACTTCACATAACCCTGGTGAGACAGGGTAACGACCACGTCTTCCGGGGTGATCAGATCTTCGATGTTGATCTCGGCACTGGACATGCTGATCTCGGTGCGACGCTCGTCGCCATACTGCTCGCGCACAGCCAGCAGCTCATCACGGATCACTTCCATCAGACGAGCCGGGCTCGCCAGGATGTGCAGCAGCTCGGCGATAAGATCCAGCAGAGACTGATACTCTTCCAGGATCTTCTCGTGCTCGAGACCAGTCAGCTTGTGCAGACGCAGGTCAAGGATGGCCTGGGCTTGCTGTTCGGTCAGGAAGTATTGACCTTCACGGATCCCGAACTCCGGCTCCAGCCACTCTGGCCGTGCCGCGTCATCGCCCGCTTTCTCCAGCATGGACGCCACGTTGCCGAGCTCCCAGCCCTTGGCAACCAGGCCCGCTTTCGCTTCGGCCGGGGTCGCGCTGTGACGGATCAGCTCGATGATGGGATCAATGTTGGCCAGCGCAACCGCCAGACCTTCCAAAATGTGCGCCCGATCCCGCGCCTTGCGCAGTTCGAACACGGTCCGGCGAGTCACCACTTCACGACGGTGCAGCAGGAACGCATCCAGGATCTCTTTAAGGTTCATCACCTTGGGCTGATTGTTATCGAGCGCCACCATGTTGATGCCGAACGTGGTCTGCATCTGGGTGTGCTTGTAGAGATTGTTCAGCACAATCTCGCCGGACTCGCCGCGCTTGATCTCGATAACGATGCGCATGCCGTCTTTATCAGACTCATCGCGCAGGGCACTGATGCCCTCGATCTTCTTCTCTTTGACCAGCTCGGCGATCTTCTCGATCAGACGAGCCTTGTTCACCTGATAGGGGATCTCGTGAACGATGATGGTCTCGCGACTGGTCTTCTCGTCCACTTCCACTTCGGCCTTGGCCCGCACATAGACGGAACCACGACCGGTACGGTACGCCTGCACGATGCCGGAACGACCGTTGATGATGCCACCAGTGGGGAAATCCGGGCCGGTGATGTAGGTCATCAGCTCGTCGATGGTGAGGTCGCCGTTCTCGATCAACGCCAGACAGCCATTGACTATCTCGGTGA
Source organism: Aeromonas sp. MdU4 (assembly GCF_041929505.1). NCBI lineage: Bacteria > Pseudomonadati > Pseudomonadota > Gammaproteobacteria > Aeromonadales > Aeromonadaceae > Aeromonas > Aeromonas sp. MdU4. Next base: position 86,584 of record NZ_JBHFMW010000024.1, on the reverse strand, counting down.
GGTTGTGAGGCGGAATGTTGGTCGCCATGCCCACCGCAATACCGGAGGAGCCGTTGACCAGCAGATTGGGAACCTTGGTGGGCATGACAGCCGGTATCATCTCGGTGCCATCGTAGTTCGGCACCCAGTCCACGGTCTCTTTGTCCAGATCAGCCAGCAGCTCGTGAGAGATGCGGGCCATCCGCACTTCGGTGTAACGCATGGCCGCGGCGCTGTCGCCGTCGACCGAACCGAAGTTGCCCTGACCATCGACCAGCATGTAACGCATGGAGAAATCCTGCGCCATCCGGACAATGGTGTCATACACAGCGCTATCGCCGTGCGGGTGATATTTACCGATTACGTCACCGACCACACGGGCCGATTTTTTATAGGGCTTGTTCCAGTCGTTCCCCAACTCGTTCATAGCAAACAGAACGCGGCGGTGAACCGGTTTCAAGCCATCACGCACATCCGGCAGAGCTCGTCCTACGATCACGCTCATGGCGTAATCCAGATAGGAACTCTTGAGCTCTTCTTCGATGTTGACCGGCGTGATCTCTCTGGCCAGATCGCTCATAGAAAGCCTTAATCCCTAATTAGTTGTTCTTTGGCTTAAACAGCGCGACATGGTAACACACTGAGCCAAATACCTTAAGCCACAAATCCGGTAACAAGTCAGGCTGGTGTGACAAAGTCCGTCCGTTATAATGCCCGCCAGGACAATAGATTGCGTGCGAGTCACCCGGCCTGCTCGCCCTTGCCACAGGATCATCAAAAAATGCACAGTGATGCCAATGTCGATCTGACAGAAATCGCCAAATTTGACGCCATCGCCTCCCGCTGGTGGGACATGGAAGGGGAATTCAAACCCCTGCATCAAATCAACCCGGTACGCCTTGACTGGATCACCGACAAGAGCGGCGGCCTGTTTGGCAAGCGCATGCTCGACATCGGTTGCGGCGGCGGCATCCTCTCCGAGAGCATGGCGCGCCGGGGGGCCAAGGTGACCGGGATCGACATGGGCAAGGAGCCCCTTGGCGTCGCCCGCCTCCATGCCCTTGAGGCGGGAGTAGAGCTCGAGTATCGCCAGATCACCGCCGAGGCCCACGCCGATGAGGCCCCCGGCCAGTACGATGTGGTCACCTGCATGGAGATGCTGGAGCACGTGCCGGATCCCGCCTCCGTGCTGCGCGCCATCGCCACCCTGGTACGGCCGGGCGGCCGGGTGTTCGTCTCCACCATCAACCGCAACCCGAAAGCCTATCTGATGATGATCCTCGGCGCCGAATATCTGATGAAGATGGTGCCCAAGGGTACCCACGATCACAAAAAATTCATCACCCCGGCCGAACTGTGTCGCATGGGAGAAGCGGCAGGCCTGCTGGTGCGGGATATGAGCGGCGTCCACTATGCCCCCCTCACCAACCAGTTCAAGCTCGGCAAGAACGTCGACGTCAACTACATGGTGGAGTTTGTCCGCCCGGAGCACGGTTGATGAGCGCCTCTCACCCGCAGCCCCTTGGCTGCGTGTTGTTCGATCTGGACGGCACCTTGCTCGACACGGCCCCCGATCTGGGTGCCGCCGTCAACCATGTGCTGATCAGTGAAGGCTTTGCGCCGCTTTCTGACGACATCATTCGCCAGACCACCTCCCACGGCGCGCTCGGGCTGCTCAAGGCAGGCCTGGGTGATGAACTGCTTGAGGAGTTGGGTGCCACCCGCCTGCGCAATGCCCTGCTCGACTACTACGCGGCCAACCTCTGTGTCGGGACCCGTCCCTATGAGGGAATGGTGGATCTCATCGAGTGGCTCGACGAGAAACAGCTCCCCTGGGGCATCGTCACCAACAAGCCGGCCTTTCTCACCGAGCCGCTTTTGGCAGCCCTGCCACAGCTTGCCAGCTGCGGTGTCACCGTCAGCGCCGATACCCTGCCGGTACGCAAGCCCGACCCCGCCCCCATGTTCTTTGCCTGCGACCAGCTTGGCGTCGAGGCTGCTCACTGCCTCTATGTGGGGGATCATGTGCGGGACATCGAGGCTGGCCGCAATGCCGGCATGCGCACCGCCGTCGCCGGGTGGGGGTATCTCAACGATAACGAGGATCCCGCCGAGTGGGGTGCCGATCTGCAGTTCGACACCGTGCAAGCCCTGCACCACTGGCTGCGCTACGAGCTGACGGCCAACGTGTGACGTACAACCTTGCCCAGTAATGTGCGTTAAAGAGGGCGGAGACAAACCTCTGCCCTTGAAACAACCTTCTTTATCTCTCCACCTTTATCCCTCCACGCCCTGCGCTCCCTCATGCGCCTATTGATGGCTAATAAAAGCAACTTACCACCTGTTTGATAGCCGTTTGACGGACCAACTACCGCAACAGACAAGCCGCAGACAGCAATTGACTGGCTCTGAGTCCTTGCCCCACGGGCCGCGCGGCTGCAACAACTGGACAGCTTTTGACCCTTGCTGCATAAGGGATAATCAGCCACCGTTTGCTAGTAAAAAGCCCCCCTTTTCGCAAGCAAAAAAAGTTATTTAAATTTTCCATCTTCGATCGGGAGACTTGCATTTAGCGGAGCAGACGCATGAAAACCCGCTCACTGTGAGCGATCACTAACAGAGGGGGCAAGACTCACAATTTATCCACAGCCAGTCACTTATCCACACATTGCAATGGGCCGCCTACCTCACTATCTTGTAGCTCGAACTTAAAATAACACTACATCTTGTGATTCATCGCACAATCTCTGCCCAACTGCTGTAGACAGCAGGAATCCGGGTGGAGCCATTGTGCGATGGTTTTTCGGGAATCAACTGAAGGTCATCAGCCAATGAACTTGTTTGTGACGAAGCGTAACGGACACAAAGAACCCATCGATCTGGATAAAATTCACCGCGTGCTGGACTGGGCCGCCGAAGGGCTCGACAACGTGTCGGTCTCTCAGGTAGAACTCAAATCCCACATCCAGTTCTATGACGGTATCCGTACCGCCGACATTCACGAAACCATCATCAAGGCAACGGCTGATCTCATCTCCGAGCAGACCCCTGATTACCAGTACATGGCTGCCCGTCTGGCCATCTTCCATCTGCGCAAGAAGGCCTACGGCCAGTTCGAACCGCCCCATCTCTACCAGCACGTGGCTCGTCTGGTCGACATGGGCAAGTACGACAAACACCTGCTGGAAGACTACACCCAGGCTGAATTCGAAGAGCTGAACGCGCACATGGACCACTGGCGCGACATGAACTTCTCCTACGCAGCGGTCAAGCAGCTGGAAGGCAAGTATCTGGTCCAGAACCGCGTCACCGGCGAGATCTACGAGAGCCCGCAGTTCCTCTACATCCTGGTGGCGGCCTGCCTCTTCTCCAAGTACCCGAAAGATACTCGTCTGGACTACATCAAGCGCTTCTATGATGCGGTCTCGACCTTCAAGATCTCCCTGCCGACCCCGATCATGAGCGGTGTACGCACCCCGACCCGTCAGTTCAGCTCCTGCGTACTGATCGAGTGCGACGACAGCCTGGACTCCATCAACGCCACCGCCAGCTCCATCGTGCGTTACGTTTCCCAGCGCGCCGGTATCGGCATCAACGCTGGTCGCATCCGCGGTCTGGGCAGCCCGATCCGTGGTGGTGAAGCATTCCACACCGGTTGCATCCCCTTCTACAAATACTTCCAGACTGCCGTTAAGTGCTGCTCCCAGGGCGGCGTGCGCGGCGGTGCGGCCACCCTGTTCTACCCGCTGTGGCACACCGAAGTGGAGAGCCTGCTGGTTCTGAAGAACAACCGCGGCGTGGAAGAGAACCGTGTCCGTCACATGGACTACGGCGTGCAGATCAACAAGCTGATGTACCAGCGCCTCATCAAGGGCGGTGACATCACACTGTTCTCCCCGTCCGATGCGCCGGGCCTGTACGACGCCTTCTTTGCCGATCAGGACAAGTTTGAAGAGCTCTACGTCAAGTACGAGCAGGATCCTGCCATTCGCAAGAAGAGCATCAAGGCAGTCGATCTCTTCTCCCTGATGATGCAGGAGCGTGCCGGTACCGGTCGCATCTACATCCAGAACGTCGATCACTGCAACACCCACAGCCCGTTCGACCCGAGCGTGGCGCCGGTACGCCAGTCCAACCTCTGCCTCGAGATTGCGCTGCCGACCAAGCCGCTCAACAACATCGACGACGAGAGCGGCGAAATCGCCCTGTGCACCCTCTCCGCCTTCAACCTCGGCGCCATCGACAAGCTGGAAGATCTGGAAGAGATGGCGGATCTGGCCGTGCGTGCCCTCGATGCCCTGCTCGACTATCAGGACTACCCGATTGCCGCCGCCAAGAAGGGCAGCATGGGTCGTCGCACCCTGGGGATCGGCGTCATCAACTACGCCTACTACCTGGCCAAAAACGGTGCCCGCTACTCTGACGGCTCCGGTCTGGCCCTGACGCACCGCACCTTCGAGGCCATTCAGTACTACCTGCTGAAAGCCTCCGTGCAGCTGGCCCGCGAATTCGGCCCCTGCCCGCTGTTTGGTGAAACCACCTACGCCCAGGGCATTTTGCCCATCGATACCTATAAGAAGGATCTGGATGTACTGTGCAACGAGCCACTGCATCTGGATTGGGAAAGCTTGCGCGAAGAGATCAAGTCCGTGGGTCTGCGCAACTCCACCCTGACCGCCCTGATGCCGAGCGAGACCTCCAGCCAGATCTCCAACGCCACCAACGGCATCGAGCCGCCACGCGGTCTGGTCTCGGTCAAGGCCTCCAAGGACGGCATTCTCAAACAGGTGGTGCCCGAGTATGATCGCCTGAAAGATCAATACGAGCTGCTCTGGAAGCAACCGAGCGTCGACGGCTACCTGCAGCTGGTCGGGATCATGCAGAAGTTTGTGGATCAGGCGATCTCCGCCAACACCAACTACGACCCGGCCCGTTTCGAAGGCAACAAGGTGCCGATGAAACAGTTGCTCAAGGACTTGCTGACCGCCTACAAATACGGCCTCAAGACCCTGTACTATCACAACACCCGTGATGGTGCGGACGATGCCCAGACCGATCTGCAAGATGACGGTTGTGCTGGCGGAGCATGCAAAATCTAAGTCACGGCAAGATCTGATAACCGGGCGGGAGCATGAAGCTCCCGCTCTCCTGTTTTCTCTATTCACATATTCTGGTAACCATGGCCTATTCAACTTTCTGCCAAACCCAAAACGACCAGCTCAAAGAGCCGATGTTTTTTGGCCAATCGGTCAATGTGGCCCGTTATGATCAACAAAAGCACGAAGTGTTCGAGCGACTGATCGAGAAGCAGCTCTCCTTCTTCTGGCGCCCGGAAGAGGTTGATGTCTCTCGTGATCGCATCGACTATCAGGCCCTGCCGCCGCACGAGCAGCATATCTTCATCTCCAACCTGAAGTATCAGACCCTGCTGGATTCCATTCAGGGCCGCAGCCCCAACGTGGCACTGCTGCCGCTGGTCTCCATTCCGGAGCTGGAAACCTGGATCGAAACCTGGGCGTTCTCCGAGACCATCCACTCTCGCTCCTACACCCACATCATCCGCAATATCGTCAACACCCCCGCTCAGGTGTTCGACGACATCGTGACCAACGAGCAGATCCTCAAACGCGCTGGCTCCATCAGCCACTACTACGACGATCTGATCGAAGCGACCGCCCTCTACAACCTGCACGGTGAAGGGACCCACACCGTCGCTGGCCGCGAGGTGACCATCACATTGCGCGAGCTGAAGAAGAAGCTCTATCTCTGCCTGATGAGCGTCAACGCGCTGGAAGCGATCCGCTTCTACGTCAGCTTCGCCTGCTCCTTTGCCTTCGCCGAGCGCGAGCTGATGGAGGGCAACGCCAAGATCATCAAGATGATCGCCCGCGACGAAGCGCTGCATCTGACCGGTACCCAGCACATGCTGAACCTGATGCGCAGCGGCCAGGACGACCCCGAGATGGCCGAGATCGCCGCCGAGTGCGAACAGGCATGCTTCGAGCTGTTTAAAGAGGCAGCCCTGCAAGAGAAAGAGTGGGCCGAGTACCTGTTCCAGGGCGGCTCCATGATCGGCCTGAACAAGGACATCCTCTGCCAGTACGTCGAGTACATCACCAACCTGCGGATGGCCGCCGTCGGTCTGCAGCCAGCCTTTGCTGGTACCAAGCAGAACCCGATCCCCTGGATCAACACCTGGCTGTCGTCCGACAACGTGCAGGTCGCCCCGCAAGAGGTAGAGGTAAGCTCCTATCTGGTAGGTCAGATCGACAGTGAAGTGAATGCCGATGACCTTGGTGATTTCGAACTGTGAGTAAGCTACCTGATATGCTGGTCGGTCAGATCGACAGCGAAGTGAATGCTGAAGACCTGGGTGATTTCAAGCTGTGAGTGACGCCACCAACACGCGGACCCCTGCCCCGCACTCGCCTGCCGAACAGCAGGCGGTGCAGGCACCACGGGTACATACCCGGGATGGCGTGCTGCACGCCCATCCCGGCGAAAGCGTGCTGGAAACCCTGGAGCGCCACGGCCATCGGGTCGAGTTCCAGTGCCGCAGCGGCTATTGCGGTGCCTGCCGCACCCCGCTCATCGCGGGCAAGGTGCACTATCCCAATGTGCCGCTCGCCTTTGTTTCCCAAGGGGAGTGCCTCCCCTGCTGCTGCAAGCCGGTCGGCGCCATCAAGCTGGATATCCAGAAACGCTGATCCCGCTTGCCGCACCTCGTGCGCGCAGCCAAGGAGACCAAAACAAAAAGCCGCCGGATTGCTCCGGCGGCTTTTTTACATCTATCTCGATGCTTGAGTTGGCTGGCGGCTGATGCACCACCCACCAGCACAGGCGTTACAGCCAGGGCGCGGCAGTCGGCCCGTGGTGCAGACCCAGCTTCCAGACCCGGCCAAAGTGCTTGTAGTGACCGGCAGCAACGCCAGCCTTCTCGCCCATGCCGTGGTAGAGGTCGAGGTGACCCTTCTTCACCGCCCCGCCCACATCCAGCGCAATCAACAACCGCAGCTGATGTTTGCCGGTCCAGTTGCCCTCTTGGTCGAGCAGCGGCACTTCCGCCAGGATCGGGGTGCCCATCGGCAGCAGGGTCTTGTCTGCAGCGACGGCCGCCATCGGCAGCAGCGGAATACCGGCGGCACCAATCACATCGTTGGTCGGGCGGAGCTCGAAGAAGACATAGGAGGGGTTCTGCTCCACCAGCTCCTTGACACTCTCCTCCGGCTGACGATTCGCCCAATCCTTGATAGCTTTCATCGACATCTGCTCCTTGGGCACTTCACCGCGGTCGATCAGCACCCGGCCGATACTGACGTAACCGTGACCGTTCTTGCCGCTGTAGCCCAGATATTGCAGCCGATCCTCGTCGCCATAGTGAACGAAGCCGGAGCCCTGTACGTCCATCAGGAAGTTGTCGATAAGGGATTTGCTGTAGCCCAGCTCCAGCCCGCGGTTGGCCAGCGCCCCCTGATGGATCTGGGCCCGGGTCGGACAACGGCTGCCACAGTTGGGCATGGCATAGATGGGGAACTTGTACTTGGCATCGGGACGACGACGCACCTCCAGCACCGGCGAGTAGTAGCCGGTGAAGAGCACGTTACCCATCCGATCCGATCCGCCCAGCTGGGCCAGACTGATGCCGTACCGAGTGATGTCGGCGGGGTTGCCACCGTTGGCCACCCAACGAGATAGCTTGTGGTAGAGCTCGCCATAACGGCGATTCATCTTGCCGGAACGCTCCAGCACCAGCCGGCTCTGGGAGCCAAACTTGCTGTAATCGGCTCGTGCACGGCTATTGACCCGCTCAACCCTGACCAGATCCCCCGGCAAGGTGCCGTCCAGATACTGCTTGCCCAGATTTTCCGGCACCTCGCAGTTCAGGAAACATCTGTTGTCAGTCTGTTTTTTGGGCACCTGGTTTTGATCAGAGTTGCCTGCACACCCGGCCAGACCCAGCACCACGGCGGTCAGCCAGTACGCGTGTTTATTCATATGTCCTCATATAACGCCAATAGCCATGCTCGGCGGGGAAGATGCCAAATTTGCTGGGGGAAAGCAAACGACATCAATCAGTTGAAGAGGGATTTCGCCAAAGGTGATGGCTGGGTTATAACAAGGTGACAGGATGTGCGAGGTGATGGATGGAACAGCTCGAGATCTTCCCGCTGCAGAGCCCTTGTATCGGGGTCTGCGAAGTGAACAACAAGGGCTACTGCAAAGGGTGTTTGCGCAGCCGTGAGGAGCGTTTCAACTGGCTCGCCATGACCCCCGCCCAGCAGCAGGATGTAATGCGTCTGTGCCGCGCCCGCAAGGCGCGGGTCGAAGCCGCCCGCCGCAAAGCGCTGGAGGGGGCCCAACCCGAGCAGCCGGAGCAACCTGGCTGGGATTTTTAAACTCCGCCTACCTGCCCCCTCACAGCTCACCTATGTCCCCGGCAATAAAAAAGCGGCCCGCAGGCCGCTCTTGGTTATGATGTATTGCCAGATGGCAAGGCTTATGCCGTGGCCAGCTTGGCCTGCACTTCGCCGCGCTTGAGCATGGCGTAGGAGACACCGGTCAACAGCGAGCCTGCGGCAATCGCCACGATATACATCATGACGTTGCTGATGGCGTGCGGGATGAACAGCACGAACAGACCGCCGTGGGGCGCCATCAATTCGCAGCCAAACAGCATAGAGAGCGCACCGGTCAGGGCGCCGCCGACCATACAGGCCGGGATGACCCGCATCGGATCCTTGGCGGCAAACGGAATGGCCCCCTCGGAGATGAAGCACAGACCCAGTACGAAAGAGGCTTTGCCTGCTTCCTGCTCCGCCTTGATAAACTTGGTGCGGGCCAGGAAGGTGGCGATCCCCATCCCCAGTGCCGGCACCATACCGGCGGCCATCACGGCGGCCATCGGGGCGTAGGTTTTGGAGGCCAGCAGGCCGACCCCGAAGGCGTAGGCCGCCTTGTTGACCGGGCCCCCCATGTCGAAGCACATCATGGCGCCGATGATGACACCCAGCAGCACGGCGTTGGCGGAGCCCATGTTGTTGAGGAAGGTGGTCATAGCGCTCATGATGCCTGCCACCGGGCCACCGACGACGTAGATCATCACCAGACCGGTAAACAGGCTGGCCACCAACGGAATGATCAGGATCGGCTTGAGCGCTTCCAGGGTCACCGGCAGGCGCACCTTGTCGCTCAGATACTTGGCGCTGTAACCGGCCAGAAAACCAGCCACGATGCCGCCAAGGAAACCGGCGCCCAGCGAGCTTGCCAGCATGCCACCGATCATGCCGGGGGCGAGACCCGGACGGTCAGCGATGGAGTAGGCAATGTAACCGGCCAGCACCGGGATCATCAGGGCAAAGGCGGAGCCACCACCGATCTTCATCAGGGCGGCGGCCAGAGTGCCTTCCACCTTGAACGCTTCAATCCCGAACACGAACGAGAGCGCGATAATCAGGCCGCCCGCCACCACCATGGGCAGCATGAAGGAGACACCGGTCAGCAGGTGCTTGTAGGGGCCCGCTTTTTCCTCTTTCTTGGGCTGGCTGGCGCCGCTGTGGCGATAGGTTTTCGCCTCGGTCCAGGCCTTGTCGAGCTCGGCGCGGGTTTTCTTCAGTGCCGCACCGGTACTGGTGCGATAGACCGGCTTGCCGTCGAAACGGGCCATGTCCACCTCGATGTCGGTGGCAAGGAATACCAGATCAGCAGATGCAATCTCCTCGGCAGTCAGGGCATTCTGGGCACCGACCGAGCCTTGAGTCTCGACGCGGATCTGATAACCCAGCTGCTTGGCCATGGTCTCCAGCGCTTCTGCCGACATAAAGGTGTGGGCCACCCCGGTCGGGCAGGCAGTCACCGCCACAATACGCTTGCCAGCGGCGGCGGGTTTAGCTGCGGCGGGAGCGGCTTGATGGCGATAGACGCTGGCGCCGCTGGTGGCAGCTTCCAGCAAGGCGGCCGGATCTTGCAGGGCGAGATCCATGCTGCCCTGATAGACCCGCTTGCCGTCATAGGCAGCAAGATCCACCGGGGCGCTGGCGACAACCAGCACCATGTCGGCGGCGGCAATCTGCTCCTTGCCCGGCACCTGACGGGGTTGCACGCTAGAGCCGACGTCGAGGGTGAGTTCCCAGCCAGCCAGTTTGGCCTGCTGTTCTATCCGTTTTGCAGCGAGAAAGCTGGTGGCAATGCCCGCCGGGCAAGCCGTAACCAAGATTGCTTTCATTGGGCATCTCCTGAGTTTTCCATTGGGGGGGTATTGCAATGAATCGGTGCCAGCGCATCCAGACGCTCTACGCGCACCTGTTCAAGTAAAGGGTTGAGCACATTGATATCGTCAAAGCCGACTGCGACCTGACTGACCGCCAAGGCCGAGACGGCGGTGGCCAGCCGCAGGGTCTGCTCCGGTGCCCAACCAAGGCTGAGGCCATGGGCGAGACCGGCCACCAGCGAGTCGCCAGCACCGACCGTGCTGACCACCTGCATCCGCGGCGGAATGGCCTGCCAGACGGCATCCGGGGCAAACCAGATCAGGCCATCGGCGCCGTTGGAGATCACCACGTTGGGGATCCCGCTTGCCTGCAGCGCGCGGGCACACTCGGCCTGCTCGCTCAGGGTCTTGATAGGGCGGCCCGCCCATTGCTCAAGTTCTTCCAGATTCGGTTTGACCAGAGTCGGCGCCGCCTTAATCCCTTCGCTTAACGCCGCGCCGCTGCAATCGAAGATCACCTGCTTGCCTTTGGCCTTGAGCAGGCGGATCAGATGGGCGCAGTAATCGGGGGCCACCCCTTTGGGCAGGCTGCCCGCCAGCACGAACCAGTCAGCGTGCGCTGCCAGCTCGTCGATGGCCTGTTCCAACGCACTCACTTCCCCTTCATGAATGGTGAGCCCCGGCAGGTTGAGATCGGTGACCCGACCGGACTGCTCGGAGATCTTGACGTTGATGCGGGTGCTGCCAGCGACACGGACAAAGTGATCATCCAGCGCCCGCTCTGCAAACAGGGAGACAAAGCTCTGTTCATTGTCAGCGCCCAGCCAGCCGGTGACGCTCACGCCGCGGCCCAAATCCTTGAGCACCATGGCGACGTTGATCCCCTTGCCCGCCGCGCGCAGGTTGGCCTCGCTCACCAGATTGACCTCGCCAAGGCTCATCGCCTCGAGACGGGTGGTGAGATCAAGGGCGGGGTTGAGAGTAATGGTGACAATCTTCATCAATGCGCCCCCTCGCCCAGACCAGCGGCGATCGCCTCACCAATCCCCTTGAGGGCGGCATCGGCATCGGCCCCTTCGGCGCGAAATGCCAGACGATGCCCGCACTTGACCCCAAGGCCGATCACCTTCATCAGGCTCTTGGCGGAGACCGCCTCGCCACTGCCATCCAGATTGGCAACCCGAATGTCGGATGCAAACTCTTTGGCCACCTTGACCAGCATGGCGCCGGGACGGGCATGCAGGCCGTGGGGGTTGATGATGGTGAAGGTTTCGGAAAGACCGCTCGCCGGCCCCGCCTGCAACATGGCCAGCCCCTCGTCGCCCGCCAGCGTCGCCAGCTGACCGGCAGCCGCCAGTTTGGCCAGATTCTCCAGTTGCGGCAGATGGCCGCTATCTGCGGCGCACAGCAGCAGCATGGCGCTGACCGGCAGATCCCCTGCGCTCAATTCGCTACTCGGGGTGGCCAGCACCCAGCCAGTCTGGGCCGATGCTGTTTGCTGAACATTGGCGCGGGCCAGCCAGACGCCCTCGCCCAGATAGGCTGGGTCGCTTGCCAGCAGCGCGCTCACCATGGCGGCATCACCCCAGCCCGCCGATTTGGCGCGGGCGGCTGCGCCCAGCAACAGCTGGTCGCGATCGTCGGCCGGGAAGTCGGCCAGGGTCAGGTATTGCACCTCTTTGGCCACCGTCGCGCCGGTCAAGATGTTGATGATGGTGTCGGCATCGGTGGCCTCTTTGAGCTGGGCAGCCGCCAGCTCGTCACCCAGCACATGGGTGAGCTGGCGCAAGATGCCCAGATGCTCGTCTGACTTGGCGGCAATCCCGATGGCGACATAGGCAATCTGCCCCTCGTCCCACTCGATGCCATGGGGGAACTGGGCCACCATGACGCCGGTGCGCTTCACCAGATGACGGGTGTCGGTGGTGCCGTGGGGAATGGCGATGCCGCTGCCAAGGTAGGTGGCATGCTGCGCTTCACGGGCCAGCATGCCATCGACATAGCCCGCCTCCACCAGACCGGCCTCGGTCAGTTTGCCTGCCAACAGGGCAATCGCTTCAGCTTTGGTCGCTACCGACTGCCCCAGCAAGATCTGCTCTCGCACCAACTTCAACATAGCCACTCTCCATCAGATCCCGAACTCGCCGGGTCAACACAATTGAACATTCGGTTTGCCTGCCAGCTGACGATAGTCGGAATACCTCGAAATGTGATCCTGACCGGGTTTTACCATCCTGCTCTGCATCTCTGCGAAGCGGTGCTGCTGACAAGCTGAATCGTTTCACTTACACTCAGACTGAATCGTTTCAGCGAATTGATCAAGTACCCACAAAGAGTGGTTTTCAATGATATGATCCCGCGCACACTTTTCGGTGCCCTTACCAGGCAGTGCCCGTGGGCCTAGCAACTCAAACAGAGCCAATATGATGAAACTGGATGAAATCGCCGCCCTCGCCGGTGTCTCGCGCACCACGGCCAGCTATGTGATCAACGGCAAGGCCGACCAATACCGCATCAGTCAGGCCACCCGCGACAAGGTGATGGCAGTAGTCACCGCCCACAACTACCAGCCGGACAGCCGCGCCGCCTCCCTGCGCGGCGGCCAGACCAAGACCCTCGGCTTTATCCTGCCCGACCTTGAGAATGCCAGTTACGCCAAGCTGGCCAAACGGCTGGAACAGGGGGCGCGGGCACAGGGCTATCAACTGCTCATCGTCTGCTCGGAAGATGACCCCGCCACCGAAAAAGAGCTGGCCCAGATGCTGGTGAGCCGCCATGTGGATGCCCTGCTGGTAGCCAGCTGCCTGCCGCCTGACGATCCCTACTATGGCAACCAGCAGGCGCAGGGGGTGCAGATCCTCGCCATCGACCGGAGCATGGCAGCCGACAAGTTTGTCACCGTCGCCAGTGAAAATGAGAAGGCGAGCTTTGACCTCACCGCCTCCCTGCTCACCCCTACCCTTCGCCATATCGCCTTGATCACAGCACTGCCGGAACTGACGATCAGTCAGGAGCGCAAAGCGGGCTTCGAGCAGGCCATCGCCAGCCACAGCGCGACCTGCCACCTCTGTGAAGGGGCCCACTTCTCGCGCGCCGAGGGGTATCGCCTGATCAAACATCTGCACCAGCAGCTGGGCCAACTGCCCGAGGCGCTGATCACCACCTCCTACATCCTGATGGAGGGGGTACTCGACTACCTGTTGGAGCAGGAGACCGATATGAGCCAGCTTGCCATGGCCACCTTCGGCGACGATCGGCTGCTCGATTTTCTCCCCTTCGGCATCAACTCCCTGCCCCAGCAGCACGATGCGCTGGCGAGCCAGGCGCTGGAGCTGGCACTCAAGGCGGTCAATGGCGATTACCAGAGCGGGCTGCACTATGTGAGCCGCACCCTCAAGCGGCGCCGCTAAGCCGCCTGCGGCAATTGCTCACAACCGCACAGGCTGCCTGCAAAAACTGCCGGAATGGGCAGCCAGAACTGACAGCCTGTGCGGCTGCACTTCTCCACGCCCACCTTTGCATTCGCCATTTTGACCAGCGGAAGATCGGCCAACCGGCAGACAGGGCTTGCCCCCCCTGCTCAGGGCCCGTTTATCGGCCCATCGGCTCGCTATAAATTGAATTTATGGCTTTTGGTCATATGACCTTATTTTTACTTATGCCGAGCCAGCTGGGCCGATAACGCCCCGTTTTGCCCTCTGCCGCCCCTTCCCGGCGCCTGCAGCAACCCCCTCCGATCCCGAGGGCTGCGTCAACCGGATTGGCATCAACACCTCAAGGCGCACATTTTTTCGGCGCATAGCGCAAAGTGTCACTTTTTATTTCCACCCAAATGCCTTTCACAGCACAAGATCCGCATTTTAGGGGTTGTCTCCGCTATTTCGATCCGTTAACGTGGCAACCATCTTTTACAACCGACAGGTTTCAGGTACAGATGTTTCCACGCCGATATTGCTAGCCTCCGGCTTTTCCCCCGGAGGCGCCTCCCGACACAGCCAACTGGCTCTCTCTTGTTTGCAACATCTCCGCTCACTTTCGGATGGATAACATGAACACCAAGACTCTGGGTTGTACCCTGTTGATTGCCGGCACCACCATAGGCGCCGGTATGCTGGCCCTGCCGCTGGCCTCCTCCTCCCTCGGCGGCCCCGCCACCCTGCTGCTGATGATTGGCCTGTGGGCCCTGATGGCCTTTACCGCCATGCTGCAGGTGGAGGCCAGCCTCAACACCGGCAAGTGGTACCTGCACCAGCTGGCGGATCACCTGCTCGGCCCCTGGGGCAAGCGCATCGCCTCCTTCTGCATCCTGATGCTGTTCTACGCCCTCGCCTCCGCCTACATCAGCGGTGGCAGCAGCCTGCTGGCACAGGCGCTGGCCGATGCCGGCATCACCCTGAGCCAGGAGCAGGCCGCCTGGGCCTTTACCCTGCTGTTTGGCGGCATGGTCTGCGTCGGTACCCGCTCGGTGGATTACCTCAACCGGCTGATGTTCACCGTCAAGCTGGTGATCATGGTCGGCGTGCTGGCGCTGCTGCTGCCGCGCGCCCAGGGCGAACACCTGCTCGCCATGCCGCTCGGGGAAGGGCTGCTGCTGGCGGGTCTGCCGGTCATCTTCACCTCGTTCGGCTTTCACGGCTCGATCCCGAGCGTGATGCTCTACCTCGGTGATTGCCCCAAGCAGCTGCGCCGGGTCTTTGTCTGGGGCTCCGCCCTGCCGCTGATCCTCTACGTGCTGTGGCAAGTGGCCATTCTGGGGCTGCTCGGCCAATCCTCCCTGCTGGCCAATGGCGGCGCGCTCGACAGCCTGCTCGCCAGCGTCGGCAAGCTGGTGAGCTGGCCCGCCTTCAATCAGGCGATGCACCTGTTTGCCGATCTGGCACTCGCCACCTCCTTCCTCGGGGTGACGCTGGGACTGTTTGACTTTATGGCCAAGGTGACCCGTCGCAAGGACAACTGGCAGGGCCGCAGCCAGACTGGCCTTATCACCTTTGTGCCGCCGCTGCTGTTTGCCCTCTACTTCCCGCAGGGCTTTATCATGGCTCTCGGCTACGCCGCCATTGCGCTGGCAATCCTCGCGGTACTGCTGCCTGTGGCGCTGGTGTGGCAGAGCCGTAAACAGGCGCCAGCCCACCACTACCGCGCCCCGGGTGGCGTGGTGGCGCTGGGAGTAGCCGCGGCCATGGGCGTGCTGATTGTCGGCGTCCAGATCAGCGTCAGCATGGGACTGCTGCCCGCGCTGTAATCCCCGATACTGAATGCCCCAAATAACAAAGCCCCACCAATATCTGTTGGCGGGGCTTTGTTCTACAGCCACGATGCTTATCTCTATTCTGCACATCTCCACTCTCGACAAGGGGAGTGGTCAGCTACGCTTTTTGCATACCGGATTGAGCGAGGTGCGGAGTATGAAGTGGGCTGGCTGGTGGCTGCTGTTTTGTCTTAACCCGATTGCCCATGGCGCCCCCTTGTCGCTGGCGGCCCCCGTCGAATATATTCCCCTGCTACGCCCCTTCTATGAAGAGTGGTTTGCTAAGGCCAGAGTCGAGTTTACCTTTATCCCCTGCACCCTCGCCCGCTGCCGCAAGCTGGTCGATGCAGACAGCACCATCGACGGGGATATCGCCCGGATTAGTGGCTTGGAGCAGACCCACCCACAAATGATCCCGGTCGGTGTGGCAATTGGGGAGGTCACCATCTATGCACAGAGCCAGCACGATGCCCGCTGGCCCCCTGCCAGTCAGGAGCTGGTTGGCTGCCTGCGCGGCATTCAGTGGTGCAAGCGCTATCTCGACAGTCGGCGTATCGTCTGGTTCAACGATGAGAAACAGGGTCTCGCCCTGCTCAAGCACGGCAGAACCGATTGGGTTATCCGACTGCAGCCCTCCAATCAATCCCCCCTCGCCGCGCCCTGGAAACGGGTCTCCGATATGGAGGTCTATCTCTACCTCAACAAGAGCCGCCAACCACATATTGCCGCCCTTATCCAATCCCAGCAGCAGCTGATCGCCAGTGGCCGCTGGCAACAGATGCAGGAGCGCTACCTCTCCGCGCTGCTAACCCCCATCCGCTGATAATCGGCACCACCGAAGACCCCTCGTTCTGCTTGCTGCCAGTGCTGGACCACTCTTCCCTTACGAGGGTTAATGGCGCAGCGCTCTGCGCTTCATCAACAGGGTCAACACACGCTCGATGGTGAGTAAGCCGAGGACGGTCGTGCTGCGGCAGTTTGCTGCTACCCTCAGAGGCAAGCCATTGAGACGCCAAGCAATATAAATCAAGTCACAAGCGACTCGACACCATCACACCGGGAGCCAGATATCATGACCATACTGCCTGTTTACGCGGCCCTGCTCGCCCTGCTGTTTGTGTTGCTGAGCATTCGCACCATTCGCACTCGTCACCGTCATAAAGTGGCACTCGGCCATGGCGATGATCCCGCCATGCTGCGGGCCATGCGGGTGCATGCCAACTTTGCCGAGTATGTTCCCCTCGCCCTGCTGCTGATCTATTTTGTCGAAGCTAGCAGCCAGACCCCCTGGCTTATCCATCTACTGGGAATTGCCTTGTTGCTTGGCCGCCTCTGTCACGCTTTTGGCATGAGCCGCACGCCGGAAAATTTCCGCTACCGGGTGGTGGGGATGAGTTTGACCTTCACGGTGATCCTGGTGAGTGCGGCCCATATTCTGATCACGGCACTGCTCCCCTGACTCACCCGTCACGGATAAACGGTGGCACAGCCGGGTTGCCATGCCCATCGGCTATTCTTCTTTGCAAATCGTCTCAACTTTTCTGCTAAACATAAGCCCGGTTCAGGAGTGCGATATGAAGTTGATTGGCTGGTTACTGCTTGTCGGGCTAACCCCGTTTGCCCACGGAACCCCGCTGAAACTGGCTGCTGCGGTAGAAAACATCGCGTTAATGACACCCTTTTTCCATGAGTGGTTTGGCCGAGCCAGTATCGATTTCCAGCTGATCCCCTGCACCTATGCCCGCTGCGACAAGCTGATTGAGTCTACGAATGCCGTTGACGGCGACATGGCCCGCGTCAAGGGGTTTGAGCAGGCCTATCCCCGCTTGCAGCCCATCGGGGCCCCCATCTCTGAAATCGCTATTTATGGCCAAACCCACAGTAATCTGAGCTGGCCCCCTGCCAAAGGGGCGATGATTGGCTGCGTACGTGGCATCAAGTGGTGCGTGCGTTACCTGACCGACTATCACATCGTCTGGCTAAACGATGAAAAACAGGGCCTTGCCCAGCTACAAAGAGGCAAAGTGGATTGGGTCATCAAAAAGCGCCCCGCCTATCCCTATCAACCCGTACCAGCCGCCCCCTGGCAGAAGATCGCCAGTGATCAGCTCTATCTCTACCTCGATAAAAAACACAGCAGCGACATCTCAACTCTGATCAAGGTGCAGTTGGAGATGATCAAAAGCGGCCGCTGGCTCCAGATGCAAAAGCAGTATCTGTCCGCGATGCCACAAAACTAAACCCTGAAAATGGGTATGCTCTGAAAGCAAAAAGCCCTGCCAGATTGGCAGGGCTTTTTAGATCAACCGATCAGCTGGGGAGCGAGGCTCCCGAGCCGCTTACTGGTTGTGGGTAGAGCGACGGGGACGACGGGCCTGAGCCGGTTTGCCTGCGCCATCAGCCGGACGCTGACCACCTTGCGGCTTGGGCTTGCCACCGTTACCGGTACGCGCACCGCCAGCATTGCCATTGGAAGCAGAACGACCGGCACCCTGACGCTGGCCCTGACCTTGCGGACGCGGCGCACGGCGCTGCTCGCTCGGATCGCGGGGCTCTTTGCGCAGCGGCGCGCCGATACCACGGGCGATGTTGTCGAGGGTCTCGCGGGAAGCTTCAAAACCGGCCACCTGCTCGCACGGGATGTTCTGCTTGGTCAGACGCTCGATGGCCTTGATCAGCTTGCCTTCATCGGCCGCGACCAGGGAGATGGCGTGACCGGCAGCACCGGCACGACCGGTACGACCGATACGGTGCACGTAATCTTCCGCCACGTTGGGCAGCTCGAAGTTGACCACTTGCGGCAACTTGTCGATATCCAGACCACGGGCAGCGATATCGGTCGCCACCAGCACCTTGACGCTACCATCCTTGAAACCGGCCAGCGCGCGGGTACGGGCACCCTGGCTCTTGTTGCCGTGGATGGCGGCAGCACTGACGCCGTTCTTGTCGAGGGTCTCGGCAACGCGGTTAGCCATGTGCTTGGTACGGGTGAACACCAGTACCTGCTGCCAGTTGTTGCTGGTCACCAGATGGCTCAGCAGGCCGATCTTGTTGGCCTTGTCACAGGGGTGAACCAGCTGCTCGATACGCTCGGCGGTGCTGTTGCGCGGGGCAACTTCGATCACCGCCGGGTTGTCCAAGAGGCCGGTGGCCAGTTCGCGGATCTCGTCGGCGAAAGTCGCGGAGAACAGCAGGTTCTGGCGCTTCTTCGGCATCAGGGCCAGGATGCGGCGGATGTCGCGGATAAAACCCATGTCGAGCATGCGGTCCGCTTCGTCCAGTACCAGGATCTCCACTTCGTCGAACTTGACGGCATTCTGGTTGTAGAGATCCATCAGGCGGCCAGGACAGGCCACCAGCACGTCCAGACCACGGCGAGTCGCCATCATCTGCGGGTTGATGCTCACGCCACCAAACACTACGTGGCTGCGCATCGGCAGGTGTTTGCCGTAGTTACGCACGCTCTCGCCCACCTGGGCGGCCAGCTCGCGAGTCGGGGTCAGCACCAGCGCACGAATGCGGTTCGGAGAAACCTTGCGCTTGCTCTCCATCAGACGTTGCAGCATCGGCAGGGTAAAGCCTGCGGTCTTGCCGGTCCCTGTTTGGGCCGCCGCCATCAGATCGCGGCCAGCCAGAACGGCGGGGATCGCTTGCTGCTGAATGGGAGACGGGGTGTCGTAGCCTTGTTCGGCAACGGCACGCAACAAGGGTTCGGCCAGACCGAGGGAAGTAAAACTCATAGTTACCTGCTAGGGATAGTGGCGCCGGGGATTTGTGGTGGGGCTCCTCTGCTGAGCCGATGCCATCTCACAAGATCTGGGCCTATTGAGAAAACAACGATTTCCCCGGGGAGCAGAGCAAAGGGGAAAGAATAGAGGCGCAGTCTAACGGAGTTGTCCGGGATAAACGAGAAAAATGTGATGCCCCTCCCAGCACGAACAGAAAATATCCTTTCCTAACCTTCGAACAATGCCTTTGACAAGTGATTCATACACCACACTATTAACTGAAAAGATAATATTTATTCGACAAACACCCACCACAAAATGCAGCGATCCGAAATGGCAAAACGTCATTGTGAGGTTTACCTATGAGCAAGCGATATGTCACGACCCGGGGTAAATGGGCAACATGGATTGGCCTGCTGATCCTGCTGTTAAGCCCTGCCCTGCAAGCCAGTCAGACGCTGATCGTGGCCTGGAGCCACTGGCCCCCCTTCAGCCAGCTCAACAGCAAGGGACAACTGGAAGGGGTAGATGTCACCCTGACGCGCCAAATCCTGACCCAGGCCGGTTTTACCCCCACATTTCGCGAAATGCCCTGGGCCCGATCGCTCCTTGAGGTGAAACATCATCAGATCGATGTGATCATGGCCGCCCTGCCATTGTCGAAACACCTGCAATATGCCCGCTATTCGATGCCCTATCGCCAAAACGCCTATGTCCTGCTGAGCCACAACCCTGTTTCAGGTCAGCGCAATCTCTGGCCACAACTCGATTCATACTCCAAATTCTGCCACGACACGGAACTCAGACTGGGCAAGCTGCGCGGTATTAGTCCAACCCCGCAGATGGAAGAGTGCCCGACCCTCAAGAGAGCCACAGAGTACAACAAGGAGGACAAACTGTTCGAACTGCTGCAGGCCCATCGTCTGGATGGCATCATCATGGAGTGGCAATATGCCCGCGAGCGGCTGACACAACTGGGAGCCGAAGGGGAAATCAGCTGCCAGCTCCTGCTACAAAACCAGCCAGTCACTCTGATGTTTGCCAACACCAGTATCAACAATGAACAGATGACAGCGATCAACCAGGCCATCAGCGCCCTGCCCAAAAACGACCGCCAGTTTGTGCTCCCTACTTGTCGTCTTGATGCCGCTCCGCAGGCGTCTGATCAGCTGATAAGCCACCAGCCATGATCCGGCGTTCATGCCCGATACCGGATAAAAACAAGAAAGGCGACCGAAGGTCGCCTTTCTCATTCTGGCCAATCAACGTTTGATCAGCTGATTAGCCGTTATGCCGATCAACGCAGTTGTGGCGTCTGGGTCAGCACACCCTGATTCTGGGCACGATGGCGCAGCAGGTGATCCATCAATACCAGTGCCAGCATGGCTTCGGCGATAGGCACGGCGCGGATGCCGACGCAAGGATCATGGCGACCCTTGGTGATCATCTCTATAGCTTCGCCCTCGGTATTGATCGTCTTGCCAGGCACAGTAATGCTGGAGGTCGGCTTGAGCGCCATGCTGACCACGATATCCTGACCGGATGAGATACCACCCAGAATGCCGCCCGCATGGTTGCTGGCAAAGCCTGCCGGGGTCATCTCGTCGCGATGCTCGGAGCCTTTTTGCTCCACCACCGCGAACCCGTCGCCGATCTCCACCCCTTTGACCGCATTGATGCCCATCATGGCATGGGCAATGTCGGCGTCGAGGCGGTCGAACACCGGCTCACCGAGGCCCACCGGCACATTGCTGGCAATGACCTGCACCTTGGCGCCAATGCTGTTGCCCTCTTTTTTCAGGTCACGCATATATTGATCAAGCGCTTCCAGCTTGCCCGCATCGGGGAAGAAGAAGGGGTTCTGCTCAATCTGCGCCGCGTCGAACGCCTCGGCCTTGATGGGGCCAAGCTGGGAGAGGAAACCGGTGATCTCGATGCCGTGCACCTGTTTCAGGTACTTCTTGGCAATGGCCCCCGCCGCCACCCGCATCGCAGTTTCGCGGGCAGAAGAGCGGCCGCCGCCACGATAGTCACGCTGACCATACTTCTGGTGATAGGTGTAGTCAGCGTGACCCGGCCGGAACAGATCCTTGATGTCGGAGTAATCCTTGGAGCGCTGATCGGTATTCTCGATGAGCAGCCCGATGGAGGTGCCGGTGGTCTTGCCCTCGAACACCCCGGAGAGGATCTTCACCTCATCCGGTTCGCGACGTGGCGTGGTGTAGCGGGAGGTGCCCGGCTTGCGCCGATCCAAGTCTCCCTGCAGATCCGCCTCGCTGATCTCCAGCCCCGGCGGGCAACCATCGACCACAGCGCCCAGCGCCAGGCCGTGGCTCTCACCAAAGGTGGTGACTCGAAAAAGTTGGCCAAAACTGTTCCCTGCCATGCGCGCTCCTGCTTAGTTCTTGTAGATGGCGAAATGATCCTGATACTGCACCAGCTCTTCACGGGTCATCACAAAGACGCCGTGACCGCCGTTTTCGAACTCAACCCAGGTGAAGGGAACCTCGGGGAACTGGGCTTCCAGATGGATCATGCTGTTGCCCACTTCCACCACCAGCACCCCGTTATCCTTGAGGAAGTCGGCGGCATTGGCCAGCAGACGCTTGGTCAGCTTGAGACCATCGGAGCCGGATGCCAGCGCCAGCTCGGGCTCGTGACGGAACTCGTCCGGCAGATCCGACATATCTTCGGAGTCCACATAGGGCGGGTTGGAGACGATGAGATCGTACTTGTCACCTGCCGGCAGATCGCGGAACAGATCGGAGCGGATCGGAATGACCTGCTGCTCCAGCCCGTGATCGTTGATGTTGCGCTCGGCCACGTTCAGCGCATCGATGCTGATGTCGATGGCATCCACTTCCGCTTCCGGGAACTCGTGGGCCATGATGATGGCGATGCAGCCGGAACCGGTGCACAAGTCCATGATCCGGGTCGGTTCCTCTTTGAGGAACGGCGCGAAACGGTTGGCGACCATCTCGGCAATGGGGGAACGGGGAATGAGCACCCGCTCGTCCACGTAGAACTCCCAACCGGCATACCAGGCCTTGTTGGTCAGGTACGCGGCAGGTACCCGCTCCTGTACGCGGCGGATAATCAGCTCGGCGATACGGTGACGCTCGCTGCTGGTGAGACGGGAGTGGCGCATGGCCGGGTCTACATCCGGTGGCAGATGTAACGCGGGCAGTACCAGCTGCACAGCTTCATCCCAGGCGTTGTCGGTTCCATGACCGTAAAAAATCCCGGCGTCGTTGAAACGACTCATGGCCCAACGCAACATGTCCTGGATGGTGTGCATCTCGGCAACCACCTCATCGATAAATATCTTGTCCAAATCCACCTCCAAGTCGAGTAATATCCGGCCCGAGCCCAACTTACGTAGCGGGCAAGACGCATACCTAATAAATGAGCATCTGATGAAAAAAACGCCCTCACCAACAGACGAGGAAACCCTGCTGTTCCGCGATGCGATAAAAGGTACCCGGAAAATCAAGCAAGATACCATAAGGGCCGAGTTACGCCCGGTCAAGCAGAAACGCGAATTGCGCGAAACCCGCGAAAAGCTTGGGGTTGACCACTATTTCAGCGATGAGTATCAACCCCATCTCGATGACGATGGGCCGACCCGTTACGTGCGGGAAGATGTGTCAAAATTTGAGCTGAAAAAGCTCAAGCGGGGCATTTATCCGCCGGAGATCTACCTGGATCTGCACGGCATGAACCAGCAGCAAGCAAAACAGGAGCTGGCCGCCCTGCTCACCCTCTGCCAAAAAGAGAACATTCACGTCGCCTCGGTAATGCACGGCATCGGCAAACATATTCTCAAGCAGCGCATTCCCAGCTGGCTGGCCCAGCACCCCAATGTGCGCGCCTTCCATCAGGCTCCCCGCGAATGGGGCGGCGACAGCGCCATTCTGGTGTTGCTGGATATCGAAGAGTAGTTAGCCAAACGACCACACTATACTGAATATCAATATGTTATTCGCCGTGGAGGTCGCATGTTTACACAGGGTTCCCATGCTGACATAAAGTCATCCCTCGACGCCATCGGCGCCGCCGTGGCGGTGTTCAGCCTCGACAAGGATGATCACTTTATGCTGGTCTCAGCCAACGATACCTTTGCCAAGGCATTCGAGCTGGATGTCCTTGGTAGTATTGGCAAACAGCTGAGCGAGATGTTTCCCCGCTACATTACCAATACCATCGAGCCGCCCATGCACGAGTGCGTGCGCCTGCAGACCGGGCTCGAGAGCGAACTGCCCATCGACAGCCTGTCGCGCACCAGCTGGTGGCGCTTTGTGCTCTCCCCCATCATTCCCGAGCAGCACCGCATTACCCGGATCATCGTTACCGCCATCGACATCACCGCCAAGAAGCAGCTGGAAGAGGCACTCACCACCAGTCGCCGCCGCTTCGAAGCGGTGGTCAACTCCGCCTATGACGGCATCATCAGCGTCAGCAGCGAATCGCGCATCGAGCTTATCAATACCGCTGCCTGCGAGATGTTCGGGATCGACGAAAGTTATCTCGGCAAACGGCTGGAAACCCTGCTGCCCCAGCGTTTTCGCGCCAATCACGAAACCTATTTCAAGGCCTTCAGCAACTCCCCCATCAATTCACGCCCGATGCATGCCCGCGCCTCGGTCATGGGATTGCGCCGCGATGGCAGCGAATTCCCGCTGGAGGTGACCATCGCCAAGATCAATCTGGGCCCGACCACCGAGATGACCGCCATCTTGCGGGATATCTCGGAGCGGGCAAGACTGGTGGAGGAGTTGAAGGTCGCCGCCACCACGGATCCTTTGACTCACATTGCCAACCGGCGCCGTTTCGACGAGCTGGTCAACGCCGAGATGCAGCGCTGCCAGCGTTTTGGTCACACTATGAGCCTGCTGATGATCGATATCGACCACTTCAAGGAGGTCAACGACACCTTTGGCCATCAGCAGGGGGATCAAGCAATCCTGAGTCTGGTCAACCGGATCGGCAAACAGCTGCGGGAAGTGGACATGCTGGGGCGCTGGGGGGGCGAAGAGTTTATCGTGCTGCTGCCAGAGACCTCGCTGGAGTTAGCCTGGGCCAGCGCCGAGCGGGTCAGACTGGCGGTGGAGTCAGCCCGCCATGCACTATCCGGTGCACTTGAGGTTTCCCTCACCATCAGCATAGGGATCAGCTCCAGCAAAGGCCCGCACGATAGCGTGGAGAAGATGGTAAGACGGGCCGATACCGCCCTCTATCTGGCCAAAAAACAGGGGCGAAACTGCTGCCGCAAGGAGGAGCCGGAACCGACCTGATGGCAGACTCCCCTGCCCTGCTCCTTGCCGCCTTTGCATATCAGCCCTGTCATCGATAGATCGGAGCCACGCCACCCAAGGTGACGTGGCTCTTTTTAACAACCCCTGATATGCACACTGTTTCACTGATGTAACACACCAAGCCGATTCTTTTGCACTGGTGAAATAATTCCGATCTGCTGCCACAGGGTGTTCTCCCTTTCAGCCCCACCAGCCACCGGCCGTTCACCACCAAACGACAATGCAAAAACCATGAAATAACCCGATGGCAAACGTGGCTTGCTAAGGGTGACCAAAGGCACCATGGCGGATTCAATCCCGCGGTATTTCAGGCAAGGCAGGACGCCGAAAAGGCAGTAACAGATCCGTTGCCAGAGGTGCTGGCAAACTCACGGAGAGCATGCCGCCGTTGTGCAGCTGCCAGGTAAAAAAATCCGCAAAACCTGCACTCGTCACGGCACGGATCACTTTGGCAACGACCCCATGTGCCACCAGCAGCACCCGCTCACCCTGCGCAGCTGTGGCCAGTTCGACCAGCCCCTGTGATACCCGGGCAATCACCTCATCCAGGGTCTCACCACCGGGAGGGGCTTCCGTCCAGAGCCGGGTAATATTGCGGGCCCACAGCTCGGGATAACGCGCTTTCGCCTCTGCCTGAGTCAATCCCTCAAACAGACCAACATGCCGCTCACGAAAGGCGGGAGCCAGTTGCACAGGCAAATCCAACTGGCGAGCGAAGATCGCGGCGCTCTCTCTGGTTCGCTGCAGCGGCGAAGCCAGTAACCGATCGAACGGAGCCTGGCTGGCCGCCATCTCCTCAGCCAACCGGGCGATATGCCGCACGCCGCACTCGTTGAGCCCGATATCCAACGCCCCCTGATAACGCCCTTCGGCATTGGCTTGTGTCTCGCCATGGCGGATCACCACAAGCTGCATTGCACCTTCCTTTTATTGATTGCCGCCTATCCCCTCACCACCTCGCACCGTTCTCACGACTTGGGTGCAAACAGCTCGAACGCCTGCTGGCCGGTCAGGGTAGGTGTTTCGTTTTTTAGCTCGTAGAAATCAGGCTTCTCATCGATGAAGATCTGGTTGACCAACTGGAAGGATTCGGTCTGAAATAGGCCGACCGGCACTATGTATTCATCGGTTGGCAACAGATGATAAAAAAGATGGGTGCCGCAGGTAGGACAAAAACCTCGCTCCGCCCACTCCGAGGAACGATAGGCTACCGGGGTGAGTCCGCTAAAATACACCTCTTTACCGCAGTGCACCGCAAACTGGGGCCCTCCCGACCAACGCCGACAAGTGCTGCAGTGGCAAAGACCCACCTCCTTGTGCTCACCGGCTGACACCTCAATCCCGCCACATAGACAATGTCCCTTCATCACCGCTCCTTGTGTCTTGCTCTCAACAGGATGACCGCGATGCCCTTCGGCATTGGCTTGTGTCTCCACCATGGCGGACACCATTAGCTCCCTACAACTTGCAGGCTATATTCCCTTTGGGAAAACAGGGTGTGAAGGAGCAATGCTCTTACGCATTGCCCCACCCGGGCAGGATAAAATAGGCATCAATCCTGCTGCGACTGCTCTTTATTCACTTTGCGCAGCAACAGCCACATCCTGACCGTCCTGACCGCCATGCTACGGGCAGCCGCAGTCGGCGGCAGGGGATCAGGTGTCAATGCTTCAGAGGCCTTAAATGGTACTCTGCCGTTCAACATCAGATTCGCGACGATGGCCGTCAGGGTGCCAATGGTGATTCCGCTGTGTAAAAAAAGCTGCATCATTGGCGGGAACTGGTTGAACAGATTGGGGACCACTACCGGCATCAAGCCAATTCCTAGCGTTAAGGCAACGACCATGCCGTTATTATTATTGCGATAATTGACCTGTCCCAGTGTGCGCACCCCCGAGACCGCCACCATCCCAAACATGACAATACCCGCGCCTCCGAGCACAGGTTTTGGGATCAACACAACCAATGCGGCCATTTTGGCGAGGATGCCCATCAACATCAGAATGATGCCGGATGCGGTCACCACAAAGCGGCTGCGCACCCCGGTAAGACCTATGAGCCCGACGTTTTGTGCAAACGAGGCATAGGGGAACAAGTTGAATAAGCCACAGATCAGTGTGCCCAGTCCGCAGGTGTTAAGCCCGTTGCGCAGCATTTTGGTATCAACCGTCTTGCCCACCATGTCTCCAATCGCCATCATTGTTGACATGGTTTCCACCATCACCACCACCATCACCATCGAGAGCACCGCGATGGGAACAATATGAAACTCGGGTGTTGCAAACGGAAATGCCTGTGGTAGATGGAACCACGGTGAGGCGTGGACAAGGTTAAAATCGAGGGGTCTAAAGCAGCCCCACAACACGGTGCCAATGATAAGGCCAATCAGCACCGAGGTATTTTTAACCACGCCGGACGCAAAGGTGTAAATAGTGAGAATAATGGCGAGGGTAATGACCGCCATCAGCAAGGAAAAAAGCTCACCAAAACCCTGCATATCGCTGGACCCGCCCCCGATCCAGCCACCGGCAACGGGCATTATCGATAGTCCTATCAGGGTAACAATGCCGCCCATGACCACTTTTGGGAAGAACCGGAGCATTTTGCTGATCCATGGGGCACAACAAATGATAAAAACACCAGAGACAATCACAGCACCGGAGATCCCGCTTAGCCCATATTGTTTACCAATAAGCATCATGGGAACCAGGGCAGCAAAGGTACAACCCTGGATCAGTGGTAGCCGGCATCCAAGCCACTGCCTGATACCAATTGACTGAATGATGGTTGCGGCACCGCAGATAAACAAATCGGCGCTGATCAATAAAATAATATGTTCACGAGGGAGACCCACCGCACTGCCTACCAATAGGGGAACGGCCACGGAGCCTGCATACATCACCAACACATGCTGAAGACCATAAAGAAACATTTGTGTGAGAGGCAAGACTTCATCAACCGGTGCGGTTGATGTGTTACGTGATGCCTGAGTGGTATCCTTCATGAGCTGGTTGTCTCCTGTAAGACATCTGTTTATTTATTGTACTGACAGGCCTGGGGTTATGATTGATAAGCCATAACCTGCCAAGGCTGACATTGCCATCAGCAATTTACGCAAACAAAACAGAGCATGCGCGAAGTGTGCCAAACATGACCATATAGATTACCGACAATAATGTTTGTGAAATTAGTCACAAGCAGCAGGAGTAATTCGCGAGAACGAAATAAAAATAGCGTCATTGCCATTCATCATTTACAAAAACCTGCAAGTACTTTTGTTTTTTGCCCTCCGTGAGCGACAGGCACAAACCTCATCCCTTGATTCCACTTTGATAAATCATTCCATTTTGATAAATTTTTGATAAATGGTTCCATTTTGATAACCATTTTGACTTTGACTGCTCACATAATGCGGATTTGACTATTCAAGCAACCCCACTATTATTCATATCATGCGAAGTTTCACACGGATTGAAAATAAACCATTGAATCAAATGTCATTCTCGATTATGCCGACGTCTGGATTTTGACTATATTGCAACTTTTAGCCAGAACTCGCCCCTATGAAATAATAGACGCTGACGTTACAAGCCTGACTAACAGCAATAGAGCGATGTTAACTTCACAAATCCCCTCAGTAATGTGAGATGACAACTATCAAGGTGTGCATCCTTGAAATAACTCTTCATATTTCAAGAGAATGTGACTTGGTCACTTACCTCCCTTTTCCCACTCAGGGTTCATTGCATCATCTTTTCTGATATCTCCCCACTGTAACTAGCGTACTGTCAAAATTGAAAACGCCAAGCAGCACCATAACCAAACATCCCCGTCATGCAGTCTACACGTTGCTACTCCATATTGAAGACATCGCCACTCATGCACGCACAGTGGACTCATGCCCAAAAACAGGAAATATGTAATTTCCCAATTTTACTTTCATTAAAATGCTAGGTAAGGCGTAGAGAAATTTCGATAGTCATATTTATCCCCACTTAGCACAGTTCTCACATGCATGGGGTTTAGGTAAACCGAAACTGTCAGCATCACAGTCTTGCAATGTTTGTTTTTTTATTTAAATTGATGACTTTTCAGGCTGTTTATGGCTAGTTTATGTCATTGCAAAAAACCAACAGCTTGAACAGGAACACCGACCACTAAATTGGCTCCACTACGACACTGCTAATTCAGCATTCATTTTGACGGGAGCCATTAACAATACATTCACGTTATAAACCTGGATTTGCCAATCCAGATAGCAATAAGGGGAATGCTATGTGTGCTTTACGCTCAGCGTCGCAAGGACGTGTAGATGGCGTGGCGAAAGTCAAAGGAACAGCTATTTATGGTGATGATATTACTCTGCCGGGCATGCTGTACGGGATCTGCCGCTATGCCGACATTCCTGCAGGTAAAATTGAACACCTGGATCTCAGCGAAGCATTGGCGGTTGATGGCGTAGTAAAAATCGCGACTTGGCAAGATGTACCGGGTACGCCAGTGGTCGGAATTATCGTCAAAGATTATCTGCCGATAGTAAAAGATGAAGTGGTATTCCACGGCGATGTTATCGCAGTTGTTGCTGCCACCAGTTACGAGGCAGCGTGTGAGGCTGCTGATAAAATTCATGTCCGCTATACGCCCTATACACCGCTCACGGATATTGAAATGGCCATGGCCCCGGATGCAAGGAAGATCCACCCGGACCGAAACGATAACATTGCGGCCCATCACCACACACTTAAAGGCGATGTCGACAACGGGTTTGCGAACGCCAGTCATATCATCGAACGCGAGTATGAAGTTGGCTTTCAGGAACACGCCTATATTGAACCTGAAGTGGTACTTAGCTGGTTAGACCCCACTGATGGCAGCCTTGTTATATCTGGTTCGATACAAAACCCGCATCGGGTACGGAGTTTTGTCGCAACTTTCATGGGCTGCCCGCAAAGCCACATCAATATCAAGCGTGCCGTGATGGGCGGCTCCTTTGGTGGCAAAGATGACATTATCGACCACCTGGCATGCCGCTCAGCACTGATGACTCAGCTCACTGGCCGACCGATTAAATTTGCCTACAACCGCGAACAGTCGATTATCGAAAGCTGTAAGCGCCACCCTTACAAAATGAAATATAAAGCCGGACTGGACGAGGATGGCCATATCCTCGCGATGAAGATTGATATCTTGGCGGACAGTGGCGGCTATGCCGCATCATCACCTTTTGTGACCTGGCGCTCTTCGGTGCAGGCCGCGGGGCCATACAACATTCCGAATGTACACATCGATGTCAAAGCGATTTATACCAACAACAGTTACACCTCCGCGATGCGCGGCTTCGGCTCCCCCCAAGTGGTTTATGCCAACGAATCATTTATGGATGAAATCGCCGATTATATGAATATGTCGCCAGTGACCATCCGCGAGATTAACGCACTGCGTCAAGGCGACACCTCAATTACCGGCCAGGTATTTGACAACCACACCGTTTCTGCCCTTGAGGTTCTCAACAAAGCAACAACCAGCGCCGAGTTTATGGCCAAACGCGAGCATTACCATGCCCTTAATCAGAAGGGTGGCGAGTATCGCTATGGTATTGGCCTGGCATTAAGTTATCGCGGCTGCTCTATCGGTGCAGAGGGTGTAGATACCTCAACAGCACTCATTCAGGTCAACGAAGACGGTAGCGTAAATATCTCGACGTCCGTTTCGGAAAATGGCCAAGGACTGCAAACTACTATGTCCCTGATTGCTGCAGAAGCGTTCGGGATCGGGATGGCTGATATCCACTTTTTCGAACCCCCTACATCAGTGATCGGTGACGGCGGCTCAACAGCGGCGACCCGAGGCACCATAGTGGGTGGCGGCGCCATTCTGGATGCAGCAGCGAAGATTAAACAGCGTATTCTCGGCATAATTGGTGACAGCATTGGCACCAGGGTCCTTGCCGATACCCGCTGGCAAGATGGATTTATCATCAACAAGCATGATGAAAACCGGCGCATTGATTTCAAACAAGCGGTGAACAAGACCAAGTGGGCCAGTGTCAGCCTGAATGAATATGGCTGGTTTGTCCCTCCCCCCATCCAGTGGGATGAAGAAAAAGGGTGCGGCAACCCCTATTTCACCTGGGTGTACGGCTGTCAGGTCGCTGAAGTGCGGGTCAATATCAGCACGGGAAAAACCGATCTGTTGCATGTCACTGCCGCTCACGATGTCGGGCAAGTCCTCAATCCCGTCGGTTTTGAAGGTCAGGTCAGCGGTGGCGTCGCGCAAGGCTTTGGTTATGCGCTGCTGGAAGATTTCAATATTGAGCACGGCAAAGTTAAATCGGAGAACTTCGATAGCTATCTGCTGCCAACCATCAAGGATATCCCGCCCATCACGGTCATTGGCGTAGAGAACCCGGATATTGCCGGACCATTTGGCGCAAAAGGTATTGGTGAACCCGCGACCGAGCTGGCGGCCGCAGCCATTAACAATGCGGTGAGTTTCGCCATGGCAACGCGCTTTTATAAACTGCCATTGACGCTGGAACAGGTCATTCTCGGCTACAACCTGAAAAAACCGGCCCGGCAGAGCGAGATGATGCTTGAGGCCGCCAACAAGAAACAGGTTCTGCGTCTGACAGATATCGCCGTGACCAGACCCAGGGATCTGGAGGACGCATTAACCTTGATTGCTGCGGATGGCGTATCGGCCATTGCTGGCGGAACGGATGTTATCGTGCAGGGAAGGATACAAACCCGGCCAATGAAGTTGGTGGATATCTCCAGCCTGCCCGAGTTAATGACGATATTTGAAGATGTGCAGACTCATGAAATCAATATCGGAGCGGCAGTTACTTTCAACCGTATTACCGAGCATCCGTTGATCCGTGAGCGGTATCCGCTGCTGGTTCAGGCCTGTCACACCGTCGGATCGCACCAGATCCGCAACCGCGCCACCATTGGCGGCAATATCGTGAACGCGGCCCCCTGTGGTGATTCGATCCCGCCATCCATCATTTACGATGCCCGCATTGAGCTGCGCTCACACAAGGGAACGCGGATCATGCCGCTGGCTGAATTTTTGCTCTCGGGCTACAAAACGCAACGTCAACCAGACGAGTTGTTAACCCGCGTGATTCTGCCACCGCCACAACAGCCTCATGCGAAGGCTTTCTATCACCAGCTTGGTCGGCGCAATGCTCTGAACATTACCCGTCAGAGCCTGACCGCCCTGCTGGAATGTGATGGAGAAGGCAAGGTGAATTATTGCCGTCTGGTCGATGGCGCCTTGTTCAGCAAGCCTCAGCGCCTGACGGATGTTGAACATTGTCTGCTGGGACATCCACTGAATAAAGAGGCGATCGAGCGTGCCTGCAAGGTGCTGGATGCGCAGATATATGACGCCATCGGCACGCGCTGGTCTGCAGCCTATAAGCAGCCGGTTTTTGTCAATATGTTCCGTGACATGATGACCCGGGCGCAGCAGACATTCGGTCAATCATTATAAATCGGGCGGGATAACCCATTGAGGGAGGCATGATGAGCACAATTAAAATAAAGGTAAACGGTCAACTGGTTGAAACCAGAGTGAAGGGCAACATGCGACTGCTGGATCTGGTGCGCGACCAGCTGCACCTGACTGCCACCAAAGAGGGCTGTGCAGTTGGCGAGTGTGGGGCCTGCACGGTCATTATGAACGGTGATGCGGTTTGCTCTTGTCTGGTACTGGCAGAGCAGTGCCACGATGCGGAAATAACGACCCTTGAGGGGCTAAATGATAATCCCGTGGCCCAAAAACTGCAGAAGGCCTTCGTCGAACAAGGCGGCGTGCAGTGTGGTTTCTGCACGCCGGGAGTATTGGTCAGCACCACGGCACTGCTGGAGAAAGAGCCGCATCCGACCGATGAACAGATTAAAGATGCACTGGAGGGCAATATCTGCCGTTGCACCGGCTATCAGCCGATCATGGATTCCATTCACTACGCACTTAAATCGTAAACTCCGAGTGTGTTACCCGTGTTCTGCCAAGGAGGGTGCGCGCTGGTGAGGCGCACCTTCATCACAAATTAAGTGCTGACTCTTTAAACTGGCAGGCCCCTGAAACGGGGCCTCATTTTTTCCCCAAATTCACCGCACTAACCCATGATTGACTCTCTTTCTGGTCATCACTCAAATGATGGGCAGGAGCAATCCACGCATCTTAACTATACGGGGCTTACTTCACGGGGCTTACTTCCCTTTGGGATAGCGGGGATGCTCGTCCGAGAGCCGCAGCCAGGGCAGCTGGCTATCGGTATAGATGTGATAGGTAGGTGCAACCGCCGCGGGGTTATCGAGGGATGCGATGGCTAGGGTCAGATAATCAGGATATTGGGTGCTGCGATAACTGAGGGTCGAGCCGCACGTTGCGCAAAACCCACGCCGGATGACATCTGACGAGGCATATTCCGTCGGCGTGCCACGCAACCATTGCACCTGTTCCACCCGAAAATCCATCCAGGCAGCCACAGGAGCGCCCGTGGTTTGCTGGCAATCCCGGCAGTGGCAAAAATCAGCCGCAAAAGGTACTGCCAGCACCTCATATCGAATGGCCCCGCAATGACAACCGCCTCTCATGACCTTCTCCTTATATTGAGCTGGTACAGGGGGTTAACCTTACCGTACTTCAGCACAAGGTGGTATCCGTATGCGGCACACCTCAATGACATCGCCATTGAGCAGCTAAAACGTGCGCCACACTGCAAGCCGGAAGATTACTTGCGCACGGCGCGGATCAGGATATTGCGCGGGGTCATGGGTTTGGCACAGAACTCCCCCACTTCGACCCGATAACCCTGCTCTTGCAGGAATAGCGCTCGATCCAGCGCCAGCCAGATCTCGAGGGGACGGCGAAACAGGTGACGCACCAGCTCCATCCGGGCGACATCGCCAAAGCGGCGCTCCCCTTGTGCCAAAAAGGCGGGATAGTCGAGCGCGGCAGGCAAGGTAATGCCCTTGCGCTCTGCCGCCCAGCCGCAGAATGCCTCGAACGTGCCGGTCAGCAAACTTTTTTGCATATTGGGCACCGGCAGATACTCATCCCCCCCACGCACCTGCCGCTGCAGGCAGTCAAACCCGAGCCGCCACACCACTTCCTGCTCCCGCAGACGGGCGATCCGCGCACCGCCGGTCACCGTCTCCTGCAGTGGCAGCTTGAGATCCGCCTTGCTCAACACCAGCTCGCTGGCGTTGGCCGCTGCCGACAGCGGGCGATAGTGGCTGGTACGGATCAGGTGATAACAACAGGGAGAAATGGTCACGCCGCTGGCACTGCGCTCGGCCACTCGCTCCAGCAGATGGGTGTGCAGCTCGCCGCAGGCATGAAGAGCCATGGCGTGATGTTCGGGGGCAATCAGCGCCACCGACTCGGGCGCAAAAGCATCGGCGCAGGTAAAGGTCATATTGGCACCATCCCGCTCGGCCAGCAGCCGCCCTTCGTCGCAGAGCTGCCCTTGCAGCTCAAGACTCAAGATGGGGGCCTGTCGATGGAGCGACACCAGCCGCCCGAGGTGGCCCTTGCCGGCACACCACTCCAGATAGGGGCCCTGATGGGCAGGCAGACAGGCGGCAAACGACTCAATCTGGGCCTGCTTGCGCCCCGGCATATGCAGCGCCATCTCCTTGCTGCAGGTGATAGGATCCGGGGTAAATGGGGCAAGCTGGCTAAGTTGCTGCAACTCGGCCCCCTTGGCAATCCAGGGCGCGAGCAGGCTACTGAGCGCATCCATATCCGCATCGAGCTCCGCCAACTGGGTCAGAGTCAGCCCATTGAGCTGCACCGCCAGATCGGGCGCCTCATCGGCAAAGGCCATGGTCAGATGATGATATGGCTGATATTGCCACCAGCGTCGGTAGCGGGTGAGCAGTCGATCCAGTTGTTGAAAACGTTGAGCCAGCACGAATGCCCCTGCCTTGCAGTCAAAAAAGAGGCTCATTCTAGCGATCCCACTTCAAATTGCACCCTTCAATACCTAGCAATAAGCACCGCACGACAACACCGCCAACCCGGTGACCAAGGGCAGACCTGACAAAGTACGGGGTTTTATGCTATATTCCGCCCCCTCTTTCACGCGCCCCGCCAACGCGGGTCGCTTTACCACTAGCTATGGGACCAACAACATGACCATCAACGCCATTCTGCAAGCGCGCGCGGGCGCCAAGTGTGAACTGTGCAGCGCCGAGCAGGCGCTGACCGCCTTCGTGGTGCCTCACTCCCCCGCCAGCGACGATGATCACAGCGTTGCCATCTGTGACACCTGCCGTGGTCAGCTGGAACAACCGGATACCTTGGTGGTCAACCACTGGCGTTGCCTGAGCGACAGCATGTGGAGCCAGGTGCCTGCAGTGCAGGTGATGGCATGGCGCCAGCTGAAAGCACTCTCCGGCAAGGGTGAGGTGTGGGCTCAGGATCTGCTGGACATGATGTACATGGAAGACGAAGCCAAGGCGTGGGCCGAGGCCGGTGTGGCTGATGAAGATGACGACAGCACACCGACCGTTGACTCCAACGGCGCCGTGCTGCAAGAGGGCGACTCCGTCACTCTGATCAAGGATCTGGACGTGAAAGGCGCCGGTTTCACCGCCAAGCGTGGCACCCTAGTCAAAGGCATCCGTCTGACCAACAACCCGCTCCATATCGAAGGCAAGGTCAACGGCGTGCAGATCGTACTGGTTGCCGCCTACTTGAAAAAGGCCTAAGCCAGGCGCGACCGCTCTGCTGGCAGCAGCATGAGCACAACGAAAAAGGATGGCGTGACGCCATCCTTTTTTATGCCTGCTTGCCACGAAAGGCCAAGCTAAACCAACCATCGGCCAACAACTGATCAGCAAAAAGGCGCGTCCGGATGGACGCGCCTTGTTTACCTGGCCGACGCCGTTAACCGGCAGAGGGAACGGTCACTCAGGAGGAGAGTTTGCCGTCCAGCTCTGCAATTTTGGCAGACCAGTAGGCCGGGCCGGTTTCGTGGATATTGTTGCCTTCGGAATCGACCGCAACGGTCACCGGCATATCTTCCACTTCAAACTCGTAGATCGCCTCCATGCCGAGATCAGCAAAGGCGACCACACGGGCCTTCTTGATGGCTTTCGCCACCAGATAAGCTGCGCCGCCCACCGCCATCAGATAGACCGCCTTGTGCTGCTTGATGCTCTCGACGGTTTTCGGGCCACGCTCGGATTTGCCGATCATGCCGATAAGGCCGGTTTCACCCAGCATCATATCGGTGAACTTGTCCATCCGGGTGGAGGTGGTGGGACCTGCCGGGCCGACCACTTCGTCACGCACCGCATCGACCGGACCCACGTAGTAGATGAAGCGGTTGGTGAAATCGACCCCTTCCGGCAGCCCTTCGCCATTTTTCAGCATGTCGGCGATGCGCTTGTGGGCGGCATCGCGACCGGTGAGGATCTTGCCCGACAGCAGCACGGTATCGCCGCTCTTCCAGCTGGCCAGCTCGGCCTTGGTGATGCCATCAACGTTGACACGGCGCACGTTGCCACCCGCTTCACGGGTGATCTCCGGCCAGTCGCTCAGTTTCGGCGGAGCCAGCTCGGCGGGGCCTGAGCCATCCAGTTCAAAGTGAACGTGACGGGTCGCAGCGCAGTTGGGGATCATCACTACCGGCTTGGAGGCAGCGTGAGTGGGGGCGGATTTGACCTTCACATCCAGCACGGTAGTCAGACCACCCAGACCCTGGGCACCGATCCCCAGCTTGTTGACCTTGTCGTAGAGTTCGACCCGCAGCTTCTCTTCGGTGGTCTCGGGACCACGG
This sequence comes from Aeromonas sp. MdU4, assembly GCF_041929505.1. Classification (NCBI taxonomy): domain Bacteria; kingdom Pseudomonadati; phylum Pseudomonadota; class Gammaproteobacteria; order Aeromonadales; family Aeromonadaceae; genus Aeromonas; species Aeromonas sp. MdU4. The sequence continues at coordinate 50,307 of NZ_JBHFMW010000024.1, read as the reverse complement.
GCGATCAGCTCCTGAATGTCGATGTGCTCCATCAGCGCCTCTTTGGCCAGCACTGCCGCTTTCTCGGCAGTACCACCGATGCCGATGCCCAACATGCCTGGCGGGCACCACCCAGCACCCATGGTCGGCACGGTTTTCAGCACCCACTCGACGATATCGTCAGAGGGATTGAGCATCACCATCTTGGATTTGTTCTCGGAGCCGCCGCCTTTGGCCGCGATGCTCACTTCCACCTTGTTGCCGGGGATCATGTCGATATGGACGACCGCCGGGGCGTTATCTTTGGTGTTCTTGCGACTACCGGCCGGATCGGCCAGCACGGAAGCGCGCAGCGGGTTGTCCGGATTGGTGTAAGCACGACGGGTGCCTTCATCCACCATCTCCTGCACCGTCATGTCGCTGTCCCACTGAACCTGCATACCAATCTTGACGAAACAGGTCACGATACCTGTGTCCTGGCAGAGCGGACGGTGGCCTTCGGCGGACATGCGAGAGTTGATCAGGATCTGGGCCAGCGCATCTTTGGCGGCCGGGTTAGCCTCGCGGTCATAAGCCGCTTTGGCTGCCTGAACGAAATCCAACGGGTGGTAATAGGAGATGTACTGGAGGGCATCTGCGATAGAATCGATGAAATCCTGTTTTTTTATAATGCTCATATCATCCTCACTGGTCCTTTTCCCGACCAAACGGCAGGGTAAGGGCTTCCATATGATGGGCTGTGCAGCCGTGCAAGCCAAAAACTGTCAACCGGCAAAAAACGAACGACACAGCAGTTTTTTCTTTAGTCACCGACACCTATGATACGCTTGCCCACCTGCACCGACTAGGGTCCAGGGACTAAACTGTTGCCTGTGTAACAAAAAATGACGCCAAAACTGCATATTCATCATCTAGAACAGACTCCCCTTCTGCACGCGCAGTTCGCTGTGCTGCAACATCAACCCTGGGCCATGTTGCTGGAGTCAGCAGGACCGCTTGGGGCCGATAATGGCTTTGATATCATCACTGCCGATCCGCTGGCGACCCTCGAGACCCGCGGCGAGCGGACAACCCTGCGCATCGGCACTGATATCAGCGAACACAGCGAAGACCCCCTCACTCTGCTCGCGCGCACCCAGCAACAGTTGCTGGGGGCGCAGGATCCGGGAGCAACCCGCCTCCCCTTTATCGGCGGCGCCCTCGGCCTGTTTGGCTATGATCTGGGCCGCCGCTTCGAACGTCTTCCCGTACAGGCGACCGCCGATATTGCGGTGCCCGATATGGCCGTAGGGATCTACGACTGGGCCCTGCTGCGCAGTGTGGCGACCGGAGCCTGGCAACTGGTGCACTGGGGTGACGCAGCGGGTCTTGCCAGACGACTTGGCTGGCTGGCACAGCAGGTGGCAAAGCCGACCGCCACCTTCAGCTTGCAGGGGCCCTGGCAGAGCAATATGAGTCGCATGGAGTATGGCGAGAAGTTTGCCCGTATTCAGGCCTACCTTGCTGCCGGGGATTGCTACCAGATCAACTTGACCCAGCGTTTCAGCGCGCCATACCAAGGCGATGAGTGGCAGGCTTACTGTGTGCTGGCTGCCGCCAATAAAGCCCCCTTCTCCGCCTTTGTCCGCTTGCCAGATAGCGCGATATTGAGTCTCTCTCCCGAGCGGTTTTTGCTGCTCGATGACCGCCATATCGAGACCAAGCCAATTAAAGGCACTCGTCCTCGCCATCCTGATCTGGCAACCGATCAGCAAGTAGCGCTGGAATTGGCCTGGGCCGACAAAGACAGATCAGAGAATCTGATGATCGTTGATCTGCTGCGCAACGACATCGGCCGGGTCAGCCGGCCAGGCTCGGTCAGCGTGCCCCATCTGTTTGTGGTGGAGTCGTTTCCGGCGGTGCACCATCTGGTCTCCACCATTCACGGTGAGCTGGATGCACGCTGGCAAGGGGTTGATCTGCTGCGCGCCTGCTTCCCGGGCGGTTCCATTACCGGAGCACCCAAGATCCGCGCGATGGCTATCATTGAGGAGTTGGAGCCTCAGCGACGCAACGCCTATTGCGGCAGCATCGGTTATCTCAGCCAACATGGCCGGATGGACACCAGCATCTGTATTCGTACCCTGATCGCCGAGGCGGGTCGCCTGCACTGCTGGGCCGGTGGCGGCATCATCGCCGACTCCGATGCCGACAGCGAATATCAGGAGACCTATGACAAGGTCGCCCGCATCCTGCCGCTGCTCTCGGCGCAGTGATCCCGACAGCCCCTCGCACCGAAGAAGGAGATAACTCGCGTCATGGATCGCCACGAACTGCTGACCCGCTTCCAGTTGCAGCAACCCGCTCCGGCCCATCGCCTCGCTATTGGCGGGCTCAGTCCGGCGGCGGTATTGATCCCGGTCGTCATGCGAGAAGCGGAACTCACCGTGCTGCTGACCCGTCGCAGTGCCCGACTGCGCCACCATGCGGGACAGATCAGTTTTCCTGGCGGACGCCAGGATCCTGGCGATGAGACCCTGATTGCGACAGCCCTGCGAGAAACCGAGGAGGAGCTTGGCATTCCGGCGCGCATGATTGAGGTGATCGGTACTCTCAACCCGCTCAACACGGTGTCACAATTCGACGTGCTGCCGGTGCTGGGGCTGCTCGATGGCAACTACCCGCTCATCCTGAGTCAGGATGAGGTGGATCATGCGTTCGAAGTACCATTGACCCATCTGCTTGATCGGCGCAATCACATCCCACTAACCCTTGCCAGAGGGGGGAAACAGCACACTGTCTACTGGATCCCCTGGCAACAACAATTTATCTGGGGTGCCACGGCTAGCATGATCTGCCAACTTGCCCGGCACCTCTCTTCATAACAATTAGCTCACTTACGACCCGGCAAATTTAATCATTAACATTAAACTAACGCGCTAAATGGTAAACAAAAATTGAATTTTTACTGTTTTGATCACGTTTCCATAAGAAAGCGCGGTTTTTTACTCCATAAAGATGAATTTGATCAACATTTTTGATTAAAAAAACCGTATCCTTGCGCCGACTCAATAAGAACCACACATTCGGGGTGAGATAAATGTCTAATACTGTCACTGGCACGCAGGGAGTTGCGTCGTCAAAAGAGCAAGGAACCCGCTCTGCTCAAGCTGCTCGTTGGGAAAAACGTGACTCTACCTGGGTCATCAGTCTGTTCGGTACCGCCGTTGGTGCAGGGATCCTGTTCCTGCCGATCAACGCGGGTATGGGTGGTTTCTGGCCGCTGGTGGTGATGGCTCTGCTGGTCGGTCCCATGACCTATCTGGCACACCGTGGCCTGGCCCGTTTCGTCCTCTCCTCCAAAAAACCCAACGCCGATATCACCGAAGTGGTGGAAGAGCACTTCGGCGTGGGTGCAGGTAAATTGATCACCCTGCTCTACTTCTTCGCTATCTACCCCATCGTGCTGATCTACGGTGTAGGTATCACCAATACCGTCGAGAGCTTTATGGTCAACCAGTTGCAGATGGTTGCCCCGCCACGCTGGCTGCTCTCCATCGTGCTGATCATGGGCATGATGTCGGTAATGCTGGCGGGTGAAAAGCTGATGCTGAAAGTGACCGAGTTCCTGGTCTACCCGCTCATCGTCATTCTGGCCGGTATCTCCCTCTATCTGATCCCGGACTGGACCGGTGCTGCGCTGGCGCAAGTACCGTCTGCCAAGGATTTCGCCACCACCCTGTGGCTGACGATTCCTGTGCTGGTCTTCTCCTTCAACCACAGCCCTGCCATCTCCAGCTTCTCACTGGCCCAGCGCCGTGATCACGGTGAACACGCTGTCGAAAAAGCCGATGCCATCCTCAAGCGTACCGCTATGGTACTGCTGGGTTTCGTGATGTTCTTCGTCTTCTCCTGCGTGATGAGCCTGACACCGGCGCAACTGGCTGAAGCCAAAGCCCAGAACATCGCTGTGCTCTCCTACCTGGCCAACCAGCATGCGAGCCCCATCATCTCCTACTTCGGCCCGCTGGTAGCGTTCGTGGCCATCGTATCTTCCTTCTTCGGTCACTATCTGGGGGCTCGCGAAGGTCTGAAAGGGATGATCGTGCAGAACATGCGCAAGTCCGGTAAAGAGCCGAACGCCAAGAAAGTCGAGATGTTTATCATCGCCTTCTTCATCCTGACCCTGTGGGGCACGGCCATTGCCAACCCCTCCATCCTGGGCATGATTGAATCGCTGGGCGGCCCGATCATCGCGACAATCTTGTTCATCATGCCGATGTACGCCATCAAGCGTGTTCCGGCCATGGCGAAATATCAGGGCCACATCAGCAATGCCTTCGTGACCGTGATGGGCCTGATTGCTATCTCCGCCATCCTCTATCAGCTGATCGGTTAATCACTCCCCCTCTCTCTGATAGCAATAAGCCAGCCGAACATTCGGCTGGCTTTTTTTATCTCGGTCACCTGCCCGTCTGCTATCACCCTGAACTCACCGCTCAACACGCTGAATGTCCAGGCTCACCAGACTCATGTTTCATGACCTGATACGGTTGATGCCCCTCTATCCCCCATCCTGTGGCCTTGGTTGTGTTTACCCCTCCCCGACCCTCTGAGGTGTCACGGCAAGCGGCACAGACTCCTCACAGCAAACCACAGCTGCTGAATGCTGGCGGCAAAAGATCGCAGCCAACAAAGCATCAAGGATTAAGCATCTGTGCCACTGAAGGACTAGCGCGGGTATAACAGCGCCCCAAAACCGCCAATAAAAAGCGCCCTCCGAAGAGGGCGCCAGCATATTTCGATACTCGCCGTAGCGGGATCAGGCTTCGCGGCTTGGCATCGGTGCCACGTGATGCAAGGTTTCATCCTCCGCCATACAGGCTGCCGCGGTGAACAGCACATCGGTCGAACTATTGAGAGCCGTCTCGGCAGAATCCTGCAACACACCGATGATAAAGCCGACCGCAACGACCTGCATGGCGATATCGTTGCTGATACCAAACAGACTGCACGCCAGCGGAATCAACAGCAAGGAGCCACCGGCCACACCGGATGCACCACAGGCACTGATGGTGGCAACCACCGAGAGCAGTACGGCCGTTGCCAGATCCACATCCATCCCCAGGGTATGTACCGCCGCCATGGAGAGCACGGTAATGGTGATGGCTGCACCAGCCATGTTGATGGTGGCCCCCAACGGAATGGAGACGGCATAAGTATCTTCCGGCAGACGCAGTTTTTCACACAGCGCCATATTGACCGGAATGTTGGCGGCAGAGCTGCGGGTAAAGAAGGCGGTCACACCGCTCTCTTTGAGGCAGGTCAGCACCAACGGATAGGGATTACGCTTGATCTTCCAGAACACGATCAGCGGATTGACCACGAAGGCGATAAACAGCATGCAGCCGATCAACACCACCAGCAGTTGGGCATAGCCAAACAAGGCGTCAAAGCCGGTTTCGGCCAGGGTAGAGGCGACCAGACCCAGAATCCCGAGCGGGGCACAGCGGATCACCGCCTTCACGATGGTGGAGACCCCATGGGAGAGATCGGTGATCAGTGCCTTGGTACTCTCATTGGCATGGCGCATTGCCAGCCCCAAGCCAATAGCCCAGGCGAGGATCCCGATATAGTTGGCATCCAGTAGCGCCTTGACCGGATTGGTCACCACGTTGAACAGCAGGGTCTGCAACACTTCGGTGATACCACCCGGCGGGGTGATCTCTGCCGTATTGGCAACCAGATGCAAGTTGGAAGGGAACAGGAAGCTGGCAACCACCGCGACCACCGCCGCAGAGAAGGTGCCAAACAGGTAGAGCAGCAGGATCGGTCGCATGTTGGTCTTTTGACCCTGCTTGTGACCGAGGATCGCAGCCATCACCAGTACGAATACCAGTAATGGCGCCACCGCTTTCAAGGCGCCGACAAACAGGCTGCCGAGCAGACCTGCCGTTTTGGCCCACTCGGGCGCAAACAGTGCCAGCAAGATACCGAATACCAGACCAACCATGATCTGGCTGACCAGACTGGTGCTATTGACCAGCCGAAGGAGGGGGTGTTGTTGTGTCATCAAAAATGTCCCTAGGCACCGCAGTGCATGAATCATGAGTCCTGTCTGCAACCTCTCATTCGGGCGCGATCAATCGCGCTGAATGTGATGACGACGGCCAGCCTTCTGTCGGGCCGATCCTGCCGTAACCGGATTGCGACATGGAATATCCCATTCGCCATCTTTTTTTTCCAGAGACCCACCAAAAAATATCCCGTTTTCACCACAGAAAACCGCAACAAAATTTTAACCGTGACGTAACTGACGTTTTTTGTACATTTTACAGCCACTATCTGCTTTCACCATCGGCCACCATCCGGGATGGAGGGGGCTGTGCTATCATCCCCCATTTGCTGCGGAGCCTTGCCATGATCCCATCCCTGCTCAACCAATATTTTGGTTTCGCCGAACTCAGACCCGGACAGGATGCCGTCATCAGCCGGGTGCTGGCTGGCCAGAGTGCCGCCGCGATCTTTCCCACCGGCTCCGGCAAGTCCCTCTGTTATCAACTACCCGCCCTCGCCTTACCCCATCTGACGCTGGTTATCTCACCGCTGCTGGCGCTGATGCACGATCAGCTCGCTTTCCTCAAAAGCAAGGGGATAAGCGCCGCCACCCTCGACTCGAGCCAGAGTCCGGAGGAGAGCCGCCTGGTGATGCAGCAGGCGCTGGATGGCAAACTCAAGATCCTGATGATTTCGGTGGAGCGGCTCAAGAACGAGCGCTTTCGCCGCTTTATCCAGCAGGTTCCCCTGTCACTGCTGGTGGTGGATGAGGCGCACTGCATCTCGGAGTGGGGCCACAACTTTCGTCCCGACTATCTCAAACTGCCGCGCTACCGCCATGAGCTGAAGATCCCGCAGGTGTTGCTGCTGACCGCTACCGCAACCCCGGCAGTCATCCACGATATGCAGGCCAAATTTGGCATTGAACCTGAAGGGGTCGTGGTCACCGGTTTCTATCGCCCCAATCTGGATCTGGCGGTCATGCCACTGGCTCCCGACGCGCGGGATGGCTGGCTCTTTCAGGCACTGGCCCAAGATCCGACGGCCCCCACCATCGTCTATGTCACCTTGCAGCACACCGCCGAAACCTGCGCAGAGCAGCTAATACGACAGGGGATCAACGCCCGCGCCTATCATGCCGGACTCGACTCTGTACTGCGCAGCCAGATCCAGCACGACTTCATGACCGGCAAGGTGGATTGCATCGCCACCACCATCGCCTTTGGTATGGGGATCGACAAGGCCGATATCCGGCGGGTGATCCACTATGACCTGCCCAAATCCATTGAAAACTACAGCCAGGAGATTGGGCGCGCCGGACGAGATGGCCAACCATCCCGCTGTATCGTGCTGGCCAACCAGAGCCAGCTGCCGGTACTGGAGAACTTCGTCTACGGCGATACGCCGGATTTGAGTGCCATCCTTCAACTGCTTGCCATCATCGGACAGAGCGGGAGCGAGTGGGAATTCACCCTGTTGCGCCTCGCCAACGACACCAACATTCGCCAGTTGCCCCTTAAAACCCTGCTGGTCTATCTGGAGATGGCGGGCATCATCACTCCGGCCTACAGCTACTACGCCGACTATCGCTTCAAATTTGTACTGGATAAAAACGAAATACTGAACCGTTTCAATCCGGATCGTCGCCAGTTTCTGGAGCAACTGTTCGCCTGCGCCCCACAAGCCCGCAGCTGGTGCACCATGGACTTTGACGCTCTCTGGCAGGGCTATCAGGGGGAACGGCAGCGGGCCGTTGCGGCGCTTGACTACCTGCAGCAACAGGGCTGGATCGAGCTGGAAAGCAAGCAGATGACCGAAGTCTACCGGATCACCCGCCAGGGATGGGATAGCGAGCAGGAAGCAAGTGCCCTGCACGCGCTATTTTTGCAAAAAGAACAGAGCGAACTGGCACGCTTGCAAGCCATGCTCGACTTTTTCACCTCTCATAAGTGCCTGAGCCACCGCCTCGCCCGCTATTTCGCCGATGAGGCGGCGCCGGTTCACTGCGGCCACTGCTCGGTTTGCCGCGGTGAGGTGGCGCAACTGCCTCCCCTTCCCCAGCTGACCATGCCAAACGAGGCGGGTATCCGAATCTGGTGCGATCCGCTCATTGCCAAAACCGGCTCAGTAGATGCCCGGGTACTGGCCCGTTTTCTATGCGGTATCGCCACGCCGCTTACCAGCCGGGTCAAGGCCAAATCACTGCCGGGTGCTGGCCAACTAGCCACTCACCCGTTTGCCTGCGTCCTGGCAGCTGTGCAGCAAGCCTATCCTTGAACTGTAACCACTGATGGCATCCATACCCGCCAGTAGAAATTCACCTCTACAGACGCAGAAAAAAGAAGACCCTCGCGATTGCGAGGGTCAAGCCAACGGAAACGTGCTTAAACAGAGCTTGGTGAAGCAACAGTCAACTCTCTTGCTAAAGCGTCTTGCCGCTCACACATCGCCAATCTAGGACACCACAAATGTAGCGTCAATGTAAAAATTAGAGCAAAAAATCCAAACAAGACCATTTACGTTGACGTCCACGTAATACCATTTGTATCCATCATCTCGCTGACCCGCAGCACGATAGCCTTTCGCCCGACACACGCCCTCTTTTGCATCATGTTTCCTGTTTTTCTTAAACATTTATTTTTTATGTCTTTGACATTTACCTCACTATCGTGGCAAAAATAATTTAACAGTCAGTAACATAGCGGTGTTGCGGACTGACCCTCCCCGCACAAGGATCGGGCAGGTTTCTTCAGAATTTAACCAATGGACCGTGATGGATTACTGAAGGCTGTTGACTAGGCTTTAACAGCGAACAACACAAAAGCAGCCATCCACTTTTTCAGGGTAAGCGACTATAACGAGGGCAAAGTTATGGGCATCTTCGAGCACTACCAACAGCGATACGAAAAGGCAAGGGAAGAGGAGTACACCATCCAGGAGTTTCTGGACATGTGCAAACAGGACAAATCCTGCTACGCATCTGCTGCCGAACGTCTGCTGACCGCCATCGGTGAACCTGAGATGGTAGACACCTCTGCCAACCCCAGACTGAGCCGACTTTTCTCAAACCGTGTCGTGGCACGCTATCCCGCGTTCAAGGATTTCTACGGGATGGAAGAGGCGATCGAGCAGATCGTCTCCTACCTCAAGCACTCCGCACAGGGACTGGAGGAGAAGAAACAGATCCTCTATCTGCTGGGCCCCGTTGGCGGTGGTAAATCCTCGCTGGCAGAGAAGCTCAAATCCCTGATGCAGAAGGTACCCATCTATCGCATCAAGGGTTCACCAGTCAACGATCACCCCTTCTGCCTGTTCGATATCGAAGAGGATGGGGAGATCCTGGAAAAAGAGTACGGCATCCCGCGCCGCTACCTGCGTCCCATCATGTCACCCTGGGCGGCCAAGCGACTGCACGAGTTTGGTGGCGACATCAGCAAGTTCAAGGTTGAGAAGGTCAACCCGTCGATCCTCGATCAGATTGCCATCGCCAAGACCGAACCGGGCGATGACAACAACCAGGACATCTCCTCTCTGGTCGGCAAGGTCGATATTCGCATGCTGGAGCACTTCGCCCAGGATGATGCCGATGCCTACTCCTACTCGGGAGCACTGTGCAAGGCGAACCAGGGGATGATGGAGTTCGTCGAGATGTTCAAGGCGCCCATCAAGGTATTGCACCCACTGCTGACTGCAACCCAGGAAGGGAACTACAACGGCACCGAGGGGCTCTCTGCCCTCCCCTTCGACGGCATTCTGCTGGCCCACTCCAACGAATCAGAGTGGCAGCAATTCCGTAACAACAAGAACAACGAGGCTTTCCTCGACCGTGTTTACATCGTCAAGGTGCCTTACTGCCTGCGCGTTTCGGAAGAGGTGAAGATCTACGAGAAGCTGTTGGTCAACAGTGAGCTGACCGAGGCCAAATGTGCCCCGGGCACCCTCGAGCTGCTCGGCCAGTTCTCGGTGCTGTCACGCCTGAAAGAGCCGGAAAACTCCAGTATCTACTCCAAGATGCGGGTCTATGACGGCGAGAGCCTCAAAGACACCGATCCGAAGGCGAAAAGCTACCAGGAGTATCGCGACTACGCAGGCGTAGACGAAGGGATGAATGGTCTCTCTACCCGCTTTGCGTTCAAGATCCTCTCCCGCGTCTTCAACTTCGACCACGCGGAAGTGGCAGCCAACCCGGTGCACCTCTTCTATGTACTGGAGCAACAGATCGAGCGCGAGCAATTCCCGCAAGAGCTGCATGATCGCTACCTTGAGTTCATCAAGGGCTATCTGACCCCGCGCTATGTGGAGTTCATCGGCAAGGAGATCCAGACCGCCTATCTCGAGTCCTACTCCGAGTACGGCCAGAACATCTTCGATCGCTACGTCACCTACGCCGACTTCTGGATCCAGGATCAGGAGTACCGTGACCCCGAAACCGGCCAGCTGTTTGATCGCGCGTCGCTCAACAGCGAGCTGGAGAAAATTGAGAAACCCGCCGGGATCAGCAACCCGAAAGATTTCCGTAACGAAATCGTCAACTTCGTGCTGCGGGCCCGGGCCAACAATGCAGGCCGTAACCCCAACTGGACCAGTTACGAGAAGCTGCGCACCGTGATCGAGAAGAAGATGTTCTCCAACACGGAAGAGCTGCTGCCGGTTATCTCCTTCAACAGCAAAACCTCGGCAGAGGAGCAGAAGAAGCACGATAACTTTGTCGAACGGATGATGGAGAAAGGCTACACCCGTAAACAGGTGCGACTGCTCTCCGAATGGTATCTCAGGGTACGCAAGTCATCCTGACCCTGACGGTTCAAGGGGGAGTTATGGCGCATTTTATCGACCGCAGGCTCAACGGCAAAAACAAAAGCGCTGTCAATCGGCAGCGCTTCATCCGCCGCTACAAGAAGCAGATAAAACAAGCGGTCTCGGATGCTGTCTCCAAGCGCAGCATTCAGGACGTAGACAAGGGCGAGAGCATCAGCATCCCGACCAAGGATATCGGCGAACCCCATTTCCATCAGGGGCACGGCGGTAAACGGGATATGGTGCATCCCGGCAACGATCAATTCGTCTCTGGCGACAAGATTGACCGCCCCAAAGGAGGGGGCGGTGGGCAAGGTTCCGGCGAGGGACAGGCATCCAATCAGGGTGAAGGAGCCGATGATTTCGTGTTCCAGATCTCCAAGGATGAGTATCTCGACCTGCTGTTTGAAGATCTGGAGCTACCGCGGCTCCAGAAAACCCAGCTCAACCAGCTGATGGAGATGAAAACCTATCGGGCGGGCTACACCTCTAACGGGGTGCCCGCCAACATCAACGTGGTGCGTTCGCTGCAAAATTCGCTGGCACGACGCATGGCGCTGCAGGCAGGCAAAAAGCGCCAGCTACATGAACTGGAAGATCGGCTGGCCTTGCTGGCCACGGATCCCAACGAACATTTTGCCGAAATAGCCCTGCTCGAGAAGGAGATCAGGGAGCTGAAAAGGCGGATCGACGCGGTGCCGTTTATCGACACCTTCGATCTCAAGTTCAACAACTTCGTCAAGCGACCCGTCCCCTCCAGCCAGGCGGTGATGTTCTGCCTGATGGACGTCTCTGGCTCCATGGACCAGGCCACCAAGGAGATGGCCAAGCGTTTTTATATCCTGCTCTATCTGTTCCTGAGTCGAAGCTACAAAAACGTCGAAGTGGTCTATATCCGCCATCACACCCAGGCCAAGGAGGTGGACGAACACGAGTTTTTCTACTCCCAGGAGACTGGCGGTACCATCGTCTCCAGTGCGCTCAAGATGATGAACGACATCATTAACGAACGCTATCCGGCCAACCAGTGGAACATCTATGCAGCGCAGGCATCGGATGGCGACAACTGGGCAGATGACTCACCACAATGCCGGGAGATCCTAGCGCGAGACATCATGCCCAGGGTGCGCTACTACTCCTACATCGAGATAACTACCCGTGCCCATCAGACTCTGTGGCACGAATATGAGTCGGTAGCCAGCCAGTTCCCCCACTTTGCGATGGAGCACATTCGCAAGGTCGAGGATATCTATCCGGTGTTCCGCGAGCTGTTCAAGAAACAAGCGGCGTGAGGAGGTCACATGATCGAAACTGAAAAACATGTAGCGCCACTGGATGATGGACCAGACTGGAACTTCGATCTGCTGGAGACCTATCATCAGGAGATCGCCCGGGTCGCTCGTTTCTACAAGCTGGACACCTACCCCAACCAGATCGAGGTGATCACCGCCGAGCAGATGATGGATGCCTACTCCAGCGTCGGTATGCCCATCGGCTATCAACACTGGTCGTTCGGCAAGCGTTTCATCCACACCGAGCGTAACTACAAGCGTGGCCAGATGGGGTTGGCCTACGAGATCGTCATCAACTCGGATCCCTGCATCGCCTACCTGATGGAGGAGAACACCATGCCGATGCAGGCACTGGTAATGGCCCACGCCTGCTACGGCCATAACTCCTTCTTCAAGAACAACTACCTGTTCAAGGCGTGGACCGATGCCTCCTCCATCATCGACTACCTGCTGTTTGCCAAAAAATACATCACCGAATGTGAAGAGAAGCACGGCATCGAGGCGGTAGAACAGCTGCTCGACTCCTGCCATGCCCTGATGAACTACGGGGTGGATCGTTATAAACGGCCGCAGAAGATCTCGATGGCGGAGGAGAAACGGCGCCAGAAGGCGCGCGAAGACTATCTGCAAACCCAAGTCAACGAGCTGTGGCGCACCCTGCCCAAGCAGCATAAAGCGGCCGGAGTGGAGGACAGGCGCTACCCTGCCGAACCTCAGGAGAACATTCTCTACTTCATAGAAAAGAATGCGCCCCTGCTGGAACCCTGGCAGCGCGAGATAGTGCGTATCGTGCGCAAGATCAGCCAATACTTCTATCCGCAAAAGCAGACCCAGGTGATGAACGAGGGGTGGGCTACCTTCTGGCACTACACCATCCTCAATCACCTCTATGACGAGGGCAAGCTAAGCGATCGCTTCATGATGGAGGTGCTGCACAGTCACACCAATGTGGTCTATCAACCGGCCTACAACAGTCGCTATTTCTCGGGGATAAACCCCTATGCTCTGGGGTTTGCCATGTTTACCGACCTGCGCCGCATCTGCGAAAACCCGACCGAGGAGGACAGACAGTGGTTCCCCGATTATGCGGGCAGCAACTGGGTTGAAACCCTGCATTTTGCCATGCAGAACTTCAAGGACGAGAGCTTTATCAGCCAGTTCCTGAGTCCCAAGGTGATGCGCGACATGAAGCTGTTCGCCATTGATGACGACGACCTGAAAAACTACATCAAGGTCTCCGCCATCCACAATGACGAAGGCTATCGTCAGGTGCGCAATACCCTGTCGGCCCAGTACAACCTGAGCAATCTGGAGCCCAACATTCAGGTCTACAACGTAGCGGTAAAAGGGGATCGCTCCCTAACCTTGCGCTATGTGCCACACAACCGTATTCCCCTTGGTGATTCGCGCCACGAGGTGCTCAAACACCTCCATCAGCTGTGGGGATTCGATGTGGTGCTGGAGCAGGACAACGGAGATCTGCCACCCGATATCATCGGTCGCTGCCCGGAACGCAAGCCGGGGATCTGACGCGTGATGTGATACCTCGACGGCCCACTTCGGTGGGCCGTTTTTTATCGGCTTTCGCCTCTGCCAGTATCATCTCAGCCCAAGCCGTACAACTCGGACAAATCCCCCATAGAAAGAGGCCCGCATGGTGTGCGAGCCTCTTTGCCTTGCGGTCAATCTGCAACGATTATCAGTAGAAAGTCTGCTGCTCCGCGGCCATCGCCTTGAGACGGGCACAGGGGGCGAAACGCTCACCGTGACGTTTCTGGTAATACTCCAGACGACCAACCAGATGATCGATCCCGAGCTTATCCATGTAGCGGAATGGACCGCCAAGGAAGGGCGGGAAACCGATGCCGAAGATGGCACCGATATCTCCGTCTCGGGCCGATGCAACCACACCGCTGTCGAGAGTCATGGCCGCTTCGTTGAGCATCAGCAGCACGCAACGCTCGGCAATCTCCTGTTTGGCAAGCTTGGGAGAAGGCTTGATCCCCAGCACATCGTAGACGCTCTCATCCACCTTTTTCTTGCCTTTGGCAGCCTTACCATAGAGGTAGAAGCCCTTGCCGTTCTTGCGCCCCTTGCGATCGTTTTGCAGCAGCTTGTCGAACGCCTTGGGTGCCTGGAACTGCTCGCCACCCAGCTCTTTCTCGAGGATGGGCGAGATCTTGGCGCCCACATCGATGCCCACTTCGTCGAGCAGGGTGATGGGGCCAACCGGGAAACCGAAATCGAGCAGTGCGCTATCCAGCACCTCTACCGGCTCCCCTTCCAGCACCAGACGCGCCGCTTCGTTCATGTAGGGAGCCAGAATGCGGTTGACGTAAAAACCAGCTTCGTCTTTCACCACGATCGGGGTCTTGCCCTGAGCCCGGGCAAAGGCCAGAGTAGTAGCCACGGTTTCGGCACTGGTACCGGCATGGGGGATGATCTCTGCCAGCGGCATCTTGTCGACCGGACTGAAGTAGTGCAGCCCCACGACCCGCTCCGGATGTGCCGCCTCCGCTGCGATCTGGTTGATGGGCAGTGACGAGGTATTGGAGGCAAACACCGTGTGTTCACCGCACTCACGCTGCACATCCTTGACCATCTGGTGTTTGAGATTGAGATCTTCAAACACCGCCTCCACCACCATGTCAACGCGGTGGAAGCCGGAGTAGTCGAGGGTACCAGTCAGCAGGCTCATCTGCTTTTCAAGCTCGCTGCGCAGGATATGACGGCGCTTGAGTTTCTTGGCCAGGATGTCGTAGCTATAGCGCATGGCATTGCCAATACCGGTGCTTGCCACATCCTTGATCCGTACCGGTATGCCCGCCTTGGTGGCGGTAACGAAGGCGATACCGCCACCCATCAGACCACCACCCAGCACGGCTGCGTGACCCACCTTGCGCGGCTCAGCCCCCTGATAGGTGACCTCTTTCTTCATTTCAGTGGTGGCAAAGAAGATCGAGCGCAGAGCGGCAGACTCAGCTGTCATCACCAGCTCGCCGAAGTGGCGGGACTCGGCGGCCAGGCCGGCCTGCATCCCCTCCTCTACACCGATGCGCACCACATCCAGGATCCGCTCAGGCGCAGGATAGTTACCCCGTGTTTTGCTCATCACCCCTTTGCGCGCCTGATCAAACAGCACCTTGCGGCCAAGCTTGTTGGTCTCCAGCAGCTTGCCCTGCAGATCCCGCTTCAACTCGTGACGGGGCTTCCCCTTCTTGGCCAGCTTGATTGCGGCATCCAGCAGGATGGAGAGCGGCACCACATCGTCCACCAGCCCCAATTTTTTGGCCTGCTTGGCCCGCACCTGCTTGCCGGTCAGCATCAGATCCAGCGCCTTGGCCACCCCGATGAGGCGCGGCAAACGCTGGGTACCACCGGAACCCGGCAGCAAGCCAAGTTGCACCTCGGGCAGACCAAGCACGGTTTTGCCATGATCGGTTACCACTCGGCCATGGCATGCCAATGCCAGCTCCAGCCCGCCGCCGAGGCAAGGACCGTGAATAGCGGCGATCACCGGAATGGTCAGCCCCTCGATCTCGGCAAAGATAACCTGCCCTTCCCGCGACAGCGTCTCGGCATCCTGAGCACTGCGGCAAGCGGCCAGCATGGTGATGTCAGCCCCGGCGATGAAGGAGTCCTTCTTGCCGGAGGTGATCACCAGACCGATCAAATCCTTGTTGCGTTTTACCTCGGCCAGCACGGTGCGGATCTCCTCCACAAAGGCGGCTTTCAGGGTATTCATGCTCTCGCCCGGCACATCCATGGTCAAAATGCCGATGCCGTCCTTTCGGATCTCCAGAGAAAAAGTATTCGCGCTCATCATTCAACCTCCAGCACCATGGCCACGCCAAGCCCACCCGCCGCACAGGCGGTGTTGAGCCCAAATCCCCCACCGCGACGACGCAGTTCATGCAGTGTCTGGGTGATCATCCGCGCACCGGTCGCGGCAAAGGGGTGGCCAAAGGCCAGCGAGCCACCGAGGACGTTGAACTTATCCATATCCACCTCGCCGATGGCCTGATCGCGGCCCAGCTTGTCACGGGCAAACTCTTTACTTGCAAACATCTTGAGGTTGGCCAGGGTCTGGGCGGCAAAGGCTTCGTGCATGTCGATCAGGGTGAGATCGCTGAGCGTGATACCAGCTCTGTCCAGCGCCAGTGGCGAGGCATAGGAGGGACCCATCAGCATGTCTTGCCACACATCGATAGCCGAGAATGCGAAGCTGCGGATATAGCCGAGCGGTTCCAGGCCCAGCTCTTTCGCCCGCCCTTCCCGCATCAGCAACACGGCGGCAGCGCCATCGGTAAGCGGGGTAGCATTGGCGGCAGTCACGGTGCCATGTACCCGGTCAAACACCGGCTTGAGCTTGGCATAGCTCGCCAGATCGGAACTTTCACGGATATTGTTGTCCCGCTCCAGCGGAGACTTGTAGGGCGGTACGTGGGCGGTGAATACCTCGCCGCTCAGCTTGCCCTCGGCCCAGGCTTGTGCGGCCAGGGTATGGGAGCGGTGCGCCAGCGCATCTTGCGCCTCGCGGCTGATCTGGTGGCTCTTGGCCATCTGCTCAGCGGTCTGCCCCATGGAGAGGCCAGTCGAATACTCGGCCACAGCGGGCGGCACCGGCAGCAGATCCTTGACCCGTAGCTGGCGCAGAATATTGAAGCGCTGCTGCAGATTGCGCGCCTTGTTGAGATCCACCAGAGCACGGGCCAGCTTCTTGCTCACCCCGATGGGCAGCACGGAGGAGGAGTCGGCGCCACCGGCGATGGCGATATCTACCGTACCAGCCATGATGGATTCGGTGACATTGGCCACCGCCTGAAAACTGGTAGCGCAGGCACGAGAGACGCTATAGGCATCGGTATTGACGCTCATACCGGTGCCAAGCACGATTTCACGAGCGATGTTGGGGGCTTCCGGCATCTGAACCACCTGGCCAAACACCAGCTGGTCGATAAGTTTGGGATCGAGATCGGTGCGGGCGAGCAGCTCGCTCACCACCAGCTTGCCGAGATCCACCGCAGGAACGCCATGATAGGCGGTCGCCTGCTTGGCAAAAGGGGTTCGCAGACCCGCCACGACGGCGATCCGTTCGCCCTGGCGAGTCGTCAGTTTCAGTGGCTCTTTCATCCTGGCTCCTTGGTTAAACGAGAAGACTAAAAGGGAGAGGTCTGACCTCATTTCGCCACATCTTAACAATCCAATCACAAGTTTCATACAGCTGATTGAAACTAAATTCAGCAAGGCTGGCGCCCTTCACTCGCCCTTGTGGCACATCTGGAGTATAAAAAGATCAACTTCCATAAAAACAACGGGTTTATCGCATGGCAGCGGCAGAGTTCAAACAACTGAGGGGCTATCTTGCCAGTCAAATTCTGGGACAGGATGAGCTCATTGAAGGGCTGTTGATCGCCCTGTTATGTGAAGGACATGTATTAATCGAGGGGGCTCCCGGCCTTGCCAAAACCCGCGCCGTCAAGGCACTCGCTGGTGCTGTCGAGGGGCGCTTCGCTCGCATCCAGTTCACCCCCGACCTGCTGCCCGCAGATCTGACCGGCAGCGAGGTGTTTCACCCGCAGGATGCCAGCTTCGTGTTTCAACCCGGCCCCCTGTTCAACCATCTGGTGCTGGCGGACGAGATCAACCGGGCACCGGCCAAGGTGCAATCGGCGCTGCTGGAAGCGATGGCCGAACACCAGATCACCGTTGGCAAAAAGAGCTGGCGGCTGCCGCCGCTCTTTATGGTGGCCGCCACCCAGAACCCCATCGAGCAGGAGGGAACCTATCCCCTGCCGGAAGCACAGCTCGACCGTTTCTTACTCAAGCTGATAGTCGATTATCCGAGCCCGGCCATGGAGCTCGCCATCTTGCAGCTCAATGCCAGTGGCGAACAGCTTGGCGCAGCACCGGTGACCCTGAGTCAGGCCGCCTTGCAAGGAGCTCGCAGCGAAGTGCTGGCGGTCACCATGCAAAGCCGACTGGAGCACTATCTGGTGGAGCTGGTCTGCGCCACCCGCCCAGGTAGCGGCCTCTACCCTGACCTTGAGCCGCAGATCTCGGTGGGGGCAAGTCCTAGAGCCACGCTGGCTCTAGCCCGTACAGCCCGCGCCCGCGCCTGGCTGGCGGGACGGGATTTCGTGCTGCCAGAAGATATCCAGCTGCAAGCCTATCCGGTGCTGCGCCATCGCCTTATCCCAAGCTATCAGGCGCTGGCCGACAATCTGGATAACGACACCCTGATCGCCCAGCTGCTGGATCAGGTGCCATGTCCCTAGCGCCGGGCCTGCATCCCGATATCGCCCTGTCGTTGCCACAGCTGCTCAAGATCCGCTACTGGGCCAAGGCAAAGATGCCCCCCCGCGCTGGCAGAAGCAGCACCGAGCGTGGCAAACCGGGTCGTATCCCCGGGCTCACCTTTCGCGAGCTGCGCGCCTATCAGGCGGGCGACGAAGTGCGCCATATCGACTGGCGGGTGACGGCACGCCTTGGACGTCCATATACCCGCCTCTATCGTGAAGAGCAGGATCAGGCGCACTGGCTGCTGCTCGATCTCTCCCCCGCTATGTATTTCGGCTCCACCATACAGCTCAAGGCTCGCCTTGGCTGCGAGCTGGCGGCCGCCCTTATCTGGCGACACGAGAAACAGCAAAACACCCTGATTTGCCATGGGGTTGACCCCCATCGCCAGAGCCAGCGGGGCAACGTGCTGCCGCTGCTTGAATTCCTTTGCCATCACTACCGGCAGGGGCTGGCCCGCCAGCCGCTTTCCCAGACTCTGGCCGACACCCTCGGGCGATTCACACTCCCCCACGGTGCCAAATTGACCATCATTACCGATCACCGCCCCTGCGAACCAGCGCTCTGTCAGCGGCTGCAGCAACTTGCGCTGCGCCACGATATTCACTACTGGCAGATCCGTGATCCGCTGGAGACCGAGTTGCCACCTAACGGCTTGCTACCGGTAGCCATCAAACGGGCCTCAACCCCCTATCAGGGGTGGCTCGATGGCCAGCACCGCGGTTTTGCCCATCGCTACCAGCAGGCGGCCGAGCAGCAACTGCAACTGGGCAGGCAACAACTGCTGCCGCTGGTACAGCGGCTCTATCTGCTCGATAACGGCCGGACACTGCAACAACAGTGGCAGGAGGGGTTATGTCATCAGGGATAGCTCCACTCTTGGCCAGCAGTCCGGCGTCAGAGGCCATTACCGCGCCCCTGAACGCACTGCTGAAGGACAAGATACGGGATATTCATCCAGGCCCCGAGATTGGCGAACAGCTTATCGATCCTCGTTTACAGGCTCTGCTATGGCTCCTGATCCTCGTTTTGCTACTGGTACTGATCATCAGACTGGCAATGCGAGTACAGCAATACAGGCGCTGGTGCAGGCAGCTGGAGGGCGATCCACAGCTGCTCATCACTCGCATCCAGGATAACCTGCGCCAGGAGGCGCTGCATCGCTGGCCTGAGTCTCGCCTGTTGCAGGGAGAGGAGTGGCTCGCGTTTCTGGATCGTCAGGGGAGTACCCAGTTCAGCCAGTTTGCCCACCACTGGAGCAGTTGGCTGTATGGCAATCAGTCACCCGACCATGAACAGAGTGAACAGCTCAAACAGAGCTATTACCGCTGGGGGCGTACCTGCTTTCTGTACAAGCCACGACTGGCGAAAAAAACCCGTGCAAGGAGAGACCGATGACTCTTGCCTGGCCCTGGTTTGCGCTCGCTCTGGTGCTGCCTTTGCTGGTGCGCTTCGGCCTGCCGTCCCTGC
Organism: Aeromonas sp. MdU4; assembly: GCF_041929505.1. Classification (NCBI taxonomy): domain Bacteria; kingdom Pseudomonadati; phylum Pseudomonadota; class Gammaproteobacteria; order Aeromonadales; family Aeromonadaceae; genus Aeromonas; species Aeromonas sp. MdU4. The sequence goes on along the minus strand of NZ_JBHFMW010000024.1, from coordinate 30,433 downwards.
GCCACGGTTATCTTGCTCACCCCAGCTTTCCCCTGCTGCGCGCCCATGCTGGCATGTCGCTGTGGCGAGCGGCACTGATCTGGTGCGCCCTGATTGCGGCACTCTGCCGTCCCCAATGGTGGGAAGAGCCGGTGGTACGCTATCAGGGGAGCCGTGACCTGCTGCTGGCGGTCGATCTCTCCGATAGCATGCGCACCCCGGATATGCTCGACAGCGGCGAGCAGCTGGCGCGCCTGACGGCCGTTCGCCAGCAAATCAAGAGATTGATCGCCCAGCGTGCTGGCGATCGGATCGCGCTGGTCGTCTTTGCCGATCACGCTTACCTGCTCTCGCCCCTGACCCAGGAGATCCCGGCGCTGCTGACATTGAGCGACGAACTCGACTTTGATCTGGTTGGCCGCACCACTGCCCTCGGTGAGGCGATCCTGCTGGCACGCCAGCATGCCGAGCGGGGTCGTCCGACGGCGCTGCTGCTGGTCACCGATGGGCGCAATACCGCAGGCACTGCCGATCCGGAGCAAGAGGCCAAACTCGCCGCAGCGCAGGGGATACGTATCTACACCCTGGGGGTCGGAGCCGATCCCGATACCTTTGTGCAGCCTTTCAATGACGCTGGCGCAGATCAGAACGACCCCAGCAGCGAGCTCGATGAGCCCCTGCTCAAGCAGCTGGCCCAGATTGGCAATGGGCGCTATTTTCGCGCCCGTAGCCAAAACGATCTGGAGGCGATCAACGAGGCCATCAATCAGCTGGAACCCACCGCCCATCCAGTCGCCCACTATCAACCGGTGACAGAGCTTTATCCCTGGCCGCTGGCGCTGGCCTGCGCGCTGTTGCTACTGCCAGCAGGCCATGGCGGGGTACATAACCGATTTATCCGCCCCCTGTTGCAGAGAACGAAACGATGGATCTGATCCTGCTCAGGCCGCTCTGGCTACTGGCGCTCATCCCCTGGCTCTGGCAGGGATGGCGGCGGCGTCGCCAGCCCCCCATGCTGTCTCCGGCCATGCGCGCCTACCTATTGCCAGAGAGCAAACCGCCTCGCCCTTGGCTCTGGCTGGCGACGCTGCCGATCATTCTGGCCCTCAGCGGCCCCGCCCTGCGCAGTGAGTGGCAAGCGCAACCGGCCACACCGCTCGATATCTGGATCCTGGATCTCTCCCGCTCGATGCAGGCTACCGATCTCAAACCGGACCGCGCCACCCGGGTCAGACTGCAACTCCAGCAACTGCTTGGCAGTGCCAACAACGCCCAAATTGCGCTCGTTCTCTACGCTGGCGACGCCTATCTCGCCATGCCCCCCACCCGGGATCATCAAGCCATCGCTCTGCTGCTGCCCGATCTGCGCCCCGACATCATGCCGTTACAGGGCAGTGACCCAACCCGAGCCATCGCCCTTGCCATGAAGCAGATTGCCTCCGGTGAACAGGCTCGCCTGCTGCTTATCACCGACAGCCTGAGTACCAAACAGATGGATGCGATTGCCGCGCTGTGGCCCTGCCAGGAGAGCCTTTTCTGTCACAACAGCAATAGCCCACGACTCGATATTCTCCTTGCCAGTAGTGCAGAACCTGCGGCCATGCCACCCATTCCGGCCAATGAACTGGGTTTTGCCACACGCCCCCCAGCCCAACTGGCCGCACCACAGAGCGAAGCCATGGCTACCCTGGCGCGCAAGCTGGGTGGCGAACTGCAGTGGCTGGGTAGCGAGCCTCCCCGTTTTGCTCCGCTGCCGACCACTACGGTGGCGCTCGCCCCGGCGCCGCGCGATCTCGGCCCCTGGCTGCTGTTGCCGCTACTGCCCCTGGCGCTGCTTGCCCGGGTGGGAACCCAACTGCTCATTGCAATAACCATCGGCTGGTCACTACTGGCGCCTGCCCCGACACAAGCCTCCCCCATCCAGCCATCACCAGACGAGCAGGCGATGCAAGCCTATCTGAAGGGAGAGTACCGGCTGGCAGCCAGCACATTCGGCAACCCGATATGGCGCGGCAACGCCTGGTATCGTGCTGGCGATTATCGGCAAGCCGTCACGGCCTACGAGCAGGAAACAAGCGCGACCGCCCACTACAACCGGGGCAATGCGCTGATCCAATTGGGAGAACTGGCCGCAGCCAAAGAGGCCTATCTGGCCGCACTAGCCCTTGAACCAAACCATGAGGATGCCCTCTACAACCTCTCGCTACTGCAAGGCGGTGAGTCGGCAACCCCTGCAGAGGCGACGCCTAGCAGCGCATCCAGCAAGCCAGAACAAACACCGGCCGAAACAGTGCCACTGCCCCCTGCGCCGCCAGTGCTTTTGCTGGAACAGCGGCTGCGCAAAGAGGCGTTGCGCCGTGAGCTGATCAAGGTAGAGGAGCCATGGTGAAGCATACGTTCTGCTCGCTACTGCTCATGATGTTGAGCCTCCCCGGCTGGGCACAACCCAGGGCCGAGCTGCTGCCAGGCGCCACCCCGGCTGACTGGTTGCTGGTGATCGAGGCGGATGGGGTTCGCCAAGGCAATGAACTCGAGATCACACCGCTGCTGCGCCAGTTTGCTGTGGGTAGGGTTACCATGAGCCGGGTATCCACCCCGGTGCAGCAGTTGACTCGCTGGCAAATCCCGTTGCACCTGACCAGTCAGCCAGATGATCCTGCCGACATGGCGATAGCTCCGCTCAAGCTTGGCAACGAGTGGACACCCGAGCTAACGCTCACCCCTCGCAATCCGCAACCAACTCTACCGACGTCACCTCCCCCAGCCGCACTGGAGATGGAGGCCCAGCTTGATCATCAGGGTCCCCTCTATCCCGGTCAGCCAGTGATCTATCGGCTCACGCTCTGGCTCCCCACCACCATGCAGCAGCCCGGGCTCAGTGAACTCAACTCGCCCCATTTCATCATTCGCCGCCTTGGCAGCGATGAGTGGCTTCCCCCAGTGCAGAGCGGGCTGCCCGGCAGATTGACTCGCAGCTGGCTGATCCAGGCCAAGGCAGCGGGACTCTGGCTTATCGACTCCCCCCGGCTACAGGGACAATTGCCCCAAAACGGAGGCCAACTGCAGCGCCTTGCTGCCCGAGCAGCACCCCTTCAGGTGCGCGTGGATCAAGCTCCCGCAACGCCGGTTGCCAGTCGCTTGCAGCTGACCCAGCGGATAGAGCCCACGGCAAAAGGCAACGTAGGGGAACCGCTGATCAGGGTCATTACCATCACGCTCGAAAATGGCGACAGCAGTCAGGTGCAACTGGCCCCTCTTATGGCACAGCAGCTCCCCGCCGGGCTGCAGGCTCACCCGGATGGAGAGCAGCAGCAGGAGCGTTATCGGGAGGGCAAATTGCTGTTTGAGCGGGAGTGGCGCCAAACCCTGCTGGCCCGCGAGGCAGGAGAGTATCTGCTACCGGCAATCACCCTGCCCTGGTTCAATACAGCGAGCGGTCGTATAGAGCAAGCAGAGCTGGCCGCTACGAAGCTCGTTTTCCAGCCAGCCAACCGGCAACATGCAGGCGAGTCGCAGTCTCTGACCAACGAGAGCATCTGGTGGGTATTGCTGGCGCTGCTGCTGCGAGGCATAAGGCGTAACAGTCCGCGCTGGCTCGCCTTCTATCGTCTGCAACAAGCCCTTGCCAGCCATCAGAGCGAGCAAAGCCGCCTGGCCCTGCGCCATTGGCTCTCGTTTTTCGCTCCATCCGATTGGGCTAAAAAGTCCAATACAGAGCCGTTGCAAAGCTGGCAAGCTGAGCTGGATCGCGCCTGCTTTGCCCCCTTGGCGCCGGTCGTGCCATGGCACACAATCTCCTGTGAGCTCTGCCACGCGGAAACAGCGGGCATCGCTCAGCTACTTGCCCTGATTGCTCACCGGTTCCCCTTGCGGGGCTAACGCAGCCTCCACAACAGGAGACACTCCTATTGCTCTTTTTTAAAAAAAAGCGGGGTCAGCCTGATAAAAGTGGAAATGATCCGGCCACTTTGCCGGTCTATGACCCCATGGCTGACAAACAAACCAAATTCGAAGCGCTGGTTCATGCGCTGCACAAAGATATCTATCGCTATGCCTACTGGCTGGTGAGGGACCCGCACGTCGCAGAAGATCTGGTGCAGGAGACCTTCCTGCGAGCCTGGAAGAGTATCGATACCCTGCAAGACGATCTGGCAGCCAAAGGCTGGTTGATCACCATTTTGCGGCGTGAGAATGCCCGCCGTTTCGAGCGCAAACAGTTCGATCTGGTGGATCTGGACAACCATCCCCAACCCCAGCCCGATGCGCGGCACAGCGAAGAGGAGATGGAGAACGAGTGGCTGCATCGTCACATTGCCCGCCTGCCCGAAGAGTATCGGGAGCCCCTGATACTGCAGGTGCTGGGCGGATTTAGTGGTGACGACATTGCCGAATTGCTCGGGCTCAACAAGAACACTGTGATGACAAGACTGTTTCGCGCCCGCAACCAGCTGAGAGAGGCGATGGCGCAGAAGAAATTATCAAAAGGAGATGGACATGGATGAACTGGAGTTTCGCCGTCGTGCCATGATCCAGCCCGGCGATCAGCAACCCGACTTCCTCGAGGCTGCCTGTGCCAATCCTGCCAACCAACGCTATCTCGATGAGATGAAAGCTCTCGAACAACGCATTGCGCATACCATGAGTGTCGAGCCGCCGTCAGGACTGGCAGAGCGGATCCTGCTCAAACAAGCCCTGCAACAGAGAGAAGTGAAGCAGGAGAAAACACGGCATGTTGCAAGCAACACTTCGCCCAATAGCCATTGGCGGGCCGTGGCCATGGCTGCATCCGTCGCTTTTCTACTTGGAGTAAGCACCCGCTGGATAAGTTGGCCAGCCAGTTCCGAGCAAACACTCTCCCTCGCCCAGGTGGCGATGGCCCATGTCTATGGCGAGGAGCCGTTTATCGAGGGTGTCGATGAACGGGTCAATTTGCAAAGCATCAACGCCAAGATGGCGAAATATGGCGCGACCCTGAGCGGCATGGATGGCCTCAAGGTGACCTATGTCAACCACTGCACCTTCTATCAGGGGCCGGCATTGCACATGGTGATCCAGGGCAAGATGGGACCCGTGACCCTCTTTCTGGTTCCCAAGCATGTGCCACTCTCCCTGCAACCAAGTTTTGAGGATGGCACCCTTCAAGGGGAAATAATCCAGTTGCAAGGGGCCAATATGGTACTGATTGGCCAGATGAAGGAGCCGCTTGCTCCCGTCGCGAACGCCTTGCAGTCACGCCTGCACTGGACCATTTAACAAAGCCAGACCAGTCCCGAATCACAGGCAGTGGCCGCAAGCCACTGCCTGTTCCATCCCCGTTTACCTCTCTTTGTCGCTCATTTGCCTCAATTTTTCGAAAAATGGACAAAATTATTTTTGTGACAGAGATCAGTAATTCAGCTCAACAATTCGCCTTTAGCCTCTGAAAATGGTGAATTAAACAGCGAGTTAAAACAAATGATTAACACATCGATCACTTTTATGTATTCTGCTGTCACTGGTCTGATTTCTTACCTCTTACCAGATCCATAGAATCACGCCAGAATTGATTGGGAAGAAGCTGAAATAAAAACGGATTTTGTCGAGGTTTGTACTGAACGTGCGGCCAATATCGGCAAAAAAATCTGCCTACAAGAGAGAATACCATGACGACAACTATGTTTAAGAAGAGCCTGATCGCAGCCACCATCGCACTGGCCACCGGTCAAGTCCATGCAGCGGCATTCCAGTTGAACGAGCACTCAGCCTCCGGTCTGGGTCGTGCCTATGCTGGTGAAGCGGCTATCGCCGACAACGCCTCCGTACTGGCCCGCAACCCGGCAGCCATGACTACTTTTGACAAGATGACCTTCTCTGTCTCAGGCACCTATATCAAGCCGGATGTAGATGTTGAAGGTAAAGTTGCTGGTGTTTACCCTGCCAGCGAGTCAGGGATTGCACCTTCTGCATTTGTACCAGCAACCTACTTTATCCAGCCGATCAACGATAAACTGGCTTGGGGTATCGGACTCTTCTCCAACTACGGTCTATCCACCGAATATCCGAAGAACTTCCCTGCCGGTGCAGCTGCCGGTGACACCGAGCTAGTTACCTTCAATATCAACCCGAACATTGCCTATCGCATCAATGAGCACTTCAGTGTTGGCGCCGGTATCAATGCCGTATATGGAGAGGCAGAGCTGAACCGCTATGCAGGCTTAGCTGGGACCAAACTTGGTATGAGTGCTGATAGCCGTCTTTCACATATGAAAGGCGATACTTGGGGCTTTGGCTGGAACATCGGTACCCTCTATGAAGTTAACCAAAATAACCGCTTTGCCCTTACATATCGTTCTCAAGTTGATATGAGTTTTGATGGCGATTACAGCAATGACATAAGAACTGCTATTCCGGGAGGACTCGGAGGCAAAACTATCGATGGCAACCTGAAACTGGATCTGCCTGCTCAAGCAGAGTTCGCCGGTTACCACCGTCTGAACCAGCAGTTTGCTGTTCACTACTCAGTTAACTGGACCGACTGGAGCGCCTTCCAAGAGCTGAAAGCGACTTCAAGTTCCGGTGCTACCCTGCTGCAGAAAGACGAGAAATTTAAAGATTCCACCCGTTACTCTATCGGTGGTACCTGGTATATCAACCCGTCTTGGGAAGCGCGTATGGGCTTTGCATACGACAACTCCCCGATCGAAGCTGAATACCGCAGCCTGAGCATCCCAGACTCTGACCGTATCTGGTACAGCGCCGGTGCAACCTACCATATCAATACCGATATGAGCGTTGACTTCGGTATGGCTTACCTGGATGGTAAGAAGGTGGATGTCAACGAAGGTCTGACCAGCCACTCGGATCCCATCCGCTGGCAGGGCACTTCCCACGGTAACGCCTTCCTGGCATCAGCCCAGTTCAACATGAAGTTCTGATTGCTGAACGATTAAAAAGAGCGCCACCAGGCGCTCTTTTTTTATTCATAAAACGCGTTTCAGCGCACAGCTGTAGCACACACGTGTTTATTTTTCTTTTTTAATCAATCTATTAGAGTGCTTTATCCCAGCATTAAATCTTGTTTTATCCCAATCTGCCCCCTCGCCGTTGCCTTACTGGTCATACCATATAAAATCCCGCATCCATTCATATGACCTATTGAACCTTCGGGTAACAGCAAGGATTTTACCATGCACTCTATCATCAGACCGTCAGCCATCGCCCTGCTGGTCATCTCGGGTCACGCCCATGCCGCCGGGTTCCAGCTGGCTGAACAGTCCGCCACTGGCTTGGGGCGAGCCTTTGCCGGTGAAGCAGCTATCGCGGACAATGCCAGCGTTCTCTCACGCAACGTGGCCGCCATGACCCGTTTCGACAAGGTGGCACTCTCGGGTGGTGCCATTCATGTCAGCCCTGACGTCAATATCGAAGGGCAAACCTCTGGGTTGCTGACCCACGCCGATGCCACTGCGCACGATATCGCAGCAGATGCCTGGGTTCCCAACGCCTATCTCATCATCCCGCTTAATGAACAGTGGCGTTTGGGCTTCTCGGCCACATCCTACTACGGCCTTGGCGTCAAAATGCCGGATAACTACAGCGCAGGTCATTTTGGCAATGTCTCCGATATCAAGACCATTGACTTGGGCACTGCTCTCGCTTATCGCATCAATGAGATGTGGTCAGTGGGCGGCGGAATTTCCGCCATTCAGGGTGAGGGGGAAGTCGGTGGCACATTCCCTTCCCGCAACCTGATCGCCAAACATCTGCAAGGGGATGGCTGGACATGGGGCTGGAATGTGGGCACCTTGCTGGAGCTATCCAGACAAACACGGATCGGCTTATCTTATCGCCATGATCTCAATTTGAAATTATCCGGCGACGCCATCATTGGTACACCCAGCGGCAGAGAGCTAAAAGATACTGGTAGTCTGAACCTGCCACTGCCAGCCACTGCCGAACTGGCCGCCTTTCACCAGTTAACCGACAACCTGGCAATCCATGGCAGCCTGAACTGGACCAACTGGAGCAAATTTGTCCAACTGGAAGCGGAGCTCGATACCCTGCCCAGCATGCATATCAAGGATGAGCATTGGGAAGATAGCTGGCGCTATGCTATCGGTATGACCTATCAGCTGACACCCCAGTGGCAACTCCGTTCCGGGGTCGCCTATGACGCCAGCCCGGTGCCAGCTGATCGCCGCACTATCTCTATCCCGGATGCCGACCGACTCTGGTACAGCCTTGGGATGGGTTATCAGTTCAGCCCCAACCTGACCCTTGATCTGGGGCTAGCCATGATCGATGGCAAAAAGGTAGATGTCACCGAGAAGATGGAGCTTCAACCCGGTAATCCAATCACAACATCCACCTTCCAGGGCACCTCTGAAGGAAATGCCTGGCTGGCGGGCGCACAAATGAGCTACCTCTTCTAAAACCTGTAGCGACAGAAAACACTATGCCAATTATTGCCTTACTCAATAGTGGCAAGACTGGCATAGTGTTGTACAACACCATAAAATCAACCCAGTACCCATACTGGAGCAAGGCATGTATTCCTACGTAGCAAGACAGCCGATCCTCGACAGAGATCTCAACACTCATGCTTATGAGCTGCTCTTTCGCGATAGCCTGAATAATGTCTTTCCGAGTATCTCCTCCCAACAGGCAACCTCACGCCTGGTGGTCGAACAGTTTCTGCAACAAAATATCGACCAGCTATTGGGGGGCCGTCCCTGCTTTATCAATTTCCCCCACTCACTGCTGCTGGAAGGATTGGCAGAGTGCCTGCCTCCCGAGAAGGTAGTGATTGAAATTCTGGAGGATGCCGCACCGGACGATGCCCTGCTGGATAAAGTCAAACAGCTCCACACCATGGGCTATACACTGGCGCTCGATGACTTCACCATGTCACCAGACTGGGAGCGCTTCCTCCCCTTTATCCACATCATCAAGTTTGATCTTCGTGCCACCCCCCTGCTGCAGATCAAAGTGTTTATTCAGCGCCACCAGAGCATGAACCTCACCTACCTGGCAGAAAAGGTTGAAGACAAGGCGGAGTTCGAGCGGGTCAAGCAGATGGGGATCCAGCTATTTCAGGGCTTTTTCTTTAGCCGTCCCGAGATGGTCAAACAAGCGACCATGGAACCGGCCCAGGTCGTCGTGATGCAACTGCTTAACGTGGTCAATCAGGCCGAGCCTGACATCAACCGTATCGAGCAGTTGCTGAGCCAGGATATCTCCCTCTCCCTCAAACTGCTTCGCTACGTCAACCATCTCAAGGGGCACACCAACCCCATCTCCTCATTTCGCCAAGCGGCTATCTACCTTGGCAACACCCAGCTAAAGCGTTTTGTCTCGCTGGTGGCAGCCACCAGCGCAGGCAAGGGCAAGAGTGCCGAACTCTATCAGATGTCGCTGATCAGGGCCCGTTTTTGCGAGCTGCTGGCCCATGCTCATGCTCCAACCCAGCAGGCGCCACAGGCTTTTATCACCGGCCTCTTCTCCCTGCTGGATGTGCTGATGGAGCAGCCGATGGACAAGCTGCTCGGCACCATTCCGCTGATCGATGCCATCCGGCTGGCACTGCTTGAGCGCAAGGGCAATCTCGGCTTCTACCTCGCGTTTTGCGAAGACTACGAGAATGCCAACTGGTCGCGGGTCACAGCCAGAACGGCCAAGCTTGGCTTGAGCGAGGAGAAAGTCAGCCACCTCTATCTGGCTGCGACCACCTGGGTCAACGAGCAATTGCAGGCAATGGAAGCTAGCGACTAATCGATCTCCACTGCAATAGCCGTTGCCTCCCCCCCTCCGATACACAAGGAAGCGACTCCTCGTTTACCGCCCCGCTGACGCAAGGCAGAGATTAGAGTGACCAGGATACGGGCGCCACTCGCGCCGAGCGGATGCCCCAGCGCGCAGGCACCACCATGCACATTGACCTTGTCATGGGGAATACCACATCCTGCCATGGCCAGCATAGTTACCATGGCAAACGCCTCGTTAATCTCGAACAGATCCACCCCATCCACTGACCAGCCAAGCCGCTCCAGTAGCCTGGATATTGCCCCAATAGGCGCTGAGGTAAACTCGGCCGGCAATGCAGCGTAACTCTGATAACCAACAATCCGTGCCAAGACGGGTATCTTTTGGGCCACTGCCGTGGCGCAATCCATCAATATCAGCGCTGCTGCTCCGTCAGAGATGGAGCTAGCATTAGCTGCGGTAATGGTTCCGTCTTTACCAAACGCCGGTTTCAACGTCGGTATCTTTTCCGGCCGCCCACGACCTGGTTGTTCATCCTCTGCCAGCAATAACCGGCTGTCGCGATAGCAAGGCGCCAGCTCCGAGGTAAAATAGTCCGCCTGCTGGGCAACACGGGAACGCTGCAACGATGCCAGGGCAAACTCATCCATGGCTCCGCGGGTCAAACCGGCCTGATCAGCGCTACGCTGGGCATGTATCCCCATCAGTTGGCCATCATAGGCATCCTGCAGCCCGTCGAGAAAGAGGTGATCCAATGCCCGCTGATGCCCCAACCGAAAACCGCTACGGGCGTTATCCAGCAGATAGGGTGCGCGGCTCATGCTCTCCATGCCGCCAGCCACCACCACCCTGTTGTCGCCAAGCCGGATGGAATCTGCTGCCAACATCACCGCCTTCATACCGGAACCACATACCTTGTTGACTGTGGTAGCAGGTATGGATGGCGGCAAACCCGCCTTCAACATCGCCTGCCTGGCGGGAGCCTGCCCCACGCCAGCTGACAGCACGTTGCCCATCAATACTTCGTCGACCTGGTCCGGATGCAGACCGCTTTGCTGCAACGCAGCCTCAATGACACAGGCCCCTAACTCAGGTGCCGTCACCTCTGCCAATGCCCCCTGAAATGCCCCCATCGGGGTCCGCTTTGCCGCCACAATTGCAATATCCATTTGCCAACCTCTCTTTGTTACATGGCCATAACATAGGTTTTCTGCGCCACGGGAACAAGAGTTGCAGTGCAGTTTACGTTTAGGTAAGGTGCCAGCAGGATTTAGTTCGCCAAGAAGTCTGTATGAACAAAAACAAGGATGAAGCCCGACGCTACAGCATTAGTGAGCTGGCCCGGGAATTTGATATTACGACGCGCAGTATCCGCTTTTATGAGGATCAGGGATTGATCAATCCCGCCCGAGAGGGCCAGACCCGCATCTACAGCAAGCAAGATCGAGTTCGTCTCAAATTAACCTTGCGCGGCAAGCGCCTTGGTTTCAGCCTCGCCGAGATCCGCGAATTGTTTGATCTCTATGATGCTGACAAGAGCAGCCGTACCCAGCTGCAAACCATGCTGGCACTGGTGACGGAGAAACGCGAGACACTGCAACAGCAGATGGAAGATATCAGAATGGTGCTGCTGGAGCTGGATGCCGCCGAGCAGCGCTGCCAACAGGCGCTTAGCCAGCTGGGATAACCGGCTTGCTGTGGCTGATCAGGTAGCCCTTTCAGCCCGCTCACAAGATGCCAGATAGCAAAAAGCCACTCCTGAGAGTGGCTTTTCTTCAACCTGACTGTTCGCAATTAAACGCGAACGAAGTCCAGGTGGATCAGCTTGTAACGTACCGGGTGACGCTGGATAGCTTTCACTTTTACGTTAACTTCTTCACCGTTGATAACCAGAGTCAGTACGGACTCATAGAATTCCGGCTTCTCTTGAGCCAGAACCATTTTCTTGTGGTCAACAGTGATGGACAGGGCTTCTTTGCCTGCACCGTAAACGATGGCAGGAACTTGGTCAGCTTGACGCAGGCGGCGGCTCGCACCTTTCCCCAGGTCAGAACGGACTTCAGCTTGGAATACGAAAGACATAGTATGTATCTCTTTTGGATGAATTTATGGTGCTAACTGCGACCGGTCAGCACCTCGCAAAACGAGCGCGAATACTACCATGGGCCAATAGCGTATACAAGGATCATCCCGCGCTTTAACGGCCCTGCTCAAGACGGGCAAATTGCTGTTGCCGCTGGGCCGGACTCAGCGCATCAAACTGCGCCAGCGTCTCGGCGCGGGGGCAGTAGAGCCCATCCCCGGTTTTGACCCGAATGCTATGACCAAGTCGCGCCTGATTTTCAGCCACCAGCGCCAGCAGATAACTGTACGTATCGGCCCCCATGGTGCTGGAAAGCTGATTGGCAATGCGCCAGAGCGTCTCGCCTGCCGCTACCTGATGGCACACCTCGCGCCCAGCTCCTGCGGCTGGCGCCGATAGAGTAAGCGTGGTGCTATCGGTTGAAGAGCCAGCTGCCAGCAGGATATCAGCATTGCTTCCCGCTTCACGAGCAACGCTCCCCAGCATCGCCAACAATGGCTCCGCTTCATAGCGAGGCGCTACCGCCAGCTGAACTGGCAGGGAATGCGGGGCACTGAACTCGGCAATAAAGGGGGCAAGCAGCTCATTTTCTTCCATTGGCGAGCTGCTCTGCAGTTGCACTGCAGCCACCGCCTGAACGGAGGCAACGCCATAGGCCATCTCGTCTATGCGTCGCAGCCGTGCCAGATAGGCTTTGGAGAGCTCGGCTTCTCCCTCAAACAGATCAAAAGGAGGTACCAGCCGCGCAGGGAAAAGGATCTGCCAACGACCATTTTTCTGCTTCTGGGCGAGCGGCGGAAACTGGTTACCGTGCCATGCGACAAACATGGCGGGCGGCGTACGCGCCAAGGGGTAATACTCCGGGTTCAACTGCACCCAGGTTTGCTCTGCGATAGGCTGGTAACCGCTGATCACCACCTGCGCCACACTCAACCAGATCCCCAGCATCCTTGCCTCCCTGACTTCCGTTTGCAGGGCCCCGCCATCAGGAGGCCCCTTCTCATACTCTATATCACGCAGTTAAAACAGACAGATAGCAGCTTAGCACTGGGCGATGGCGTTAAGCACCCGTTTATCGGAGACCGGATAGGGGGTCCCCAGATTCTGGGCAAAGAACGACACCCGCAGCTCCTCGATCATCCAGCGGATATTGGCCACCTCAGCCGGGATCAGCTGGGATTTGGGGATCTTGGCGAGCAGCGCCTTGTACTCGGACTCCACGCTCTGCACTTTGAGCATGTAGACCCGATCCCGGTTGGGATCGATAGCCAGCTTCTCCAGACGCCGCTCGATGGCACGCAGATAACGCAGCAGGTCAGGCAGCCGCTGCCAGCCGGTCTCGGTAACAAAGCCCTTGTGAATAAGGTTGCTGAGCTGCAACTGGATATCCGACATGGCAAAGGCGGTGTCGAGCTGCATCTTGCCCTTGAGCCGTTTCTTGATCTCATGGGAGAGGGTCAGCACGGCTTCCACCAGCTTGGCCACCTCCACCACCGCATCGTTGAGCTCGGCACGGACAAACTCCTTGAGCGCCTCGAAACCGGCCTCGTCCCAAGCCAACCCGCCATGCTGCTCAATCAGCTTGTCGCAACCACAGGCGATACAGTCGTCAATCAGCTCCGCCACCTTGCCAAACGGGTTGAAGTAGAGCCCCAGCTTGGCTTTATTGGGCAGCTTCTCCTGCAGATACTTGATGGGGGATGGTACGTTGAGCAGCACCAGTCGGCGCTGACCGGCCCACATCAGTTGCTGCTGCACCACCGGGCTCTCCACCAACTGGATGGAGACCGAATCTTTCTCATCCACCAGCGCCGGATAGGCTTTCACCTCGAAGCCGCCACGCTTCTGACTGTACTCCTGCGGCAGCTCGCCAAAGCTCCACAGGGTGAGGCCGGACTGCTCGATATCATCGTCTGCCACCTGTGAGAGGGTCTCCTGCACCTTGCCACGCAGCAACTCTTTCAAGGCCTCCAAATCCTTGCCTTCCGCCACCTTCTTGTGTTTGTCGTCCACCACCCGGAAGGTGAGTTTCAGGTGATCGGGCACCGCAGCCCAGTCCCAGGATTCGCGGGGGACAGTGACGCCGGTCATGCGGCGCAACTGACGCTCCATCTCGTCCAACAGCGGCCCCTGTTCGGGGTTGATGCTGGCAAGCAGCGCGTCGGCGTAGTTCGGCGCTGGCACGAAGTTCTTGCGCATCGGCTTGGGCATCGACTTGATAAGGGCCACCAACAGCTCATGGCGCAGCCCGGGGATCAGCCACTCGAACCCCTTCACCTCCACCTGATTGAGCAGCGGCAGCGGAATATGCAGGGTCACACCATCCGCCGCCTCCCCCGGCTCGAACTGGTAGGTCAACTTGAGCTTGAGGCGCCCCTGCTGCCAGGAGTTGGGGTAGTCGAGATCGCTGATGTGGGCAGCATCCCCCTTCATCAACATCTCTTTCTCGAAGTTGAGCAGCTCGGGATCCTGCTTTTGCGCCTCCTTCCACCACTTGTCGAAGTGACGGCTTGATATCACATCCTCCGGCAAACGGGCATCGTAGAAGCGGAACAAGTCCTCGTCATCCACCAGAATGTCGCGACGCCGGGATTTGTGCTCCAGCGCCTCCACCTCGGCCAAGAGCTTGCGGTTATCGCTAAAGAAACGGTGACGGGTCTCGAAATCCCCCTCCACCAGCGCACGGCGAATAAACAGCTCGCGGCACAGCGCCGGATCGAGGCGGCTGAAGTTGATGGTGCGCTCATTGACCAGAGTCAGGCCATAGAGGGTCACCTTCTCCTTGGCCATCACGGCGCCATTTTTCTTCGACCAGTGGGGATCGCTGTGGTGCAGCTTGATGAGGTGGCCCGCCAGCGGCTCCACCCATTCCGGCTCAATCTTGGCGTTGATGCGAGCGTAGAGGCGCGAGGTCTCCACCAATTCTGCAGCCATCACCCACTTGGGCGGCTTCTTGAACAGACCCGAGGCAGGGAACAGGTGGAAACGGCCGTTGCGGGCACCGAGAAACTCCGGCTTTTCCAGATCCTTGTTGCCGATGTGGCTCAAGAGACCGGTCAACAGGGCGCAGTGCACCGTCTTGAAATCTGCCGGTTCATGGTTGGCTTTAAAACCAAGCTCTTTCACCGTCTGGCGCAGCTGGAAGTGAATATCCTGCCACTCGCGCACCCGCAGGTAGGAGAGAAACTCCTTCTGGCACATGCGGCGGAACGGGTTGCTGCCAAGGGCATCCTGCTGATCTTTCAGGTAGTTCCACAGATTAACGAACGCAAGGAAGTCGGAATCCTTGTCTTCAAAGCGTCTGTGCTGCTCATCGGCGGCCTGCTTTTTCTCCATGGGCCGCTCGCGGGGATCCTGAATACTGAGGCCCGCGGTGATCACCATCACCTCGCTCAGACAACCGGTCTGCGCCGCACTGATCACCATCTTCGCTAGACGGGGATCAAGGGGGATGCGCGAGAGCTGGCGACCGGTTTCGGTCAATTGCAACTTGGGTTCATGATCCCGGGTGCCAGGCAGCTCTTTGACCGCCTCCAGCTCTTTCAACAGGGTCAGACCGTCCTTGATATGGCGTGACTCCGGCGGCTCGACGAAGGGGAACGCCTCCATGTTGCCAAGGCCGAGCGCCAGCATCTGCAGGATGACCGAGGCCAGGTTGGTGCGCAGGATCTCGGGGTCGGTGAAGGCCGGACGGCCGTTGAAGTCTTCCTCCGAGTAGAGACGGATACAGATACCGTCCGCCACCCGGCCGCAGCGACCTTTACGCTGGTTGGCGCTGGCTTGGGAGACCGGCTCGATGGGCAAGCGCTGCACCTTGGTGCGCCAGGAGTAGCGGCTGATGCGGGCAGTACCCGGATCGATGACATAGCGAATGCCCGGCACCGTCAGCGAGGTCTCCGCCACGTTGGTGGCCAGCACGATGCGCCGACCGGCGTGTTGCTGGAACACCTTGTTCTGTTCGGCGTTGGAGAGGCGGGCGTAGAGCGGCAACACCTCGGTATCGCGCAGGTTGAGCTTGCGCAGGGCATCGGCGGTATCGCGGATCTCCCGCTCGCCGTTCATGAAGATGAGGATATCCCCAAGCCCCTCGCAGGCCAGCTCTTCCACCGCATCGAAGATCCCCTGCAGCTCGTCGCGCTCCTCAAGCCCTTCACTTTTATCACTGGTGAGCGGACGGTAGCGCACCTCCACCGGATAGGTGCGACCGGAGACCTCGATCACCGGCGCCTTGTTGAAATGGCGGGAGAAGCGCTGGGGGTCGATAGTAGCCGAGGTGATGATCACCTTGAGATCGGGGCGCCTTGGCAACAACTGCTTGAGATAGCCCAGAATGAAGTCAATGTTGAGGCTGCGTTCGTGGGCCTCATCAATGATGATGGTGTCGTATTGGGTGAGCATCCGGTCGTTCTGGATCTCGGCCAGCAGGATACCGTCGGTCATCAGCTTGATGTGGGTCTGCTCGCTCACCTGATCGGTAAAGCGCACCTTGTAGCCCACGTAGTGGCCGAGCTCGGACTCCATCTCCTCGGCAATACGGGCCGCCACGGTGCGAGCCGCAAGACGGCGCGGCTGGGTGTGGCCGATAAAACCCTTCACCCCGCGTCCGAGTGCCAGACAGATCTTGGGGATCTGGGTGGTTTTGCCCGAGCCGGTTTCACCAGCGATGATCACCACCTGATGCTCGCTGATCGCCTTGGCGATCTCCGCCTGCTTCTGGCTGACCGGCAGGTTGTCCGGATAAGTCACCTTGGGCACGCCAGCCAGACGGGACTGATAGCGCTGTTCGGCGGCGATCAAGTCAGCTGAAATGGTCTCAAGCACGGCTGCCTGTTTACCTTCAGGCAGCTTTTTGACCCCGTGCAGACGACTGGAGAGACGGCGGGCGTCGAGATTCATGCAGGCAGAGAGACGGCGGCGCAGCGCCTCGATAGAGAGAGACAAGGTACGAATTCCTTAAAAGAGTGCCCAACAGTAGGGGCCATATCGATAGCTGGGGTGATCCTAAAGAGCGAGGAGGAGAGGTGCAAGCCTTAACATAAGAGACGGGACATGCGAGGAGGCCCTTTGCTTCATAGAAAGTACCAGATTAGCGACCCTGCCGCGCCCCAAAATAACGAAGCAGGCCATTGGCCTGCCTCAACACACCAGAGCGTAACACTCAGCCGTGGCTATGGACAAAACATGTAGTGATCTGGGCGTGGATAGCCTGCATCACGTTGTGACGATTAATCACCCCGAGCAACCTTCCCTCCTCTACCACCGGATAGATCTTTGGCTTTTGCCCCATCATCATCTCAGCCAAAGTCAGGATGCTGGTCTCTGGCCCCACCGTCAGCACCTCTTTGCGCATCACATCCTTGACCTGTGCGACCTGTTCGCAGTGGTACGCTTCCTTGAGCATTACGGCAATGCAATCCTGTTCAGATATCCAACCGATCAAATGTCCCTTGTCATCAACCACCGGGCCACCCAATTGATGACTGTTCAAAAATTTCTCAACGGCCGCTTGTACCATCATCTCCGCTTTAAATGTAATGGGCCTGCTTTGCATATAATCCTTGGCTTTTAGCGATTCCATGTAGCTCTCCCCACTGTCGCCCTGCTCACTGATATCGGCGATCCATATGCCGATTATTCCAAGCATAGTCGGCGCGTTGAGCGGCCGACGACGCATTAACAGCATGAATATTCCTCTTCACTGGTGGGAACAGCGGCTCGCATCATCTGTGGCAAGTGGTCAGCCAGCACTGACACCACCGCAGGATCGACCCGCCCCTGTTCCGCCAACTGCTGCATAAACGCCAGCGCCTGACTGGCGGGAAGTCCCTGACGGTAAGGTCGATTCTGCACCATGGCCTGAAAAATATCGGCGACCCGCAGGATCCGTGCTTCCAGTACCATGGCCGACGCTGGCAGATGGAATGGATAACCCTCTCCATCCGGCTCTTCATGGTGATAGGCAGCCCAGCAGGCAATCTCCTCAAAACCCTCGATATGGCGCAGGATCTGGTAGGTCTCGAAGCTGTGGGTATTGATGACGGCTCGCTCTTCTCGCGTCAAACTACCGGGTTTATCCAGAATTTCGTCGGGCACCCTGAGTTTGCCCAAGTCATGTAACAGCCCGGCAATCTCCAGCATATCGCAGTGGACGGCACTAACCCCCATCCGTTCAGCCAGTATGCGTGACAGCCGGCTTACCCCAAGTGAGTGCGTCATAGTGAATGGACTTTTGGCATCGACGATACCAGAGAAGATCCGGGCCAACGCTTTCAGCTCACCATTGGTGGTAATGCAGGGCTCCCGCTGCTGCTGCATCTCCAGCATGTAGTCATTGATAGCGCGAGCTTCCAGTTGCAACCAGAACGCTTCCGAGCGAGAAGTGGCAAGAAATGCCTCGACCAGTTCGGGAGCAAAAAATTCACCGCTGCACGCTTGCAGCCGCTGCCTAATGTCACCAGTGTGCATCAGCAGTGAACCATCGCCATAGTAAGGAGCCGCCAGCGCGTCACAACGATCGACCAGAAAGATGAGATTTGCCTGGCGAGCCACCTTGGGATCCACCTCAGTCATCTCACGCAAGAGATGCCAATGGGTATGGTGATAGCGGATAGGGAGAGCAAGCGGAGCCAGCAAGCGAAAATCCTTGAGCAATTGATACCCCACCTCACAGTGAAGTTGGGAAGACTCCCAGTCAAACTCGCTGACCAGATGGTGATGGGTCGTAGTGGATGACACACCGATATCGTGCAGCACCCCCAACTCAAACAGCAGGCGACGCTCGGTCTCATCCATCCCCAAGACGCGACTGCACTCAGCAGCCATAATTCCCACTCGTTTACCGTGGGCAACATCACCAATGCCCACAAGATCCAGCGACGCTGACAGGGCATACACCACCTGCCGAAGATCCACCTGCAACGAGAACAAACTGGTTCCCTGCACTCTGTTCATGATCCCTGTCCCATGCTGCTTTGTTATGTGCAAGAGGAGCCGTTTTACTCCTCACTACTTATCAATTTAGTCAATAGCCCTCATTTTTACGCCATCACTCTGCTGAAAAATAATGGCCCACACCGAGTAAAAGGCCCGAAAGTCCACTGTGATACCACATACATGGGATGAGACTTCGCCAAAACAATCAAAATAACCCACTCTGCAGCACATTTGGCTTAATGCAAGTCACCACCGTTACCTGCGATGATGCCTGTCCGTTCGCTGCTGATAGTGCATCTCAACTGTTTTCCAACAGGAACATAACCGTCTGAAAAGACAGACATTATCAATGTAACGCCGTTGCTTTACAGTAAAAAAGTCGCTTACTGGCACATCTAAACGCTAATAGATTGTTAAGCATTTAATTCTTACAATTTTTCACGAAAAAATAGTTAGCTAAGGCGTGACGGATAGCGCGGCAATACCCTAAAGTGCGACCACCATTTTTCACAGCTACCCGTGTAGACATAAAATCGGAGGAGATTATGCGTTTTAAATTACTGACTGGTGTATTGGGTGTTTTTGTTGCGACAATGGCACAAGGGGCCACAACAAGACTGGATAGCGAATATTTTGCCTTCAATCAAGCCAGCCCCTTTGCCTTTCATACATCGGGGAATTGGGTGTCCCCCTCTACCACTTTTTCACTCGGGGTAAGTGGCAGCAAGTTTGTTGTTGATGCGCGCGCTGCAAGCAGCATCATTCCTGCACCATGCCGTGCCCTCTATTCCTCAGCGCTGCCTCCCCAAGTTGATCCCTTCACACCACCAAGCTTTGTGCTGGGGGGTGAGAGTATCCAGAGCCTCATGCTATGGGGCAAAGGGTGCAATGTGAGTATATGGATGACCGGACAAAGTGATCCCCAATCTACCTTTAAAGGTTTGCTGCCACCAAACAACAACAAATCCGCAAGCAAGGGGATTATTGAATTTATAAACAAAGGCAACAGCAAGATCACCACTATTGAATTTGCCGTATTGGTTGAAGATCTTGCGGTTAAACCAACGAAATAACAGGCTCGTTCCAAAACGACGATAACGAGGTGATGTATTCAGGAACAGGAGTTGCCATGATAATGCTGTTATAGGCGCTGGCACTCCTCTCATGTATAAGTGAGACAACGTCTGATTTTGTACCGAAATTAAGCTGTCGTCTCTGCCTCAAGCCCAGTCTTTGACTGGGCTTCTTCGCATTCATGTCTGCTTTATCTCAAGCATGCCCCACTTTATACGGTGCCCACGCGGGCCAAGATTACGTGCACGTTTCATGAAGCGTGATGGATTACCGCAACAGAACGCAACCACATGTAGCGCCCTGTTACCAGTGTTATCAACCAGTCCACTCATCACCTTGCTCAAGCTCTCTCATCACGCCGGTTGCTCTTGCGTTATCGACTTTTTTACCAACAGCGTGCTTTCACGATTAAGCACAATGTTGAGTACAATGGCAGTGAAACTGACTACGAATAGTCCATTACTGAGCAACATCGACAGCAACTCCGGAAACTGCTGGAATGCCCCTTTGGCAAACTCTGCACCAATTCCCGCCGACAAGCTGGTCCCGATTATGGTGAAATTGGACGCTTTATGGACCACCTTGGAAAGGATGGAGATCCCGGCGGCCAAGATAATCCCAAACAGTATTACCATGGCCCCCCCAAGCACGGGTTTCGGGATTAACGTGAATGCGGTCGAAATCTGCGGAAAAATACTGAGCAGCATCATCATTACCGCCGCCATAAGCAGCAACGAACGGCTTTGTAAGCCAGACAGCTTGAACAGGCCGATATTCTCTTTAAATACCGTTGAGGCGCCGGAGTTAAAGCAACCAGCAATCGCTTGACCCAGAACCTGCGCTCGGATCATGCGAATTTGCAGACGATGACTGGTCTCCAGACCGTTGATGTCATCCAGTACAGATACCCCTCCCAAGCATTGCAGCAAGTTGACGAAACAGAAGACTGTCATCATCAAAATAGGGGCTAAAGCAAACTGCGGTGCGCCGAAATGAAACGGAGTGATTATTTCGATAACCGGTACCTGTTGCAGTGGGGTGAAATCAATCAAGCCCATCGGCCAACTGATCAGAGAGCCGATAAGCAGACCAATCAACAACGAAATGGATTTCACAATCCCACGCCCATAGCGACTGATTAGCAGGATGATTGCCATCACCACCAAGCCAAGCGCGAAATTGCGGGGGGATCCAAAATCGGCATGCCCCGCCCCCCCAGCCAGATCAGTAAAGGCAGCAGGAGCAAGGCTGATACCAATAAAGGTAACGAATGACCCGCTAACAACTGGTGGCATAAAACGCAGCAGCTTGTGCAAGAAACAGGAGATGACAGCCATCAGAACAGCCGAGCCGATCACTGCACCAAATACCATTGGTAAACCGTACTGTTTACCCAACAGTATCATGATACCCAAGGGTGCAAATGACGCGCCGAACATCAAGGGCAAACGCGATCCGAACAGCCGACCTAAACCAAAGGTCTGCAATAACACCGTAATTCCCGTAGTAAAGAGGGTGGCCGATACCAGATAACTGGTAGTACGGGTATCCAGCTCCAGTGCACTCCCCAAGATCAGCGGCACAGAAACCGACACTGGCATCATGGTTAGTACGTGTTGAAAACCCAAGATCAGCATACGCCCCTTCGATACTTTTTCATTGAAAGGGGCAAATTCATCGGTATTGTTCAGAGCGACACTGTGGCTACTCATGGTAATTCTCCGTCCTCGTTTGCACGAGCTAAATTGCAGTGGCACAATCTGCGCCACTACATGAGGTAAAACGCTGTTACCAAGTTGCTATAACGGATGGAAACGCCGCACGATATTAATAACAGGAACTGGTGCTACGCTTTAATTCCAATAACCACGGTGCACTTCTGCTGCCTCGGCTTCTAAATCGGGGAACGGGCCGATCACTTCAATCTCCTTTTGTCCTTTGGCGAAAATTTCGCGACAAGGCAAGTCAAAAGTTGGATTTTGTTCATTGCTGCCGGTTAACGCCAGCAAGCGGCGCTCTGTCATGGCAAACACCACTCGGCCAATATTGGCCCAGTAGATGGCCCCTGAGCACATTGAGCACGGTTCTGCGGTGGTATACAGCGTGCAGTTCCATAAAAATTCTTTGGTAAATTCGTGAGAGGCACGATCAGCAAGTGTGCACTCCGCATGACCGGTACAGCGTTTGGCCGTAATTTCGATATTGCCTTGCTCCAAGACAATATTTCCATACTGATCGACCAAGATAGCACCGAATGGCGTATTGCCTGCCGCGCGGGCCTCTCTGGAAATAACAATTGCGCGCTTCAGATAATGTTCATGACTCTGATACATGGTGGCTTTTCCGTTTTGTTAGTTATCGTAAAATATACTTTCAAGGCAACTAAAACACGCTTCATTAATATCGTCGTAGCTAATCTGCCTATGTACATCATTCGTTATTGTTACCATAGCCTGACGATAATAAATGTGCTCCTGTCACAGATTTTGCTATCAACATATAGTGGTTTACCCAACCCGCAGGGTGACTCAATTTGAGAAAAACATGATAATTGTTATAACTCAGTGATTGAGGTGTAAATAATTTACCAACTAAATATGATTGGTGAATATTGGAGTGAAATACCTTGTTAGGTCTATTTACAATCTAATTAAAAAGGGTGGCACCATTTGAAAGTCCTGGGTATCACCTGAGAAACACTATCCTGAACATTAAGCAATTCACCATCGGGTGATGGTCATCACAACATAAACTGCCGTTAGCGATGACAACAAAATAGTCACACCCATCTCTCCCCATAGCGACATTTTTCCAATACACCCAATTTTTTCGAATATGTGAACCCAATCACCCTATCAACATCACACACCAGCGGCTGAGCCAATGCGCACGGCACTGTGTTGATTCTGGCGCCCCGCCTCTGCAGTGCTCTGCTTTCAATCACCCCGAACGGGCCGGGATAAAAATGCACCGGATAACCTCAGGTTATATTGGCTATAAGGCGACAAGGTTAGCACGGCTCAATAAAGTGACGCTGTTGCAAGCTGTTTGATGGAAACGGGGAGTTATGTCACAGAACTGACATCATCCCGTTATTTGCGGGTCAAGGTGATCAAAGAATTGCCGCGCAATGCTCCTCGCTCCTCAGCAACGTTTAATCCTCGTTTTTTGTACTTGATTCAAATCAGATTAGGAGTGAAGCCAATAATGGCCATTCATTTAAACAAAATAGCAATGAGCCTTGCATTAATGGCCACGGCTGGTAGTGCCACCGCAGCCGCCAAACCCAACATTCTTGCGATTATGGGTGACGATGTCGGCTACTGGAACATCAGTGCCTACAACCAGGGCATGATGGGCTACCAGACCCCTAACCTGGACAGGATCGCCAGCGAAGGTGCGATCTTTACCGATCACTACGGCCAGCAATCCTGCACCGCCGGTCGTGCCGCCTTTATTACTGGCGAAGAGCCGTTCCGTACCGGTCTGCTCACCATCGGCATGCCTGGTTCCCCGCAAGGGATCCCTGACTGGGCCCCGACCCTGGGAGATCTGCTCAAGGAGCAGGGTTACATGACTGCCCAGTTCGGTAAAAACCACCTGGGTGACCGTGACCAGCACTTGCCGACCAAGCACGGTTTCGATGAGTTCTTTGGCAACCTCTACCACTTGAATGCCGAAGAAGAGCCGGAAACTTACTACTACCCGAAAGATCCGGAGTTCAAGAAGAAGTTCGGCCCACGCGGCGTGATCAAAGCCTCTGCCGACGGCAAGATCGAAGATACCGGCCCCATGACACGCAAGCGTATGGAGCATGCTGACGAGGAGTTCCTCGACTCTTCGCTGGCGTTTATGGAGAAAGCGGTCAAGGCCAAAAAGCCCTTCTTCATCTGGCACAATGCCACCCGCATGCACGTCTGGACCCGCCTGCAAGAGAAGTATCAGGGCAAATCCGGCATCAGCATCTATGCCGACGGTATGCTGGAGCATGATGACCACGTAGGTATCCTGCTCAACAAGCTGGATGAACTGGGCGTTGCCAACAACACCATCGTGATCTACACCACCGATAACGGTGCAGAAACAGCCACCTGGCCCGATGGCGGCACCACCCCGTTCCATGGCGAGAAAGGCACCACGTGGGAAGGTGGCATGCGCGTACCTCAGCTGGTTCGCTGGCCGGGAGTCATCAAGCCGGGCAGCAAGGTCAACGCCATGATGGCGCACCAGGACTGGATGCCAACCCTGCTGGCGGCCGCTGGTGTACCGGATGTCAAAGAGAAGCTGGCCAAGGGCTACAAGGCCAACGGCAAAGAGTGGCGAGTGCATCTGGACGGCTATAACTTCATGCCTTATCTCTCGGGCAAGAGTGATAAAGCACCGCGCGAATCCATGCTCTATTTCACTGCCAACGGCGAGCTGAATGCCGTGCGCTGGAATGACTTCAAGCTGAACTTCGCCACCATGCAGGGCAACATCTCCGATGCCGTCCGCGTCACGCCGAACTGGCCGCAAATCATCAACCTGCGCGCCGATCCGTTCGAGAAGGCACCGCACGAGTCAGGCATGTACCTGCGCTGGATGGCGGACAACATGTGGCTGTTCGTACCGGTACAGGGGATCCTGAAGGAGTTCTTCGATACCCTGCCCCAGTACCCGATGCAGCAGAGCTTCCAGATGAACCCGGCCAACATCAGCGCCCAAACCCTGATGCTGCAGGGCAAGCTGGCTGAGCTGGATGCGCTCAAACAAAAAGTCGCCACCAGCAAATAAGGTGTGCACACCTACGCCCATCAATTTATTGGTGGGCGTTTTCACTTTCCGCACAGCTCCACCGAGTCGTGCGGAAAGTGAAAACCACGGGCCTCATCGCCCGCCATATCGCCCCGAACATGTCACCTGCGGAAACTGCTATGAACCCCTTGCAACAACAGCTCTCTCAACTCATTGAACAGGTTGGTCAACAGGTGATCGGCCAGTCCCATGTGATCCGTGCCCTGGTCATCGGTCTGCTGACCAATGGTCATGTACTGCTTGAGGGGGTACCCGGAACAGCCAAGACCCGTTCGGTCAAGGCGCTGGCCGAAACCCTCAATGCCAGTTTCGGCCGCATTCAGTTCACCCCCGATCTGCTCCCGTCCGATGTGACCGGCACCGAGCTGTATCAGGAACATGAGGGCTCCCACCAGCTTCGCTTCCAGCCCGGCCCCATCTTCAACAGCATCGTGCTGGCTGATGAAGTAAACCGCGCCCCCGCCAAGGTGCAGGCTGCCCTGCTGGAAGCGATGGCGGAGGGGACCGTCACTGTCGGTGACACCAGTCATCGCCTGCCCGAGCTCTTTATGGTGCTGGCCACTCAGAACCCGATCGAACAGGAGGGCACCTACCCCCTGCCAGAGGCCCAGATGGACCGCTTCACCCTCAAGGTCACCGTCTGTTACCCCGATGATGAAGCCGAACTGGCCATCATCCGTCTGGTTCGTGGGGAGGAGTGCTGCCAGCGCCAGCAAGACCAAAGGGTTATCCCCCTCTCCCCCGATGTGATCCTGCAAGCTCGCGCAGCGCTCTCGACCATGACCGTCTCGCCCCTGGTCGAGCACTACATAGTGGCGCTGGTGATGGCGACCCGCCATCCCGAGCGTTATGCGACCACCCAGTTGCCACGCTGGATCGCCCTTGGTGCCAGCCCCCGCGCCTCCATCGCGCTGGACAAGTGCGCCCGCGCCTACGCCTGGCTGCAAGGGCGCAACCACGTGCGGCCCGATGATGTGCGAGCCATGGTGCCCAGCGTGTTGGGCCACCGCGTTACCCTGAGCTATGACGCTTTGGCAGACGGGGTGGATCATCAGCAGGTGGTGATGGCCCTGCTCGACCATGTCGCCATCGGGTAAATCGGCAGATGAACTTGAACCACCATCTGTTGGACCATCGCACCTTGCACCTTAACCACCATGGTCCCAGCGCCGATCCCCGTATCCACTGCGATTACCAGCAACTGATCAGGCTGCAGCAACGGGCTGGACAATGCTCACTGCTGCCGCACCGCAACAGTGGCAGCGTGCTGTCTGGCCGCCATCAATCCCGTTTTCGTGGCCGGGGGCTCAACTTCGAAGAGCTTCGTCATTACCAACAGGGAGATGACATTCGCACCCTGGACTGGAAAGTGACACTGCGCACCGGTCGTCCCCATGTGCGCAGCTACAGCGAAGAGAAAGATCGCCACGTGATCCTCTGCGTTGATCAGCGCAGCAGCATGTTCTTCTCTTCGGTAGAGGTGATGAAATCGGTGGTCGCTGCCGAGGCCGCCGCCCTGCTCGGCTGGCAAGTGCTCAAGGAGAGTGATCGGGTCGGGCTTGCCATCATGCACTGCAACGGCGTGGCGTGGCTGCGAGGCCAACGCTCCCGCACCCACTGGCTCGCCAACCTGCGCCAGCTCTGCGCAGCCAATCACGCCCTCTCGGTCACCAGTCGCGACAGCGATGCCACCGGACTGGCGCCACTGTTGGCCATGCTGGGACGCCTCAAGCTGAAAAATGCCACCCTGATCGTGCTCAGCGACTGGGCAGGGGTGACCGAGGCTGAACTGACCCGACTCGGTTACTTGCAGCAGCACAACGATGTGCTGGCCCTGCACATCGCCGACCCTCTCGAATCGACACTCTCGACTGCGGCCACTTCCCCCTGGGTCGTCGGAGATGGTCAGTATCAGCTCCATATCGCCCCCCATCAGCTCTCCTTGCTGGATCAGGGGTTGGCCCACCAGCAACAGCTAAAAAAAGATCAACTACTGCGCTTGATGGCCCTCAAGGGGTTGCCCCTTATCACCCTCGACACCAGTGGCCATCACCTTGCTCATCTCACCACCGCATTGGGAGGACACCGCCGATGAACCACACCCCGCCCGGCACCTATATGTTGCGTGACCTGCACGATGTGGCCGTACCTGAAGCCATCAGTTGGCAACCCCAGACAGCAGGCTGGCTGCTGCTGGCGCTGCTTCTGGGATCGCTGGTGCTGCTCTGGATCTATCACAGGGTGCAGATCTGGTGGCAGCAGCGCTACCGGCGCGAGGCACTGGCGGCATTGCGGGCCATCAACTGGTCTGACGCCGGAGCCAATCTGACGCTGTTTCGTATCATCAAGGAGGTGTTGCAGCACCTTTCACCTCCCTGTGCCAACCTGTTTGGCCTGGCGTTGCTGCAGACTCTCGACAGTGCCATGGCGGATCGTCAGCCCCGCTTTGCCACCGAACTGGGAGAGCGCTGGCTGGTGTCGCTGGTGTGTGATCAGGTGGTGCTGAGTGTTAGTGATCAGCTCTGCCTTGTCTCCCTGTGCAGCGACTGGTTGCAACATCATCAGGCCCCGTGTCCAAGCACGACGCTGGCGGTGGAGGCTCGTCATGCTTGATGCCGGTTTCGAGTTTGCTCACCCTCACTGTTTGTGGCTGTTGCCTCTGCCTTTGCTGGTTTTTCGCCTTATTCCGGCTTATCGCACCCGGCAAAGTGCCATCAAGGTGCCATTTTTCGACCTGCTGATCAGCCTGCTGGACGAGTCGCCGCGAGAGGGGGCGACCCAGCTGACCGCCAGCTGGTGGCAGCGCATTGCGCTGATCATCGTCTGGTTGCTGGCAGTGCTGGCGCTGGCCAAACCGACTATCTATGGCCCACCCCAGGTGCGTGAGCGGTTCGGGCGAGATGTGATGATCGTGCTGGATCTCTCCGGCTCGATGGCTGAAACCGACTTCTCCCCCGACCCCGGCAAGCCGATCAGTCGACTCGACGCGGCCAAAGCCGTATTGACCCGGTTTGCCGCCCAACGCCATGGCGATCGGCTCGGGCTCATCCTGTTTGGGGATGCCGCATTTATCCAGGCCCCCTTTACCGCCGATCTCGACACCTGGCAAACCCTGCTGCAAGAGACAGACGTTGCCATGGCAGGCCAGAGCACCCATCTGGGGGATGCCATTGGCCTGGCCATCAAGGTGTTCAACCAAAGTGATCGCGCCGAAGAGCACGGCAGGAGTACCCGGGAAAAAGTCGCCATCATTCTCACCGACGGCAACGACACCGGCAGTTTTGTCAGCCCACGGGATGCGGCCCGGGTGGCCGCGGTCAACGGGGTGCGGCTGCACACCATTGCCATGGGCGATCCGGCGACCGTCGGCGAACAGGCGCTCGATCTCGATACCTTGCAACAACTGGCAACCCTGACCGGCGGTCAGCTGTTTCAAGCCCTCGATCAGGCAGCACTGGCACAGGCCTATCAGCTGATCGCGGAGCTGGAGCCACAACGCTACGAAAGTACCCGTTTTCAGACCCGCGAGAGCCTGCACCACTACCTGATCGCCGCCAGCGTCGGCCTCTATCTCGCGCTCTTTTCCCTGTTGACCCTCAAGCGCTATCGCCTGCGCCCTGCACGCCACGAGACAACCCATGATTGATACCCTGTTCTGGCAACAGCTCTGGCTGAATGCCCACTTCCTGCGCCCCTGGTGGCTGCTGGCCTTGCTGCCTCTTGCCGCCATCATGGTGCTGCGCTGGCGCATGGATGAGGCCAGCAACTGGCAGCAACGACTGCCACCCCATCTGCGCAAGGCCTTGACGCTGGGAGAAACCGGATGGAAAAAGAACCTGCCCCTCAAGGTGCTGGCCCTGCTGATGGGACTCGCTATTCTGATCTGCGCAGGCCCGACCTGGAACCGCGAGCCCTCCCCCTTTGGTGAAGATCAGGGCGCTTTGCTGATCCTGCTGGATAACAGCGACTCCATGCTGGAAGAGGATATTGCCCCCAACCGGCTGGCGCGGGCCAAACAGAAGGTCAGCGACCTGCTGGCCACCCGCGACGGCGGGCGTAGCGGACTGGTGGTATTTGCGGGCTCAGCCCATACCGCCATGCCGCTGACTCGCGACAGCGCCGTGTTCGCCCCTTTTCTCGCGGCCATCACCCCCGACATCATGCCCAAAGCGGGCAAACACACCGAACAGGTGATCCCGCTGCTCACCGAGCTGCTGGCCGATGAGCAAGGCAGCACCGTCTTGCTGATCAGCGATGGCATCACGCCATCCGCCATTGCACCACTGGCCGACTACTTTCGCAGCCAATCCCATCAGTTGCTGATCCTGGCCGCTGGCGATCCCGCACTGAGTGGCAAACGCCCGCTGGCGCTCGCCTCACTGCGGCGGCTGGCCAGCGAAAGCGATGCCACCCTGCTCACCATGACGGTGGATAATGACGATGTTGCGAGCATCAACCGGGCGATTGCACGCCACTTTCAGATCCACAGCGACTCCCTGATGCCCTGGCAGGACATGGGCTACTACCTGCTCTTTCCGGTGGTCGCCCTGCTGCTGCTCTGGTTTCGCAAGGGGTGGCTGGTGCAGTGGAGCATGATCATGGCCGTCGGCCTCTGCCTGCTGCAAAGCGCAGCCGTGCAGGCCACCCCCCTTTCGCTGCCCTCCGCTGAGCCCGACATGCCGCCCCCCCATCACTGGGTCAAAGCGCTGCAACAGCAGTGGCTCGATCTCTGGCTCACCCCGGATCAGCAGGGGCAGTGGTACTTCCAGCGGGGTGACTATCTGGAGGCGGCCAAACGCTATGAAGACCCCTTCTACCAGGGGGTCGCCTACTACTATGGCGCCGAGTTTGCGCTGGCCCAGTCTGCCTTCTTGCAAGCCGATTCCGAGCTGGGGCTGCTCTATGCAGGCAATGCCCTTGCCAGACAGCGAGAGTATCTGGCGGCCCGTCGGCTGTTCCGGCAGCTGGCTGCCGATGCGCATGATCTGAATGTGCGTCAATCAGCCGCCCACAACTATCGGGTAATGTGCGGCATCGTCGACGAGATCAATCGCACCAGCCAGAGCCATACCGGCACGCCGGACGGGCCGGATCACTCGCGGGAGCTGCCGGAAGACCAACCACGCAGTGCCGAAGGGGCCGAAGAGACCGTGGTCTCGGCACTGATGGCGCGGGAGACCCTGACTGCCGACCAGATCCTGGCCAATCCGGCGCAAGCCGAGAAGTGGCTGCGCCGGGTCGAAGCCGACCCCGGTGACTTCCTGCAAGCCAAATTCCGCCTCCAGCTCCAAGCACAGCAAGCTGGCACAGCCGTGCATCCTCATCATGCAACCAACCAGGAGCCCGTCCATGTGCAATCGGCCCCCTAAACGCCGCCACTGGCTGCGCAGATGTGTGGCAACCGCCATCCTGCTCTGGGTCGGAGTGCCGCCCGTGATGACCCAGGCTGCCGAAGCCACTGAAGCCACTCAGGTGACCCTCAAAAGCTGGCTCAAAGACCAAGGGGAGGAGAACCGCCCCTATGCCGTCAACCAGCAGATCACCCTCTATCTGGAGCTGGCCACCAACCGCTGGTTTACCGCAGGGACCCGCATCGGCCAGTTTGAACTGCCGGGAGTGATGGTCAAACAACGCAGCGAGCTGGCCACCAACTTCACCCAGCGGCAAAACGGGGAGACCTGGTCGCACCAGCGCTGGGAGCTGACCCTCTATCCCCAGCAAT
This sequence comes from Aeromonas sp. MdU4, assembly GCF_041929505.1. Lineage (NCBI taxonomy): Bacteria > Pseudomonadati > Pseudomonadota > Gammaproteobacteria > Aeromonadales > Aeromonadaceae > Aeromonas > Aeromonas sp. MdU4. Next base: position 107 of record NZ_JBHFMW010000024.1, on the reverse strand, counting down.
CCGGCCAGTTCGAGATCCCCGCCATCGCGGTAAGGGCCACGGTGGCGCGCCCCGAAGGTGGCTCCCGCCCAGTCACCCTCACCACCCGCCCCCACGCGTTTTGCCGC